>CAZYXN010000004.1:0-65332 GCA_964651105.1 uncultured Muribaculum sp. | reverse complement strand
AGAAAAGATGGGTCGTTGAGAGAACATTCGCATGGCTTGAAAACTTCAGGCGTCTATGCCGGAACTATGAGGAAACTACTCAATCAGCCAACGAGATGCTAATGGTCGCTGCCGTGGTCATAACGCTCCGTAAACTCACTTCTGTTAACAATCGTTTTTAAACAACCTCTAAGAATTTCCGCCATGGTTCAGAGAAAATCAATATCTTTGCAATATCAATCCTCTAAAAAAACAGTTTATGGCAGACCACAACGACTTCGGAGCATGGGGAGAAAGGATAGCCCGGGAATATCTGATCACCAAAGGTTACACAATCATTGACTACGACACCCGCAAAGGCTTTTTCGAAATCGACATAATCGCCCTCAAAGACAACCGGATTGTATTTGTGGAAGTAAAGACACGGCGGGAAGGCTCGTTTGACCCGATGCAATCCATCACCCCTAAAAAGATACGCAACATATGCCGTGGTGCCGACAGCTTTGTCAGAAACTACGATTACCGACAGGAGGTGCAATTTGACATAATCGGCATCATAGGAACGTCGGAACACGAATACCGCATCGAGCATATTCCCGACGCGTTTTATCCGCCCTTGGGATAAAGCGGTTCCGGAATCAGTTCACTTTACGACGGCGCAACGATGGATCAGGCTCATTTAGAAGTGCGTCCATCTCGGGAGGAATCACGAAGATATCTTCCTTGTCTTTTGGCCGCAAAGCTTCATACCAATTAAAATTGCTCAGATAATAAATCGACTTTCGGGCAAGATAAAGAGGGGTCACAGTTCCCGTGACCTCAGGCCACAGAATCATCTTTTCCACCTGGCGGCCATTAAACCAAGCGGTAAGGAAGCTGCTCTCCGTGTTGACAATCTTATTATAGGTCGAATCATTTTCCTGAGGGAGCATTATGATTTCCACATTGCCGCTCACATCCAGCTGCCGCATCTGGCCAAGACTGTCAAATCGGGCAAGCATCTCTTTTCCGGAAATCTGATTGTAAAAATCGCCGTCGACATGCTCGGCCACAAATCCGAAATCAGGCAGTTTCGCCCAATCGACAGTGGAATCGTTGAAGTGAGCCATAATAACGCCGCCAAACACCTGACGACGGTCATTCCACAATATTGGATGACGATGCATGTACATCGTCGAATCGCGTTCGAGCATCACAAGCGAATCACACAATCCCTGCACATCAACACGCCAGAATCTTACTTTCGGATAGGCCGTCACCACGTGGGTGGAGTCGTCATACAGCATGTAGGCTCTAACCGTATCACCGTGGAGATAGAGAGTATCGGCCTTACTGTATTCAAGCACACGCGCGTGTCCGGTAGCATACGCGCTGTCATTTGGCTGATTGTAAAATCCATAATCCCCGTCAAGAGCGACGCTCTTGACGGAATCGGTCAATACCATATTGCCCCACGACTCTCCGTAACCCTTGAGATGGTCATAGAAGATAGTGTCGCCCGTGAGAGTGCTGCCACGGTTGGTGACGATGAGCGAACGGTCATACAGTTCCGACAACTCGCTTTCGGTATCATACCATCCGTTGCTTGAATATACCGTAGCGCTGTCGGTCACAATCACTGTGGGGCTCACAAGATTGGCTATGTGGGTTTCGGTGTTATATCTCAACACTTCAGTGGATATCCTGAAATCCTCCTTTTTCTTATCCTGAAGCACCACATTATCCCTGAATTCCGCATCCTTCGTGTCGGGATTATACTCGCCATAGCCGGAAGTCAATTCATTTTCCACATCGGAGATAGTACCCTGATTGTCATAATAACCCAGATTGGCGGCTATGTCATAGTTGAATATGTAAGTTGTCAGCTCTACATCGCGGTTAATGAGCCTGACAGGTTCGGAACCAGCACCGTAAAAAGTGGCAAATTCAGTCTCGCCATTGTAGTCAAGCTGGTCAGCGTATACAAACAGAGTGTCGCCCTGTTCCATACGCACATTTCCATAAGCCTGCAATGACCCCGGGCCTTCAAAAAACAGGGCACTGTCGCAATACATGTACATGCCGCCTTTCCGAAAAAGCACATTGCCGGTCACAACCTGATAATCAGGACTGATTCTCTCGTCCATATAAAGACGGTCGGCACGTTCGAGAAACACTCTGTCGCCCGTGCCTCGGTCTTCTTGTGGAATAGTAGGCTTAACAGGAATACGTTTGGCTCTCTGAGAAACGGGAAGGACAACCTTTTCGCCATTCTTCTGAACGGCAAAGATAAATGACGGCACTGTCACCGCCAGCAATACGATGACAGCCATCCATCGGCCCTTAAACATATTCCTGCAATCCCTCATTATTCTCAACAAAAGTTTATTGTTGCTTTATCCAGCCTTTGTGTTTAAAATCACAATCACGCCAGCCATCCTCGATGCGCACATAAGTGTCCTTGATTTTCTTATCAATCCACTCACTGATTATACGCTCTCTTTCCGAGTCTTCATAAAGCTGCTTGATAAGCTGGTAATCGTCGCTCAGATTAGCTTTATGTCCGGGAATGCGCTTTGTAAGTTTCACCATCGCCACAATATCGTAGTTGCGTTTCGGGTCTCTCATGATGAACGGCTTGGAAATCTCGCCTACACTGAGTTTGTCGACAACGCGGCTCACTTCCTGAGGCAACTGTGCCATTTCAAACTGAGCAGTAGGAGGATTGACATTGTTGTTGATCATTATGCCTTTATTATTACGGGTGTCTTTGTCGCTTGACAGATAAGGCACGGCATCTTCAAATGTGAATTTCTCAGCCAGAATCTCAGCCCTGACAGTGTCAAGATGATGGATAGCTTCGGTCAAATCGGCATCTGACACCTTTGGCCGCAACAGGATATGACGCGTGTTTATGCGGTCACCTCGCTTTTCAATCAGCTGGATTATATGAAACCCGAACTGCGACTCCACAATCTTGGACACTTTCTTGGGGTCGTTCAGGTTAAAAGCCACAGCCGCATATTCGGGATCAAGACTCGCCTTGTTGATAAATCCGAGTTCACCGCCTCTCATCGCGCTTCCCGGATCTTCCGAATAAAGGATGGCCAAGGTTGAAAATTCCGATTCTCCTTTGTTTATCTTGTCGGTAAAATCCCTTAGCCGGGCTTTTACCTCATCTATTTCTTCCACACGTATGGCCGGGTTCAATGTCAGAATCTGCGTCTCTACCTGAAGCGGGACATAAGGAATACTGTCGGCAGGCAACTGGGCGAAAAATTTTCTGACATCCGACGGGGTAACTTTTATATCCTTGGTCAATGATTTCTGAACCTCCTGGGTGCGATAGGCATTGCCGACACTCTCGGCCATCGTCTCTCTGATTTCAGGCATAGTGCGACGATAAAACTGCTCGAGTTTTTCCTGACTACCGAGATTGGCAATCATGTAATTAATACGTCTTTCAACCTCAGACTGAATCATACTTTCCTGAACCTCAACGGAATCCAGTTCAGCCTGATGCAAAAACAATTTCTCAATAGCTATATTTTCCGGAACAATACAATACGGGTCGCCTCCCAATTGCGGATTTTCATATAGCATATTCTGGTACATTTCCTCAACTTCCGATTTCAAAATCGGCTGGTCGCCAATCCACCAAGCCACCTCTTCCGCAATATTATTTTGCGCCGACGCTGATAGAGCCATAGCAGTCAGAACGCTTATCGTAATTCCTTTTTTCACGATTATATCTATAATTATTTATTATTTTTATCTTGTTGAATCACATCAGGAATCCCCAGGTCAATATTAACGGCCACAATTCCTTCCTTGACACCATTTTCATACAGCTGCTGACGTAAAATACGCTCATACTCCGGACGGTTGGCGCTCCTGAACTGTTCAATCAAAGTTTCCTCAACCATATCGTAAGGCATGACACTTCCGGAAGGAATATATTCGTTGACGGCCAATATGTAGGTATATCCGTCGCTTGTGGTCTCAAAACGCCGCTCTCCCGACTGAGGAATGGTTGAGACTTTTCCTGATATATCTGTCGGGAATTTACGAGCCGCAACCGACCATTTAGTCCAGCCATCACGAAAGTATTCATATTCGACACCGTTGTCCATGCTCGTCTGTTCAAGCTTATCCAGATCCTCACTGTTCTTTGACATCACCCATTTCCTGATACCTGCAAGACGTTTGTCGTCTTTCGGTATCTTGATGAAAATTCCTTTAACCAATGGAGATGCGGCAAGATAGGAATTCTTATGCCTTTCATAATACGCCATCAGGGAATCGCGGTTTATATCGTCGCCCGAATGCTGTGCATACATTAACCGAGTGTATTCCCACATTATCAACTCGTTACGATATTCATCCACCATCTTATCGATACGCGACATATCATTGATATTACGAGCGGCAATCTCTCCTACAAGTCTGGCATCAATCCATTGACGGACATATGCGCGGATAAATTTCACGCTATCCTCAGGCGACAGGCCGTATGGCACATTTGAAATCAAATCGGGCCGAGTCAACACCTGACTGCCGACTCTGGCCACTGTGCTGCCGTCATCCTGCAACACGCCGTCGCCTCCGCTTCCGCAAGACACGAAAGCAGCAAGCAACGGCATTAATGTGATGTACAGAAAACGGCTCATTATTTCAATATCCAAATTTTATCAAAATTACTAAATTTTCGGCTATTGAATCCGCTTTAATAATTTTTTATCAACTTTTATAGGATATTTACTTTTAAGACGTTCAACCCATTGCTTTTCAAGCTCTGTCTGGTAATCGGAGATGACAGCGCCGCGAACGTCCGACATTTCTTCCGGATTATCTATAAGACGGCCTTCATACAAAGTCACATATTTCCACGGCCCTTTTGAAGAAGCGGTTCCGGTCTCAAACACAGCAGCGTCCACCACTCTGTCGTCACCCTTGCGGGCGAGAACGCGTTCCATTCGGATTTGCTTGTCAAACCGGGCGTTTATAATATCGGCAAGTGAGTCAATCGCAGGATGCGTCGATTCAAGATATTCGGCAAACGCATTGCCTATCGAATCATTTCTCGTATAAACCACGTATCCCTTGAATCGGGGTTCATCCCATTTGTATTGCGATTTATGAGCTTCAAAATATCTCTTCAATCCGTCTTCATCGGATGCCGCCTTACCCCAGACCTCGCGGTTGGCTATTTCAAAAAGCATCATTCCGTCACGATATTCATTGTACAGATTCCGGAATTCGGAATCTGTCGCAACCAGACGTGCGGTTTCCTCATCTATAAGACGTTTTTCAATCTCATTTTGCAAGAGATAGTCGATATATTCCGACGCTTCATCGGCAATCATGCTTGGCTGTGGCAGACCGGCACTGAAAAGGTCGGCAGTCGTGATTTTTTTCTTGTTAATCTCCGCAACAACCACAGGACATGAAACCAAAGAGACACACATCAGCGAATCAAACTCGCCTTTTTTCGCGATTTCCGATTTTATGCCATCGATATCAGCGGTATAGACAAGAGTATTATAGCGCTTCTTAAATCGTTCAAAACCGGCCTTTTCCGGCTGTGAGTATCGTCCGTCACGCTTCATTTCTTCAATAATTTTATCACGCATGGACTCCAAAGGCTGAACATCCCTGTGATTTATACGATGCACGATATGATATCCGTAGGCTGTTTCAAAAGGCTTTGAAGTCTCACCGTCATTTAATGAGAATACGGTGTTTTCAAATTCCGGAACCATCATACCTTTACCGAACCATGGCAACATACCGCCTTCAGCCGCGCTTCCGGGATCTTCGCTATATTTTTTTGCAAGCTCACTGAAATCGGAACCATTGGCAATAAGGTCATACAGAGAGTCGATTCTAAACCGGGCATGCGCCTGATCTTCAGGGGATTTCCCCTGGGTAAGCGTGAGTATGTGCTGGGCCAACACTTCACCAGCATTTTTACGTTCAGCCTCAACCTTTAGCAAATGAAAGCCGAATGGAGTCTCCACGATTTCCGAAAGCCCCCCTACCGGAGTGTCATAAGCGGCAGCTTCAAATGAATACGGGAGCCTGCCTGCCGGTATATACCCAAAATTACCGCCATTGGCCCTCACTGAACCGTCAATAGAATATTTCAACGCTATTTCTTTAAAATCCGCTCCATTCAGAATAACCGAACGCAGACTGTCAAGAGTGTCTCTCGCCGCCGCTCTCAACTCGGGAGATGAACCTTTGTCAATCATTATGTGACTGACATCACGGTCGGTCAACATATGGGAATAAGCGGCAGCAACAAGGCTGTCCTCTATTGATTTCACCCGCAAATATGGCTGAATAAGCTCCCTGCAATAATTGTCAAATTCCGACCGGAAAGCTTCGGTAGTGTCTATGCCGGCAGCTTCTGCGTCGGCCACCTTAAGTTTATAAACAGAAAAAAGTTCGGCATACTCTTCAGGAGTCATCGGTTTTGATTGCTGACCATTGCTCTTATGATAGAAGTATTCAAACTCACTTACCGGAACTTTTTTCCCGGCTATAGTCATAATAGTCTTGTCACTTGTTTTCGCCATTGCCGGCCCCAAAGCCGACAAGGCGATAAGTGACGCAATAAATGCGGTTTTCATTATAAATTCTCGAATATTACTGATGCGAAGCACTGTAATTGGGAGCCTCGCTTGTTATAGCGACATCGTGGGGATGGCTTTCCGCTACACCGGCATTGGTAATACGGGTGAATTTGGCAGAATGCAGCTTGTCGATGTTAGCCGCGCCACAATACCCCATGCCGGCACGAAGACCGCCCAGCATCTGATAGACCACTTCATAAAGAGAGCCCTTAAATGGCACTCGCGCAGCAATACCTTCCGGCACAAGCTTACGTGTATCGGTTTCTCCGGCCTGGAAATAACGGTCTTTAGATCCCTTTTCCATAGCTTCGAGCGAACCCATGCCTCGATATGCCTTATATTTACGTCCGTTATAGATAATAGTGTCGCCAGGCGACTCCTCAACACCGGCAAGCATACCGCCAAGCATAACCGAGTATGCGCCGGCGGCAAGAGCTTTCACAATATCACCCGAATAGCGGATACCGCCATCGGCAATCAACGGAACATCGGTTCCTTCCAAAGCCTTGGCTACATCATACACAGCGCTAAGTTGAGGCACTCCCACTCCGGCAATCACACGGGTGGTGCATATAGAGCCCGGACCAATACCAACTTTAACACCGTCTGCGCCATTATCGACAAGATAACGGGCGGCCTCTCCGGTAGCAATGTTTCCAACAACAACGTCAATCTCAGGATATTTTGCTTTCACTTTATGAAGCACATCCACAACTCCCTTGCTATGGCCATGCGCCGTGTCAATGACAATGGCATCCACTCCGGCTGCCACAAGCGCGTCCACGCGATCCATGACATCGGCAGTAACGCCTACTCCGGCTGCCACACGGAGCCGACCGAGAGCATCCTTACATGCATTGGGTTTGTCTTTAGCCTTTGTGATATCCTTATAAGTAACCAATCCTATAAGACGGCCCTCGCCATCAACCACAGGAAGCTTTTCTATCTTATGTGCCTGAAGAATCGCCGCAGCATGATCCAAATCGGTAGATTGGGAAGTAGTGACAAGATTCTCCTTTGTCATCACGTCATCTATAAGACGGTTCAGATTACGCTCAAAACGCAGGTCTCGGTTAGTGACGATACCTACGAGCTTACGATCATCGTCAACTACTGGTATACCGCCGATATGATATTCTTCCATCATTGCAAGCGCGTCTTTCACGGTACTGCCGCGTTTAATCGTGACAGGGTCGTAAATCATACCGTTTTCCGCACGTTTTACTGCATGAACCTGACGGGCCTGCTCAGCGATTGACATATTCTTGTGAATCACACCGATTCCTCCCTCACGGGCAATAGCAATAGCCAAAGGAGCCTCGGTCACAGTATCCATTGCGGCAGAAACCAAAGGCACATTTAGCGTGATGTTACGTGAAAATCTGGTAGTTAAATCAACACTCCTGGGGAGAACTTCTGAATAAGCCGGAATAAGGAGGACATCATCAAATGTCAGTCCATCCATTTTTACTCTATCTGCAATAAATGACATATGTTGTAATTAATTTATTGCGCACAAAGTTACGCATTATTTTTCACATATAAAAACTCCTCAAAAAAAAGTGATCGGGAAACTGCATAAAAAATGGATATTGCTGAAATTCCCAATACACTTCCAAACAAGTAAAACCCGCATGCCGGATAAGACTATAGCTTAACGACACACGGGTCTAAAATGAATATTCTAAAGAAACTTGTCACATAAGTGTCAGTTCTCCGGTATTGGCGGTATATTTGGATTTACCGGTTCAGCCGTTGCAGGCTTTTCATCATCGGCATCCGTCTTTTCATTATCATTGCCATGAGGCTCAGTCGTAGCATCCGCGTTATGCTCAGCCAACTGACGGCTTGCAAAAATCTCATCGGTACGCGAAACCCATGGACGTTTTCCAAATATACGTTCCACATCCTCAGTATAAATGACCTCGCGAGCAATCAGCACATCAGCCAGTTCCTTATGTCCGGCAGCATACTTACGCAAAATCTCTTTTGCTCTTTCGTATTGCTCATTGATGATTCTTGAAACCTCAGAATCGATATTTTTGGCACGTTCCTCGCTGTAAGGCTTTGAGAATCCATATTCTTGACCGGTAGAATCATAATAACACAAATTAGGCAGCTTGTCGCTCATTCCATAATAAGCGACCATCGCATAAGCCAACTTTGTTACGCGTTCAAGGTCGTTGGCGGCTCCGGTTGAGATATGACCGAGGAACAATTCCTCAGCGGCACGGCCGCCTAAAGTAGAACACATCTCGTCAAGCAACGCCTCCGACGGGGTAATCTGACGTTCTTCCGGCAAATACCATGCTGCGCCCAAAGCTTTGCCACGAGGCACAATAGTAACCTTAATCAACGGACTCGCATAACGTAGATGCCAGGAAATCGTAGCATGTCCAGCCTCATGCACCGCGATAGAACGTTTCTCCTCATCGGTCGTTATTTTAGTTCGCTTTTCAAGACCGCCTATAATTCGGTCTACCGCATCGTTAAAGTCCTGTTTTGTCACGCACGGTCTGTTATGGCGCGCCGCAATAAGAGCGGCTTCATTACATACATTTGCGATATCAGCGCCGGAAAAGCCGGGAGTCTGACGGGCAAGCAATTCCACATCCAGCGAATCATCCGTCTTTATATTACGCAGATGGACATTGAATATAGCCACCCTGTCATTCAAGTCAGGCAAATCTACATAAATCTGGCGGTCAAAACGTCCGGCGCGCAACAACGCCTTATCAAGAATATCAGCACGGTTGGTTGCGGCAAGAATGATGACACCGCTGTTTGAACCGAAACCGTCCATTTCCGTAAGCAATTGGTTAAGAGTGTTCTCACGCTCATCATTGGCGCCCATATTCGGATTACGACCGCGAGCGCGTCCCACTGCATCGATTTCATCAATAAACACGATACACGGTGCTTTCTCTTTTGCCTGACGGAACAAATCTCTCACACGAGATGCTCCGACACCGACAAACATCTCAACGAAATCAGAACCGGACATGGAAAAGAAAGGAACGTTAGCCTCACCTGCTACAGCTTTTGCCAACAATGTCTTACCTGTTCCAGGAGGGCCTACAAGAAGCGCGCCCTTAGGTATTTTACCGCCAAGGTCAGTATAACGCTGCGGATTTTTAAGAAACTCGACAATCTCCTCTATTTCGGTCTTGGCCTCCGACAATCCGGCGACATCCTTGAATGTCACTTGAATAGGGCCGTCTTTATCAAATATCTGAGCTTTAGACTTTCCGACATTGAACACCCCTCCACTGCCGCCATCTTTACCCGACATCCTCTTCATTATCACAAACCAGAACACAATCAGCAGAAGTATCGGAGCAAACGACCAGAACATGGCAGAATAATCGCTGCCCTTCTCAAACGAGAATTTTCCGGTGAATACTCCTTCCTGCTGCCATTGGTCAATCTTATCCTGCAGTTTGTCTGCGCTCGGGATAGAGGTGGTTATCCGCACTTCCTGATGCGAGCCTTCGGTGTATTGCGACGGAGGAAAGATTTTAGCGGCAAGCGAATCCGTAATGACAGCTTCGGCCTCATTTTTATTGGTGTAAACAACAATCTGCTTAACTCCGCCTTCAGTAACATATTTCTCAAATTCGGAGTAGCTCACCTCCTTGGTGATTGAATTCTCATCAAGATAATAAATCCCTATCAGCACAAGAAACACGATGGCATACATCCAATATATGCTGAACTTTATAGTGGGCTTTTTAGGTGTCAGAGCCATTTTTATCTGTTTAAATAATCAATTCTAATGTAATGATGAAAATAGAGGCTATCTCAATCAATATCAGGGATTTCAGTAATAACCGCATCGCTCCACAATTCTTCAAGGTTATAGAATTGACGAGTATCGGGCAAAAAAACATGGACAAATGTGTCACCGTAGTCAATTACAATCCACTGGGAATTCTGATAACCGTCATAATTAAACGGTTTAATCCCGGCTTCTTTCTGCAATGTCTCACGAATACTGTCGGCGATAGAGCTTACCTGCATTGTCGATGAACCTTGACAGATTATAAACCGATTGGCTGCAGCGCCGTCGATTTCATCAAGATTTACTACTGTTATTTTTTTTCCTTTGCGATTTTGAATTCCCTCGATAACGAGTTTTGAAATATCAGCTGTTCCGTTCATTAAATAGTCGTAAATAATGGGTACAAAGATAGTAGAAACTTTGCAATAAAACGTCATAATTAATAGCAAAGTTCACATGTTATTTACAACAATTTAAATATTCCGATACCGATTATTACAATAAATAAAAATACATTAACACCAAAATGCCGTAACAATCAAAATCTTTTCATCTCCATTTCTGAGGCTGCATTACCTTTATATTTGCTCTTGCGCGGTTGAAAATTGTATGTCACAGCCAACGACACTCCCCTCCGGTCATAGCTCTGCCGCTTGTCAACAAACACACCGTAGGTATTCATTGTCCAGTTACTGTTAGCGGTGTTGAATATATCCGTTACTGAAAATTTCACCTGCAATGATTTGCTCAAAAATGATTTGCAGACAGACGCATTCATCGTAAACCATGTCGTGCCAAAGCAATTTGTGTGCATATCCCCTTTCGTCTGCCCATTGACATTAATCGTAAGCAGAAAATCATTATGAAAAGCAATCATATTGTCCAGATAATATGAAAATATAGGCCGATTGTAAGATTGTCCGGCTATATCAAGCCATTGTTTATGCATTCCCAATGTGAAATTTGGCGACCATGACCTGATGTTTTTACTCCACACCAAATATAAATCCACGGCTGATACATTGATATTCTCCGGCTGCAACAACAATTGCAGTTTATCTTCGGGATAAAGCCGTTTGACAAATCCATAGGTATCAATACTCCGCGTATAATCAGCTTGAAGAATGAAGTCATTCCACATCCCGAAAATTTGGAAATCATGCATCCGCTCGTCCCTAAGACCCGGATTTCCCCCTTCTATTTCATGAAGGCCTACATAATTCAGGCTTCCCGTAAGTTGCGAATATGGCGGCTTGACAGTCGACATTTTATACGTGAGATTTAGCTGTGATTGGTCGTCAAAGAAATATCCGAGCGACACATCTGGAGTAAGAAGATGGTCTTTCCTGCTCATATTCGCAACTTTAATCCCATCCCGTTTAAATAGATAATCTACGTATTCATAACGAAGTCCCGCCGAAAGATTAAGCCGGCCAAACATGCGGTTCCATGACGCAAATGCCGCAGCCGAAATCTGTCTCGCATCAGTAAACAAAGACGGTATATATTCTCCTACCTCATCGTTCAGCATCCTATAATCAAGCTTGGTACATGTACGGGAATCCTGAGTCCCTACAACAAAATCGCCCCTCCATAAAGGAAAAGCCATATAAAGTTTGCCCGCTAATAATTCTGATTTACGAGAGTCTGAAGAATTAACATCAGCCAGTTCCGAATCAGGATATGACGTAGAAACATCTGTAAATGAACGCGAGCAACGAAAATCTCCATCAAAATGAAGCTGATACTTATTCTCGATTTCACCGTCATAATATACTGATGCCAAGTGATCGTGAGACCGTGCCCCGCGACTTATATTTCTATCAATACGCGGACTGTCATTAAGCCATTCGGTACCGATATTCTTAAAATCGGCATGCTCAGGATTATATCTGTAATATGCTCCAAAAGATTGTCCATTCCCGGAAAAGTTAAATCCGGCCTTAACCGAGCCTGCCGTAGATGGATACGAATTGTTTTGCGAGCTTCCTATTCGTGTCTCAACGCCATTATATGAAAACGTATTCAACGTACGACCCTTAATCATGCCGTTTTCCCGGCTTACAGTGCCGGTAGCGAATATATCCCACTCGCCATGTCGATAATTCAAATCAAGCATATCATCGGCCGACACTTTACGGCGTGCGGTAAACTTAGCGACGTTGACAAGCGACAATCCTTCAATAAAACTATGTCGAGTGGTAATTCTTAGCACAGCTTTGGCATCACTTGCATATAATGCTCCGGGAGCCACAATAAGTTCTACTTTTTTAATATTATTGGATTGAAGCTGCATAAGCTCGTTTTCGTCATGCATTATGCGTCCGTCAATAAATATTTCCGGAACCCCTTTTCCGACAATCGATACAGAACCATCATTAACCGTTATCATCGGCAACTGGGCTAATACATCCAACGCTGTGCCCAGATTCTGTAAATTTGAACCTGCGATTGTCGATACAAGAGCATTTCCGACAAGCCTGGTGGCAGGCTGATTTGCCGTAACAACGATTTCTTGCAACTCACGTTCTAAAGAATCGGAAGATTCCACATTCTGCCCCCAAGAATATAATCCGACAGAAAACACAATGATTGAAGTAAAAATTTTTTGCGTCATAAAATTTAAGATTTTAACAACGCAAAATTACATCACAACAATCTCCGATTCCAAATAATCAATCTGACAAGATAATTCACAACTGTCAGTATGCCAATATATTACTTACATCAGCCCGAGTTTTTTCTGACACCGCTCAACAAAGATTAAAAAATATCCCTGAATTGCGTCGCATGAGGCGAATTCATTGAGGATATTTTAGCTTTTAACCGCGACTTACGTTTATATACGACATCTATGTTTTCACCGAGGAGCAATGCTATTGAGCGATTTGACAGATTGCTTGCAAGATACACGGCAAGCCTGTATTCCTCGGGCTTAATCCCCGGAAGCTCGTTCTGCAGATTAATCAAAAGACCATTCTGACAATTATTGACCGCATATTCCATTTCTGCAAACAACCCGTCATCTGTTTTTAATGATTCGATTTGAGACTTGACTTTATCAACAATAGCTTTGCGTTCAGCTTTGGTTCCTTGTGACTCATAATAGGTTTCGCATAGGTCGTCTATAAGATTGAATCGCGTAGACAATATGGACGACAACTTGGATTCAAGTTCGGAGCATTCCGACTGTTGTCGGACAATTCCGGCTCTAAGTGACGATGCTTCAGCAATCAATGATTCTTTCTGGATATCTTTTACCTTCATTCTTTGCCGTTGCCAGACAATAATGCCAAATGCCAGACAAAATATTATTACCCCTATATATACATATTGTTCTCTTTTGGTCCGCTCTTTGTAAAGCATGAATTCTTTCTCTTTCTGCAAGTATAGGGCCGTTGCAAGTTCGTCGTTATTTCCGTTATTTACCATCAATGCCTTGAGTTCCGACGCTCTGCGAAAAGCATCCATGATATTATGACGGCTATAATAATCTATTGCAATCCCGATAATCGTGTCGGAAGGGGCATTCAGTCGGTTAGCCACCATAGCTTCGCTGTAAAGCAATGCCCAACGCGCCATCAACGAAGAATCTTCAAGACTTGAAACATCAATGGCATTCAATCTTTCTAACGCCGCTTCAGGATCAGTTTGCACAAGCCGCTGGGCGACATCGAGCCGCTCTACTGATTGAGATCCCGAATAAGAACAGCCGACCGCTGTCATTAACATAACTATATAAACCAAAGCCCGCATAATGCAACATTATGAAAATACATTTAATTTCCCTATAAAAACGATTCGGTTTATTATTTTTGAGAAATAAATTTTCTTCAAAGTTAAAAATTTTATAGCTTCATTTATTCCAATAAATGTTAAGAAAATAGTTTATCTGTATTAATATTGACAAAATCGAAACATCCTTGGGAAAATATGCTGAATAACATCTAAAACATGCAAACCATTATTGAATCGGAAATGTTTTTTTAACAGAACGGCAACCCCAACCCAGTATAAGCAGAGCTGGAGACCGTATTGTTCATCATAACTCATTAAAACTTAAACCATATGGAAAATCCACATGTTTCAGTGTTCCGCAAGGTAGTGTGCGTGCTTTTGTTTGCAGCTGCATCTTCATTAATGTTTGCTCAAGAACAGGCGGTAAAAAAAGTGAAAGACCATCGAACCAATCCTGAAATATTCTTTCTTCAGGAAGGAGATGTTCCAAACAGTTATTTACTTTTGCCTCCCCCTCCGGATGGCGCTTCAATCACATTCTTAAACGACCAGGCGCGCTACACGTGGGGCAAGACAATGCGAAATACCCCTCGCGGAGATCAGGCAGTAAGCGATGCCAGAGTTGAAGGAAACGGTGTGCCTGAAGCATTTTCTGAAGCATTCGGGATCGAAATCGACGAAAACACACCAGAGATACTCAAACTTGTAGTCGGCATGCGTGAGGATGCCGGTGATCTCGGCACTCGTGAAGCAAAGAATTATTACAATCGTCAACGTCCATTCTCTTTTTACGAGGAAGACACCTGCAATCCTGAACAACAGGAAGAATTGTCCACCAACGGCTCTTACCCGTCGGGACATACATCTATCGGCTGGGCTACCGCGCTCGTTCTTGCTGAAATCAATCCGGAACGGCAGAATGAAATTCTGAAACGCGGGTACGAAATGGGTGAAAGCCGAGTAATATGCGGCTACCATTTTCAAAGCGATGTAGATGCCGGACGTATCACCGGAGCCGTGACTGTAGCTCGACTTCATGCCGACCCCGCTTTCCAAAAACAGCTGCAGAAAGCTAAAGCTGAATTTAAAAAGTTAAAGAAACAGGGCAAAGTAGCAAAAGGCACGCCGGTACCGACTGCGACTACTACAGACAAAAAAATAAGGGCAGCGGTATGTAAAAGTCTCTACTGCCGCTGCCATAATAATTATTACGCCATTTTTCGCGAATGCAATCTTACCAAACACACATTATAACGATCTATTATGAAAACAGCACTATTGATATTCGCAGCATCTTTAAGTACATTTGCATTATATGCTGAAGACGCAACAGAAAAGGATGAAAACAATATGACTAAATTCGTTGTAGAAAATCCTTTTGAATCAGACAATACCGGTTCTCAGTCCAGTAAGCCTGAAGAACCTACAATAAAAATAACTCCTACCGGACGAATACTGATGGACGGAGCGGTATATATGGGAGCCAACAGCAAAATTTCGGATAATGAAGACACGAAATTCGTAAACGGCGTGGCTATTCCTGATTTACGCCTTGGCGTAAAAGCAAGCTATGGAAAATGGAAAGCAAAAGTCGATGTAGGATTCGGATATGGCAAAGTCGGGCTGAAAGACACATATCTTGAATATGACATAAATCAGAACAATTTAATCAGAGGAGGATACTTTGTGCCGCAGTGGGGTCTGAATTCCGAAACAAGCTCATCAATGAAACCTTCTTACGAAGAACCTACTTCCAATGAATTTTTTTATGCCAATCCAAGACTTTTAGCCTTAATGTGGATATATGACAAGGGTCAGTTTTTTGCCGGCACGACTATTTTCGCCGAGGCTGCAGCAATGAGCAATAATGCCACAACCATGGGCAAACAAGCGTGGGGGGCGCAGACTCGCCTGGTATGGCGGCCGAAATGTGCTGACGGTGATATAATTCAAATCGGAGCATCGTTCAATTACTCCTCTCCGACCGCCGATGACCATACGGGATTTAACTATTCCGCCAATTTCCCGAGCAGAGTATCTAAAGTGACCAATCTCTCGGCAAACATAGACCATGCGCGCGGGCTTTTTAAGATGACTCCTGAATTATTGCTTGTAAAAGGAAATTTCGCATTGGAATCTCAATATTATTATATGAACGTAAGCAGAAAAGACGGCTATAAACATTATGTCGCCCAAGGCGCCTATGGAATGCTGCGAACTTTGCTTATTGGCTCCCGCTATACTTACAATCATTCAGATGCCGGAGTGGCGACTCCCGCAAAAGGCTCGCTCGAAATGGTTCTTGGTTACAATTATACCAATGCGTCAGATTCATCGGCAGGAATCCACGGCGGTATCACAAATGACGCAAGCTGCACATTCAACTATTACATAAACTCATGGATGATTGCGCGTCTACGTTATTCCTACACCACCGTACGCGACAGATATGTCGAGAATCTTTTGCCAAAACGTCATGTAAACATTATTGAAGCCCGTTTACAGATTATATTCTGATAATCCTGAACATTTATATTCGGACACCTTCGCGATTGCGCCGGTGTCCGATTTTTTCTGAATATCCGCTATTCAATTACCGCATAGATAAGTTACGCATTCTTCCTACTAAAGTATGTTAAAAACTCATCGCCAATAGTTACAACTCCAAATGTAAAGAGTAATTTCGCATACATCATCCGGAATGAATTAATCCTTCCATGACAAACCGATAAAATCACATTTTTAATATATCGAACAGCAAAATGAATCTACGTCTGTCATTAACATTGCTCTCATCCATAATATCGCTTTGCTTGTATGCCGAAAAAATTATTGACCACTCAATAAGCGCCGATTTCCGACCGCAATGGGTAATTCCTACAAATAATTTTGTAAAAAATGCTGACATAAATTCAGCGTTTGGGGCTGACATTAAATATTCATTCAGATTCTCGCCTGAATCTTTTTACGGAAGAAACTATCCAGCGACACGACAAGGTATCGGAATCGGTTATACCAATATTTTTAACGGTAAAAATCTAGGAGCGCCGGTCAACATGTACTTATTTCAGAATATTCCGGTCGCAAAGCTTTCATCCAGATTGTCGCTCATATGTGAATGGAATTTCGGACTATCCTTCAATTGGAACCCGTATAATGCTGAAACCAATAGCGAGAACGGAGCCATCGGTTCAAAAACAAATGCATACATCAACCTCGGATTGCTGTTCAGATATAAAATCGGCCGGAAGGTAGAACTGACAGGCGGCATTGATGGAACCCACTATTCCAACGGAAATACAACGATACCTAATGCCGGTATCAATACCGCCGGAGCGAGAATCGGAATCCTATACACATTCGGATCGACCGATGACAACGCGCGGATCATACAGAAAGACGACTTTGAACGAGGTTTTGGATATGACGTAATGGTTTATGGAGCCGCGCGCAGACGAGCTTTTACGAAAACAGGCTCAAACGAATATCTATATGCGCGCGGTCAGTTTGGGGTTCTTGGAATAAACTTCGCGCCCATGTATGGGTTTAACCGTTATTTCAGAGCCGGCGTGTCGCTTGACGGACAATATGATGAAAGCGCCAATATACTGAATCACCGTGTCGAAGGCTCTCCTGATGATGATATGAAATTTTATAGGCCGCCGTTTAAAGAGCAGATGGCAGTAGGCATCTCCCTACGTGCGGAATTAGTCATGCCCGTATTCTCGATCAATATCGGTATCGGACGAAATATTATCTGCAAAGGACGTGATACCGATATTTTTTATCAGATGCTGACTTTAAAGACCTACATATGGCGAAATGCATTCCTTAATATTGGTTATCAGCTCAATGCATTCCACGAGCCAAATAATCTCATGTTGGGATTCGGATATAGTTTCGGGATGAAACGATAAGAAAATTCATATTTCGCAACTTTTTGAAGCCATTACACATCTAATAGGAAAAGCGATGGAAAAGACCAAAATAATGATTCATCTAAATAACATCAACAAAACTTATCCCGGAGCGGTGCCGTTGCATGTCCTGAAAGGTATAAATCTCGATATTGCAAAAGGGGAACTCGTATCCATTATGGGAGCTTCCGGTTCAGGGAAATCTACGTTGTTGAATATTCTCGGAATTCTTGATAATTACGATACGGGAGAATACATCCTTGACGGAACTGAAATAAAGAATCTGAATGAAAATCGTGCTGCGGAACTGCGCAACAAACTCATCGGGTTTGTTTTCCAGTCTTTTAATCTCATAAATTACAAAGATGCGGTAGAAAATGTCGCCCTACCGCTGTTCTATCAGGGTGTGTCACGTAAAAAACGTAATCGACTCGCGCTCGAGCAACTCGACAGAATGGGGCTCAAAGAGTGGGCCCATCATTTGCCGAGCGAGCTTTCAGGTGGCCAAAAGCAGCGTGTCGCCATAGCCCGCGCCCTTATAACAAAGCCGGCAATCATACTTGCCGATGAACCGACCGGAGCCCTCGATAGCAAAACATCAATAGAAGTTATGAAAGTGTTCCGGCAACTTAACGACGAAGGGATGACAATCGTTATCGTGACACACGACCCGAACGTAGGGGCGCAGACCAATCGTATAATCCATATAGCCGACGGAATAATCGGAACCGACGGAAAAGAAATCACCGGTAAATAATACGCTCGATATGCTTGACCTTTCAAAAGAAATATGGCAAACATTAAGCACCAATAAACTTCGCACCTTACTGACGGGAATGTCAGTGGCATGGGGCATATTTATGCTTATAATGCTTCTCGGAATGGCAAAGGGCGTCATAAATTCGTTTTCTTCAAGCAGTTTCGCCAAAAGCTCCAACGTCATACAGTTATGGCCCGGAAATGCTTCAAAAGCCTACCGGGGTTTAAAAGAAGGACGGCGGGTTGATTTAAGAGAACGCAATCTTTCAGTCATCGAGCATGCCAATCAGACTCATGTATCCGAGGCCGCGCCCGAACTATCCTCAGCGTCCGTCATAATATCTACAACAAAGGAGCATGTGAACAAAAATTATACAGGCGTTTATCCTGAGGCTCAGGAACAGAAAAAGATGATTCATGGCCGATTTATAAACCATAACGACCTTACAAAGCAACGCAAAGTCATTGTTTTGAACAATAAGACGGCTGATATACTTTTTGACAATCCGGAAGATGCTGTCGGCAAATTTGTCAAGGTCAATAATCTGGCATTTACGGTGGTAGGCATCTACGAACATAGATGGCAGGATAATATATATATCCCCTACACCACAGCCAAAGCCATAACCGGCAACAAAGACAAATTGAATACAATACGTGTCACGACAAAAAATCTAAAAACAGAGGAGGATGCAAATCAGCTTGAAAAAGAGATCAGAGCCACATTAGGAAAAGCCAACAAACATGCAGCCGATGACAATAGCGCGGTATGGACTTGGAATCGCTTTGCCGACTATATGTCAAGCCAGAAAGGAATGCAGATTCTCAATATCGTCATGTGGGTGATAGGGATGTTGACATTGATTACAGGCATCATAGGCGTGAGCAACATCATGTTTGTATCTGTCCGCGAACGCACCCACGAAATCGGCATTCGCCGTGCCATAGGAGCAAAACCGCGCGACATATTGACACAAGTAATAGTTGAAAGCGTGGCGCTGACCACAATTTTTGGTTACATCGGCATAATAATGGGAACCGTCGGAACATCCGTTTTAGACAAAATGTTTACCGATACCGATTTTATCAAAAATCCTACCATCGACTTGTCAATAGCCACTCAAGTAACAATTATTTTAGTCATCGCCGGAGCTCTTGCGGGATTTTTCCCCGCAATGAGGGCTTTAAAAATCAAACCGGTGGAAGCACTGAGGACAGAATAAAACCGAACGATGAAAAATCCGATTTTTGACATAGACAACTGGAAAGAGATTACAGCTACATTAGGCCGCAACAAGACACGGACTTTTCTCACTGCATTTGGTATTTTTTGGGGAACAGCCATGTTGTCGATGCTATGGGGAGGAGCGAAAGGATTGCAGGACATCCTGAGCCGAAATTTCGCCGGACTGTCAACCAATACAGCGATAGGATTCACCAATAGAACAAGTATTCCGTACAAAGGCTACGCAAAAGGCATGTCATGGTCTTTGACCAAAACCGATATTGACAATCTACGTACACGCGTTGATGGCATCGACGCTCTATCAAGTGTCTCAAACCGTTCAGCCAAGGCAATATATGGCCGCCATTCCAAATCGACCAGAATACAAGGCGTTGAAGTACAATTTCCGAAAATATTCACTCCTGTCATCTATGAAGGACGATTTATAAATGAATCCGATGACCGCTATCGGAAAAAAGTATGCGTAATCGGCAAAGCGATTTCCGATGAAATATTCGGTAACGAATCACCGGTAGGCAAATATATCGCCATTGACAATATCTATTATCGTATCGTAGGTATCGCGGGGCAGTTGTCGGAAGTAAGTATCAATGGAAAAATTGACGAAATGTTTATCGTCCCTCATTCCACGCTCCGACAAGCTTACAATCTTGGAGAAAAAATAGATATGTTCATGATGACGGCCAAACCGGGCCAGCGGCCATCGGAATTGCAACCGCGCATCAATCGCATAATCAGGACAAACCACCCCATACATCCCGATGACAAACAGGCATTTGAATTTATGGATATTTCAGAACAATTCGAGACTGTCGACAACCTGTTTACAGGTGTGGATATACTCGTGCTGTTTGTAGGTTTCAGCTCACTGCTTGCGGGAATCATCGGAGTTGGGAATATCATGTGGATCATTGTAAAGGAACGGACACAAGAGATCGGTATACGACGTGCCATCGGTGCGAAACCGCGCGATATAATCATGCAGATTCTATCTGAAAGCGTGGTTCTTACGACTGTTGCCGGTATCGCCGGCATCTGTTTCGCCGTAATAATATTGGCTGCGGTTGCGGCTGGAACGACATTGAACGGAGATGTGCCGCGTTTCCAACTCTCTTTCGTCCACTCTCTTATTATTCTCGCCACATTTCTGATATTAGGAACTGCTGCCGGAATAATTCCGGCAATAAAAGCGATGCGTATAAAACCTATAGAAGCCCTCAATGATAAATAATAAACTAATCCATATCAATCAATAAACCGATGAAAAAAGTATTCAGAGTCATAATCTGGTCATTAGTCGCCATATTGTTTATTGGCACATTTGTTTATCTGTTTTATAACTCAAAATCCAAGGAAACAGTATATGAAACAGTTAATCCTGAATTAAAATCGATTGAGCGAAACAGCGTGCTTACAGGAACTATCGAACCTCGCGACGAGATAGAAATAAAACCACAGATTTCAGGAATTATCTCGGAAATCAATGTCGAGCCGGGAGATCAAGTCAACGAAGGTGATATAATCGCAAAGATTAAAGTCATTCCGGAAGAATCACAATTGTCATCAGCACAAAATCGTGTTGAAATCGCCGACATATCCCGTCTGCAGGCTAAAAACGAATTTGAACGCACAAAAACTTTATATGAAAAGAAGTTTGTAAGCCGGGAAGAATACGAGCAATCGGAAGTCGCCTTTCGGAAAGCGGAGGCTGAATACACATCGGCAGTAGACGCATTATCAATAGTCAGAGATGGAATTTCCAGCATAAATGCACAGCAGAGCAACACTCTTGTAAGAGCGACTATCACAGGACTGATATTGGAAGTTCCTGTCAAAGTTGGCTCTTCCGTTATTCAAGCCAACACAATGAACGACGGCACCACAGTGGCAAAGATTGCCGATATGTCCAATCTCATTTTCAAAGGTAAAGTCGACGAAACCGAAGTCGCTCTTCTCCACCCCGGAATGAATACCGAAGTTTCGATTGGAGCGTTGCCGGAAGTCAGACCTTCGGCCAAGATTGAGTACATCGCGCCAAAAAGCACTGACGACAACGGATCAAACACATTTGAGATGAAGGCGGCTCTTCAAGTGCCTGAAGGCATTCAACTTCGCGCCGGATACAGCGCTAACGCGTCAATCTGCCTTGAAAGAGCCGACAGCGTGCTGTCTCTGCCTGAAAAAGTAATTGAATGGGTTGGTGACAGCACTTTCGTTTATGTTTTAATTGCCGAAGAGCCGGTTCAGAAATGGGAAAAGACAGCTGTCGAAACCGGATTGTCTGACGGAGTAAATATTCAGATAAAATCTGGAATAACTGAAAAAGACAAAATACGCAGTAACGAAAAAGAGTAATTAATATCATCTCAAAATGAAACGGATATTATTTGCATTAATGACAGCATGCGCCTTTATCGCCAATGCTGAAACCTGGTCTTTGGAAAAATGCATCGATTACGCAATCGAAAACAATATCACAGTAAAACTGCGACGGGCCGACGTAAATTCATCGGAGATTGACGTGATTGAGGCGAAATCGCGATATCTTCCCACAGTATCAGCCAATGTGGGACAATCATGGAACCTCGGCCGCGGTCTGACAGCGGAAAATACGTATGCCGACCGCAACACCTCAAATCTGCAATGGGGAGCGTCGCTCAATCTGCCCCTCTTCTCCGGTCTGGCAACTACACGGCGCGTAAATGTGGCCAAAGCCAATCTCAATACGGTAATGGAGCAATATGAATCGGCAAAAGAAGATATCACTCTAAATGTAATAGGAGCATATCTACAAGTATTGTACTGCAAAGAACTTAATGAAGTCGCAAAATTTCAGGTAGATTTATCGGAACATGAGTTTGCAAATCGCAGCGCCTTGTTGGAGGCCGGAAAAATTCCTGAAATAGACATGCTCGAAGCCAAATCACAGCTGGCCCAAGATAATCTTAATCTGTCACAGACAGCCAATGATGTGTCGCTCTCGTTGGTCGACTTAGCGCAACTCCTTGAACTTGACGATATCAACGGATTTGACATTGAGCCGCTTTCGGAAAACAATTTTACAATCCTATCTCCCGACGAGATATACACCGCCGCCCTGCAACGGAATCATTCATTGATTGCCGCACGCAACAACATTGTTGCCGCTGACAAAAACATTTCGTTGGCAAAAAGCGGCTACTTGCCGACTCTCTCATTCAATGCCGGAATTGGCAGCAGCTATTATCGCATCTCTGATATGAAAAATGAATCGTTTGGCAGGCAGATGAAAAACAATTACAGCACATATTTTGGACTGTCGTTAAATATTCCTATTTTTGACGCGTTATCGACACGCAATTCGGTAAAAAGGGCTAAAGTTCAAAAGATTACAGCGATGCTGAATTATGATGACGCACGTCAACGAGTATTTAAAGCCATCCAACAGGCATATTATCAGGCCGACGGAGCGAAAAATAAACTAAGTGCCAGCGAAATAGCCGATGAAACCGCATCTGCGGCATTCAAAGCCATGCAGGAAAAATACAATCTCGGCAGAGCCACACCAACGGAATACGAACAATCAAAAGCCAAAGCGTTAAAAGCTACAGCCGACCGGATTCAGGCACGTTACGAACTTATCCTGCGCACACGTATTCTTGCATTTTATGCAAAACAATAACCACCGGACAATATGCCATGGAAAAACGCATCCCACACTATCGGATGCGTTTTTCTGTTATATAAGCTTTGAGAATATCACAACCTTTAATCCTGGGGTCTTCAATCTTATTATATAATTTCGACAACTCATAATAGGCATTCAGCTGCGTATCGGAAAAACTACTCCAATCCAAACGATTCCATGCATATGAGGGCTGGTCGACATTTGTCTTGACTGCGGCAATTCCATATAATATGCGGGCTTTTACATCTGCATCAGCCGCAAATTTACACGCTTCGACAAGCACTCGCACAGACATTTCCGATAGTGAGTCGACCTGTTCATAGAAACTCCACATATTATTGGACACGGCCCATAAGTCACCCTGAGCAGATGCCAGAAACAACGCTTGCGCATATTCATACCCGGCGACAGCCTTTCCATTTTCCGATGCATTGTCATATCGTTGTTTCAATGCCAGCAATTTCCGGCAATAATCGGCACGATAATTTTCAGTATCAACGAATGAAACCGAATCAATCGATTCCCAACCGCGATGAGTGCGGCTAAACGGCACAAAACGCTCGTCATATCTCGTCTGCAAATACACAAAATAGCCTTGTCGCCCGATCCAATATCGATCAAGACGATCAAAATATTTTATCGCTTCGCCATAATTTCCTTTTGACAATTCAACACGTCCAAGCGCGTCATAGTAAGGATTAGGGTTTATAGAAGCGCTTGAAAATATCGCTTTGTCAATATCCGAGAGAGAATCGGGGTTATCCAATTTTTCAACCATCATTGACAATCCACGCCATTGCAATTCAGGAGTAGAACGATATGCCGGCTCAAACGCGATATAGTCCTGCTTAGAGTTAATCGCTTTCACTCCGCTCATCATGGCGAGCACGCGATAATACAACGAAGTGTTACGATACTGAATGGCGGCATAAGGAATCATGAAATCGGCAAGAAACACATAGTCGGCGATATCTTCCGGATAAGAGAAAAATTCATCATAGCTTACGCTTGCCGCCATGGCAGCCTGATTTTTAGCTTTTACAAACAAAGTGTTGTAACGTTCGGCAAGTCGAGCCACGTCAGAACCGCCATCCTCAGTATAATTAGAAAAATCAATCCAGAAATCAATCCGTTCAAGATTATTTTTCATCGCCACGGTTCCTCGAAGCCTCAAAGCCTCCGATATGACTTTTTTTGACGCTTTGCCGTCGTTCAACAGATTAAGGGCAAAAGCCTTGGCAGTAGCCCATACTGCCGGATATTCCACTCTTGCGTCAGCAACAGCCATATCAGCGACAGCAATCAACCGCCGGCACTCTCTTGTCAAATCACCTTCGACATCATAAGCTCCGTTACGATAGGGATTTCCGGGAAAAGCGAAGTTAAATTCCTGAGCCTGATTGAGCTTAAGCAACCAAAGATAATTCATATAGTCCTGAAGGACATAATAGACAGCATCGGAATTGGGATTTTCATTAAACAGTCTAATCATATTATCGATCCCCACTAAACGGGCAAGACACCAATTCAGACTATTTACATCTCCATTGTTTGAGAATATCGAAATCGCGTCAACATAGTTTTTCGTATGATAATAAGCGCCTCCGAGATATCCAAGCATACGCTCCCGGAGATTTTCGTTTTTTATCATTTTATTATACCTATTCCATAATTCTATTACCTTGTCGTAACGATGCATCGCGGCATTGGCGCGTATATCCAAAAATACATATCGTTCAAACATCGGATTATTTTCCGATGGAATACTCAGCCTATCCACGATTTCGGAAAGGCCCGATTCCGACGGCTTACGATACTCCCATACATTCTGATAATAATTCGCAAGAGCCTCGCTAAAATCCAGGCTTTCACTTAAAAATCTAATTGCCGCAGTATCATTATGCTCTACGAGATAACGGAAAAACGGATTTTTATCCCTACGGTCTTTAACATCGGCATAAGTGGCGGTATTAATAAAATCAGAAATTTCATTCATACCGATTTTCCCGTCGGCATAATTATACCAATATCTAATAGTTTCCCAATTTGTCTCTTTTTCATAATAATTTCTGACAAGAGGCGTATTTATGAACTGAAATGCCGGATATCGTGACGGGCTATGATGCGGCTCCCAACCGCAAGCATAGGTCTCACCGACAAAAAGCAGCGCCAAATTAATTATTGACACTCTCTTCAAACAGATTTTGCAAAAATTCAGAATCATATTGTCTTATTGATTTTTCGTCAAGATGATAAAATATAATACGCTTTACTACATCGGGATCTGCAGCTCTCAAATCAGAAAGCACTCCGGAGAGAACCGATGACGGTACAAATTCATTGCGCACGATATCGCCCGGATAAATGCGTCCTCCACTCCCATCGCGGCTTCCGGCCATGGCAAGAGGCCCGTATTTAATACATCGGAACAATCCTGAATCTACCGGGACAAACATTGCAGTGTCATACGGATTAAGCGAATGAGCTATCGCTTTAAACTCTCCACCGGAAAATACAATATTCCAACTATAAACAGGCAATGCGGTAGCAAGCGGCAATTTATATGAACCTAACGCTTTTAAATAAGGAGCGACAGTATTGCGTGACAGTATCGAGTTCTTTTCATCGAAATCAGTAATATTCCCGACATTGTATACCATCAGGACTCCGTAGTCGACAGGCGGAACAGCGTCAGCCAATTGATAAAGCCTTATCGTAGTAGAAAGCTTTCTTCCTCGTGAATGCATAATCTCACACGCCTGTCCAAGTATCTCAAAGTAACGTTCTCTATTGGATCGCGTCCAGTCAAAATCTATCTGAATCTCATCAGGCAACTGATATCCGTTCTGAACCAACATGTCATCAGCCCGCGATATAATCAATGACGCAAGCGAGTCAACGGATTCCCCCCCTTTGAAAGCGTCAGGTTCAATGAATACAACAGGCACAATCTTTATTCCGTCCGGGATAGTATCATGAAACAACAACGTGGAAGCCGGCAACAATTTTCCATTCACATTCCTCACATCAAAAAGATGAAGATATACAATATCCACATTATTGTCCAAAAGAAACGAACGTTCGACATCGCTTAGCTTCAATATGGTTCTCCAATAATAAATCCCTTTTCCGGTTATGCCATTATCCGTTTTTCCGCATCCGCAAATAAAAGCGGACATCATGCAGAATAACATCAATATCGTTTTATCAAATTTTATTCTACTCTTCATTGAAGCGCCATCATTATAACGCCTAAAATTAGCTAAAATTTCCCTAATTTCATATTGACACAACATAATAAAAAATGAGAAAAACGATTGGCAGGAGGCACAAGAAACCTTGCGACTAAAACTACTATAAGAAATATCGCGACAAACAATACTGGAGCTGAGATTATATGATGCAGTCCCAGAAAAACCGACAAATTTATTAACGGGTAATGACACAGATAGATCCCGTATGAAAGATTATCGCTATGAGCAAGCCTTGCGCCCCAGTTGCCGACTACGGAAAGCCATATCACTCCAACCGCAAGCAGAGCGAACCGCAGTATGTGGTTATTGTCCAACAAAAATAAATTAGTGACTGCGAGCACAACAATCACAGCAAAAATCTCCCATTTGTGATTCATTAATGAATCAAGATTCAAATAAATCAACACGCCGAGATAAAACACATATAATTGTCCCATAAACTGCCGGGCCAATATTTCGTATATACGGTCACCGGTGATCCCGTACATGGACAACATTGATTGAGTATATATTATTGAGACAAATATTACGAATCCCAATATCAGATTACGGTTGCAACGAAAACGCTTTATCAGCCAATCAACAATAGGATAGGTAAATGTCAGAAATATCTCCACTTTCATCGTCCACAACGAACCGTTGACCGCCGCCGACACCATTTCATGACCTAAGAAAACTCCTGGCAAAACGGGTTCAAGGAAATTCAAAGTAATCGAATTGGCAAAAATATATTTCCAAAACACAGGACTGCAAAAATAATCCCACACACCCAAATCACTAACCAAAGAGAGGCCTGCAGCAAAAACAATCACCACAAACCAATATAACGGCATCAGCCTTATCAATCGTTTTATAAGAAAATCTTTTACCGAAGCTGATTTCTCAAATGAACGATATACAAGAAAACCGCTCAAGGCAAAGAATGCCGGCTGCACACCGCCTTGAATAGTTCCTGAAAAAGAAGAGCCTGTGAGATAAAAGAAATGGTTGGAATATACCAATGCGCTGAGAATATATCTCACCACATCCATATTATAATATCTCACGGCACGAGATGACATTATTTTTCAAACATCCGAGCCATAGAACGCTTGTCTTCGCGCTCCTTTATCGACTGGCGCTTATCATACTCTTTCTTACCGCGCCCTATACCAATAACGATTTTGGCCAGACCTCTGTCATTGATAAACAGTCGCATAGGCACAATAGTGAATCCCGACTCCTTGCCGTTCTTCTCAAGTTTGGCTATCTCCTTTTTATTCAAAAGCAGTTTACGGTCGCGACGCTCGGCATGGTTATTGTAGGTACCGTAAAAATATTCCGCGATATACATGTTTTTAATCCATACCTCGCCATTATTCACATAACAGAATGTGTCGACAAGACTTGCCTTACCTTGGCGTATAGACTTTATCTCAGTCCCGGTAAGGACAATTCCGGCTGTAAATGTCTCGGATATAGCGTAATCAAATGTAGCGCGTCTGTTTTTTATATTAACATCCTTTTGAGTCATAGCATTAAATATTATGCGGAGGGCAACATCATATTAAGCAACGGCTCAAACAGATATGGAGGAACCATTATCGAAGCCACGCTTAATATCAAGAACAACACTTTCTTATCATCTTTGACTGACAGATACGGAATTCCGAACCAGATTATGAATATATCAAAAAACGGGAGAAACTGGAATATCGATATCTCAACCGGCACACAGTTATTTATCATCTGAAACAATCCTAACAAGGAAAGATTATAGATAATAAATGTATGGTAACGTTTTTCATCAACCTCGCCATCCGTCATCGAAGATATAAACAATGAGAACAGAAATGACGCAAGAAAATAAGTAATAAAATATTGAACAAAAGTTATGACAGCGCATTGAAGCAGCACAGCCAGCCCTAAATCGTTATTATAAAAATATTGAATAAAAACGGTACAAGCCACGACACCGACAAAAGGATAAAACCCTTCGGCACATAACCGGCGCGGATCGATATCCTCCTTGGCTATCGCCTCCCAGCCTTTGCCCGGAGCGATGATAAGTTGTAGCAAGCACACCAAAAATTTCAGCATATTTTCTTTTTTAAGACAACAAAGTTAGCAATATATCTGCAAAAATCGTACCTTTGTCATTGTGAAATTTTTAAATCATTATATAAACTTATCATGTTAAAAACTATTTTAGCCATTTCAGGAAAACCCGGGCTATATAAGTTAGTGCGTCAGGGTAAAAATATGCTTATCGTCGAGTCGCTTTCCGACAAGAAGCGCACCCCGGCTTATGCCCATGACAAAGTAATCTCTCTCGGCGACATCGCAATGTATACTGTTGAGGACGATGTACCCCTTGGAACAGTTTTGGAATCTCTCAAAGCCAAAACCGAAGGAAAGCCCGTAGACATCAAGGCATTCAAAGACGACAGTGAAATACGCGCATTTTTCAAAGAAGTGCTTCCTGATTTTGACGAAGACCGAGTTTACACCGCCGATATCAAAAAACTTTTCACATGGTACAATCAACTTCTTGCTGCAGGAATCACAGATTTCAAGGATGAAGAAAAGGAAGCTGACAAAGAGGCTGACACCACTGAAGAAAAATAACAAGACATATCACAAATATCAGTAAAAATGGGCATTAAATTTAATGCCCATTTTTACATATCATAATTCCGCTCATTTATTTAAGTTCAAAAGTCTGTCGGAGTCTTATGTCTTCCGAACTGGCTCCAATCATGACTTCAAATTCACCGGGTTCGACAGTCCAGTTCATATTTTTATCCAGCAATTCAAGTTCGGCAGGAGTAAGCGCAAAACTGACTGTTTTCATCTCTCCCGGCTGCAGAGCCACTTTTTCAAACCCTCTCAGCTGGGAATCATATGTCACAACCGAACTATATTTATCCCTCAGATATAATTGAACAATCTCTTCACCGTAACGATTACCGACATTTTTAATATCGACGGAAACATTGACAATCCCTTTTGTTCCTTGTTGAGGGGCATCCACTTTAAGATTGGAATACTCATATTCAGTATAACTTAATCCATAGCCAAATGGATACAGAGAGCCAACGACACGGGTAGTGCCGCTGCCGTTAGGCCCGCTCTTCGATTGTTTGCCATGAGAACCTTTTTTGAATGGGAAATTATATTCCACCTGCCCCACTGACTTCGGAAATGTGACAGTGAGTTTGCCCGACGGATTATGTTGCCCAAAAAGAGTTTCAGCGATTATCTTTCCACCTTTATAAGACGGGAACCATGCTTCAAGAATCGCAGGAAGTTTTGCATCCTCCCAATTGACTGTAAGCGGCTGTCCATTTATAAGCACCAAAACCACGGGTTTTCCGGTAGCATAAAGAGCCTGAAGCAACGCCCTCTGATGTCCAGGAAGCTCTAAGGAGGTGCGTGAGCGGGCCTCGCCAACACGATATGCGTCCTCTCCCATTACCGCGATAATCACATCCGACTCTTCGGCCCGTCTAACAGCCGCCTGCATCAATTGCTCTTCATCAGATGTAAGTTCAACCGGCATAACCTCGCTTGCCGGCCACTGCGCGTCAACGATATCGCATCCTTTTTCATAGTCGACCTGCGCATATCCTTTCAGATATTCGCGAATGCCATCCAAAACAGTTACAGTCGACAATCCATTTGGCCCGTACCGGCTCTGCATGAAATTATCCTCGTCAGCAAGCGGCCCGGTTACCAACACTTTGCGTATCCGATTTTTATCCAACGGCAGCAGGTTATTCTCATTTTTAAGCAGCACTAATGATTGCCTCTGCATCTCCTTTACAAAATCTTCATTTTTGTCAGCTCCTACGTCCTTGTCGGCATCAGACGGATTCACTGAATAAGGATTGTCAAACAATCCCATTCTGAATTTTATACGCAGAACGTCACGCACACGCTTATCGACAGTCTCCATTGAGAGCTTGTTCTCTTTGACAAGCTTTCTGACAGGAAGAATAAAATCAGACGGCTTTGTAAAATGGGTTCTCACATTAAGCCCCGCCTCCAATGTCTGACGCACAGCATCCTCATAGGTCGGCGCCACCTGATGTTTGGTATGGATAAACTCCACAGCCTCACTATCGCTCACAACATATCCGTCAAAACCGTACTCTCCACGCAACAATTGCGTAAGGAAATAAAAGCTTGCGGAAACCGGCTCCCCATTCCAATCATTGTAACTGCTCATTACTCCCCATGGCTTTGTACGTCCAATCACCCTCTTGAAAGGGAACAAGTGGATTTCATGAAGCTCGCGCGGAGTAACATGAGGATCAGTACGACACTTGCCGTCACGGCCGCCTTTAGGGGAACCATACACCGCAAAATGTTTCAGCGTAGAACCTATACCGTTGCTCTGAATGCCGTCAACCATCTCACATCCAAGCTCCGAGACTAAGAACGGTTCTTCTCCGTAACACTCCAACACACGACCCCAACGCGGATCACGGGCGACATCCAATATAGGAGCATACACACTATGATAGCCTAACAGACGCGCCTCTTTTCCCGCAATTTCACCCGCCTGTCTTACCAACGCGCGGTTCCATGTACTGCCGATAGCTATCGGAGCTGGCAATGGAGTCGCCAGCGTGTGATTCAGTCCGTGAATTCCTTCGTTGGAAAACTCCACCGGAATGCCCAACCGCGTCTCTTCCACAAACCAACGCTGAGTCTCATAAAGAGCCTTGACATGAGCGGAAAAAGGCAAAATCAAATCTTTCACCTTTGACGCGCCGCGTCCCACTCCATTGAGCTGCTCATCAATATTGGCTATGCCATCCTTCCAAATCTCATTTTTCCATGACGGCACAGGCAAAGAATCCTTCAACACACGCCCATATCCATACAATGTGGCAAGCTGACAGCTCTTTTCCTCCAAAGTCATTTGAGAAAGAAGATTCTCCACGCGTTTATCAATCGGCTGTCCGGGATCTTCGTAAATATCTTTTACTCCGTTTTTGTTAAAATCAATCCATCCATTGTGATAGATGGAATTGTTCCGAGCAAACGCACCACCGGCGACCCATAGCAATCCCAGGATGACAATAGATACTTTTTTCTTCATCATGTAGTTAAAATCAGGATTAAAAATGCAAATGTCAATACAATATTCAATTTTTCAGTTTACAAATATAGAATATTTTTTATTCAAAATCCAAAACATCATAATAATTCCACAACGGTGATACCCGCACCACCAAACTGCACATGCTCGTCTCGATAACTCCTGACTCCCGGAACCGTGTCAAGGTACTGACGCAGATACTGACGTAAAGCCCCCGTGCCGGTGCCATGCAGAATTCTGACTGTAGAAGCATTGAAACGTATGGCATCATCGATATAATAAGTCAGAGCCTGGACAGCTTCATCGACTCGCATACCTCTCAAATCAATCTCCCGGTTGAAACTCAACTGTCTCTCCCGCTGGGCATCGGAAAGCGCTCCTCCCGTAGGTGTTGACTCAGAAGCTCCGGTGCGCGGTTTCGCGATTGTAAGCTTCAGCCGGTCAAGTTTCACTTTAGTTTCAAGAAGTCCAAATGCCACCAAAGCGTTTTTACCCTCGATACGAAGCACACGTCCCGGTTCCCCCTGGCCGTCAAGTTTCACATTGTCACCCACTTCCACCGGACGTTCATTCTGCGACGGCTGCGGCTTAGGCTGTTTCTTGGATTTCGGGGCCTTTTTCAACAACGGATGCTCGCGCTCTTCCTCATTTTCAAGCTTCTGTCTCTCATCGGCAAGACGGCGGCGAGCCTCAATCGTCTTGTCTTTTTCGGCCTGAGCCTTTCTTATATCATGAATAGTACGCTCTATAATCGCATTGCTTCCTTCAAGAATCTTATGCGCCTCTTCCTTCGCCTGGTTTATAATAACACGGCGATTCTCTCTGAGCCGTGTAGCCTCCTCTTCATATCGCGCAAGATTGGCCTCAAGTTTTTTCTCCTTTTGCCGTATGGCAAGCCGTTTGTTCTCCCAATATCTCTTGTCTCGGGCGATATCAAGAAGATACTTGTCCATATTTATATAATCACTGCCGACAATCTCCTCCGCATCGGCAATAATCATATCGGGCAATCCTATCTTACGAGCGATTTCCACGGCAAAAGAGCTTCCGGGATTTCCTATGGAAAGTTTAAACATCGGCCTCATCAAATGCCGGTCGTAAAGCATCGAGCCGTTTATCAGTCCGTCGGTATCCTCGGCAAATTGTTTCAGATTCTGATAGTGGGTAGTAATCACTCCCCACATATTCAATTGGTTAAACCGCTTCAAAATAGCCTGGGCGATAGCTCCTCCAATCTGTGGTTCGGTTCCTCCGCCAAATTCATCAATCAGGACAAGCGAGGAGGCCCTTCCGCGCTGAAGCACCAACTTCATGTTGCGCAGATGTGAGCTATATGTACTTAAATCGTCTTCAATCGACTGGTCATCACCGATATCAACAAAAATATCATCAAATATTCCAAAATGAGAATTTTCATAAACGGCAGGAAGCATTCCGCACTGCATCATATATTGAACCACTCCCACTGTTTTAAGGCAGACGGATTTTCCTCCGGCATTTGGCCCGGAAATAATGAGAATTCGATTTTCAGCGGTAAGGGTTATATCAAGCGGCACAATTTCTTTACGTTGCCGGCGGAGCGAAAGCAAAAGTTCTGGATGAACAGCATGATACCACTCCATTTCAGGATCGCGAGACAAAGAGGGCATTTTGCCATCAATCTCAACAGCAAACCGGGCTTTTGCTCTAATGAAATCAAATTCGCCCAACACATCGACACTCTTGCGAATCGCGTCAATATCAGGCCTCAGTTCATCAGTCAAAACGGTTAAAATCCTCGCTATCTCATGACGCTCCTCCATGCGAAGCTCACGTATCCGATTGTTAGCCTCTACAATTTCTGCCGGTTCAATATATACGGTCTTGCCAGATGCGGATTCGTCATGGACAATTCCGCTGATTTTACGTTTGTTCATGGGAGCAACCGGGATAACGAGACGGCCATCGCGCATAGAAGGCGCCGTGTCATTATCAATATATCCGGCCTGCACGGCATTAGACATAACACGACGCATAATCGAATTTATCGAATTGGCAGTAGCAGCCAAACGGCGACGTATATCGGAGAGCTCGGGAGATGCCGAATCCTTGACCTCGCCATGAATATCCACCACACGATCGATAGCCTTGACAGTCAAAGGAAATGGTTCAAGCCTCATAGCCATGCGGTCAAGCCTCGGATATTCCGAATTTTCCTCATGGCGTTTTGAATTGAAGAATGACACCATTTTGACGATGACAAACAACGACTTGCGAAGCTGCGCAAAATCATCAGCGCTTAAGAATGTCCCAGGAATCGCCGCTGTGTCAAGTTGTTCGGTAATGTCGATAAATCCATCCAGCGGAAAGTCGTCTCCACTATTCAAAATTGTCACCATCTCAGACGCAGAACATAGTTTTTCCTCTATAACATCGAAGTCGGAAGAGAAGCGCATAGAGTCACATCTGTCACGTCCAAGACCTGAAATACAATAATTCTTCAGAATTTCACGAAATACCGAAAAACCAATCTTATGTTCAAATGAATCGGGATATATCACTTTAAAATATTGTTTTGGACTACAAATTTAGCTAAAAAACCGCGATAAAAAGCCATATCGAGCCACGTAACAAGTAAAAACTTGCGCTGAAAAGTGAATCTTATTTAATTCACATTGTTAATCAGCCTAAAAGTCAAAACCCGGAAAGGTAAACAGATGTTGTAAGTCTATAAATCATTTAAATTTTAATATTATGGCTGATGACAATTTTAAAGACAGCGTAGATAAGCTGGAATCGCAAAAAGAGTTGCCGGAAGGCCCTGAAACAAAAGAACTTCCGCAGCATGAAGAAACTATATCCGGAGCACTTCCTCCAGCAGACGAACAAGAAGCAGCCACCGCAGCGCCCATGGCAGCAGCCGGTAATGTCAACGCCACCACCGACGCGCAGGAAGCATCAGGCGTTATGAAAACCGGCGTATGGGCAGTCGTCGCTTTAGCAGTCGTGGCTCTGGGAGCCTTGTTATATTATGGCTCACGAACCGGGCTGAAACATCACTATAATCCACGCGTAGCCCAAGCAGAAGAGATCGCCACCGACCCGGAATTCGGTTCTGACGGACTGTATTATTACCAGGCATCAGCAAACGAGCCAGACGCATCGGGCATCATGAAAGGAAAACCTGTCGCCGCAAAAGCATTTAAGACCTCAGCATCAACGCCGACCAACATCAACCAGTATGGCGCGCCACAAGTCGTTGTCGTGTATCTGTTTGGCTATGATAAAGCAGGAGTTCCCGAGAATGCCGATTTAAACAACGTCGCTAAAGAAGCAGTAAGCGGCAGTAGAAATGTGATAATCAAGGCATATACAGACGAGCATGGAACTTCAGCCTATAATCAGAAACTCAGCGACAGGCGAGCCAAAGCGATCGGAGACTACATGGTCAAACATGGAGTGCCGGCAAACAATGTCAAAACAAAAGGAATGGGCCCGACACATGCATTTGCCGGAGGTGACGCACAGAACCGACGCGCAGAAATCAGTTTGTCAAAGTAGACTGCACGATTAAAATCTAAACGCATAAAAGGCGGAAATTATAATCAATAGATAATTTCTGCCTTTCTGCGTGTACAAAAACACGCCATTACCATCGAGGAGGCAATAAAAATGTCAAAGTTCTTCCGCTGCCGTTTCGGCGACACGAAGTCGCTTTTAACGGGGGCAGCTGCCGCCGATTAGAGTTTAACGGTATAATGTAATCTTGTAATTATTGAAAATGGCAATGAAGGAATCGCCTTCCCATATAGACGGGCGGCACACAGGCACGAATAAATCAGAGAAAGAGCATATTGACGGTCAGAGTCTTTTTTCGTGGTGACACGGGAGATGCCGGCATCAGGAATATCGGGAGGGGGCAAACGGTCACGGAGCTGTTGTCGTAGTGTTTCGTTCCGGGGTTTCGAACGTGGTCGCGGGATAGTTTCGGTAGTCCTCCTTCCGATGTTTCGTTCAGGACGGTAGTCGGTTGTTATTTTCTCAGGACGTTCGGGCCAAACGTCCCTACAATGAGGTGAGGCTTTGCCCATGTTTGGATGGGGACGGAGGACAGTTGTTGCGTCTGTTATTTTCTTTGTCATTGTTTCGGAACGGTCGGAACGAACGTCCACATGGGTGGATGGTGTGTGTAACATGGTTGTGTAGTATTAGATAGTTTTTAATGTTTTTGCAAAGATAATACATAATTTGACACAAAGTATGTACAAATTATCGCAACCCCCTAAAAAATTTTTCAATTGGTCAAATCAGGCTGGCAATTTAATTGTCCCAACGAGCCGAATTTGGTTGATAACCAGTCTTCAACCGGATAAAAACAAATAGGTCTAACTGGTATACCGATTAGACCTATAAATGTTTATGATGGCATCTAAATCATGCCAGAATATCAAATTAATGAATATATTCTATCTTGCAAACAAGTTTTCGACTTGTCACAGGCTCCCCGTCAATCACCGATGGCTGATGGTAATCAGTAGGGAAGAACAGATAAAACGCTTCCGGCCCGGCTTTATAATATGTCACATTGTCGGAATTGAAATGAGCCACATCCTTTTTAGGATTATATTCATGCTTGACCGTGACATCTTTGGCATAACCCATTTTTTCATTACCCCGGATAGTGTATTGCAAATCAATCCAATTATGGTGCTGTTCGATATTGACTTTTTCGGATTCACGAGGCACGTATTCACTCATTTTTATGTAACAGCGTCCCGGCACAATATCTATCCGGCCAATCGAGAGCGTATCGAGATCCACCGTTGACAAATAAGAGAACATGGCATCCCACACTTCCTTATTCTTAATATATTGTTCGTGAAACTCCTTAGCATTTATCGATGGATGAGCCGAAACATTCCAACCATTGTTCCACTCATTGCTCTGCATCCATATTTGATGCGGGCAATTTTCTTTTTTACTCTGAGCGCCCAATGTCATAGCCAATAACATTAAAGCGCAAACAAACAGATTACGAAACATAACGTGAAAATCTATATATTATTGAACTTTTTCACAAAAGTAATGACTATTTATCGTTCTACAAACGATTTTATCAGGTTTAATTTTGTCGTCTATTTGACGCATATATCCAATCTTTTTATTATTTTTGCAAAAAATTTATGCAAAAATAACCAATATGTCACTTAAACGATTTGGTGTGTCTTTGGAAGACAATCTATTGGAGGCATTGGATCAATATGTTAAATCCAACGGTTTTACCAATCGATCACAAGCCATCCGTTTTCTGGTGGAAAAAAACATCGCCGAACAAAAATGGCAGTGCAACCACACTGTAGCAGGCACGATTATCATCATGTATGACCAATCCAGAAGGGACATAGCCACAAAAATTGCCGACATACAACAAGCACATCAAGAATTAGTCTTGTCGTCAACACAATATTATCTCAACCGGAATTTCTGCCTGCATATCGCCACCGTAATGGGAATGGCATATCGCCTGACAGAACTCGCAGACAAGCTTACCACAATAAAAGGTATCAGGCACGGAAAACTGGTAATGAGCAGAGCCGACTAATTTTTTTAGAGACAAAGTAACACGAATTCAAGAATATGTGTCATCACAAACCAGACAACAATATGAGAACATGTATATTTTTACTTCTGTCGATCTGCCTGTTGGGGTGCAACAAAATCGACAAGCAAACGAAAGAGATACGTAACGCGGTGGAAAAACAGATGCGGATATATCCCCAATCCACATTGAGGGATTTATATAAAAATTTTTTTCAAGACAGGTTCGGACCAGGACATATTATCGCGGATACGGCTTCAGCTGACGCATATCTACGAGAGGAACTGTCTATGCCGGAAAAGTTAGGCGGTCCGCTGTATGAACAAACCGGGTATACCGGTAATTTCTATCGGGTAAATCTGTCGCTTATAAAAGACAGCATAATCCCATACAATACTTTTTTCAATGCATTCACACGAAGCGCCAACGGAGTTAACCGCCCATCAGTCGATGAATGGGAAAAAGAGTGGCATCAGATAAACGCTATCATATATGACATGAAATTACCAATAGGCGGTTACCGTCAAGACAGCCTTAAAATCGACAGTCTTTTAAAGGAGGGGAAATATGTCATGCACCACAGCCAAAAATACAACGACACATATGCCCCACATTATCGTCTAATCAGTAAGGAAATTTTCGAGGCAGAATTATTACCCTTTATAGAACAACACAATAGAACCGACAAAACAGAAATTCAAGATTCAAATTCAGAGAAAAAATGAACAAGAGTAAAATTTTCATTCTACTGGCAGGATGCATAGCATCTGCCGGGTCTTTGACAGCACAAAATGACACCACGCGCATCGTCAGGAATCTTCCCCCGGACGAAGTTGTAGTAACCGGCACACGCAACAAGACGGATGTGCGCCATCTGTCTCAGACCGTATCAGTAATAAGCAGGGAGGCAATTGAAAACAGCATGCAGCCCTCATTGCTTCCAATTCTATCGGAACAAGTGCCCGGATTGTTCGTCACCGAGCGGGGCGTTATGGGTTATGGCGTATCCGACGGTTCAGCAGGCGGAATATCTTTGCGAGGATTGAGCGGAGGAAACGCCCAGATAATGGTTTTGATTGACGGCCATCCACAGTATGCCGGCATTTTCGGCCATCCGATTTCGGATGCCTACCAATCATTTTTAGCAGATAAAGTCGAGGTGCTTCGCGGCCCGGCATCGGTACTTTACGGTTCAAACGCCATGGGCGGAGTAGTCAATATCGTAACTCGGAAAATGCACGGCGACGGCATACGCACAAACCTACACGCAGGCTACGGTTCATACAACACTCTTGAAACAGCGCTGACCAACAGCATCCGCGAAGGGCGCTTCAACAGCATCGTCAGCGGTTCATACAACCGCACTGACGGAGACCAGAACAACATGGGATTCGAACAATATGGCGGATATGCCAAAATAGGCTACGATTTGACCGCGAACTGGGACATATATGCCGACGTCAACGTAACGCATTTCAACGCCACATATCCGGGTCCGGTATCAGCTCCGCTTGTCGACGGCAAACAACGTATCACTCGCGGAGTCACGTCAATCGCCTTAAACAATGACTATGGCAAAACTTCCGGGGCATTAAGCTTCTTCTACAACTGGGGAAATCATTGGATCAACGACGGGTACACGCCATCCAAAGGGGAAACCTCACAGGACGGACGCTTTAAATCACACGATGACATGATGGGTATATCGCTTTATCAAAGCACGCAGTTCTGGCACGGGAACCGTATAACACTCGGTTTCGACTGGTTTCGCTACGGAGGGAAAGCATGGACCGATTACGTCGCCGGAGAAAATGCGGGCACACGGAATAATCTTGTGGACAAACACGAGGACGAGGTCGCAGGATATATAGATTTTCGTCAGGATTTATGGCGCCTGCTCACATTCAACGCCGGGCTACGTATCGACCATCATTCACGTGTCGGCACAGAATGGGTGCCACAAGCCGGATTAGCCTTCCATCTCCCGCAAACTATAGAATTAAAAGCATCAGCCAACAAAGGATTCCGTTACCCCATATTGCGCGAAATGTATATGTTCCAGCCGAAGAATCCTGATCTCAAGCCGGAGTCCATGTGGAATTATGAGATAAGCTTTTCACAGATATTGTTCAACGGCCATTTAAAATATGGCGTAAACTTATTTTATATCGATGGCAAAAACCTTATAGTCAGGCTGCGCAATCCCAACGGGACAGGCATGCTTAATCAAAATTCAGGCAAAATTGACAACAAGGGAGTTGAACTACAAGCTTCTTATATAATCAACCGCCAGTGGTCGGTAGACGGCAACTACAGTTATCTCCACATGAAAAATCCTGTTATCGCCGCACCAGAGCACAAGCTCTATGCCGGAGCCAATTTCACATATGGACGGTGGAACGTATCCACAGGCATCCAATATGTTGCCGACCTATATACGGCAGTCGAAGAAAATCCAACAAAAGAGAATTTCGTATTATGGAACCTACGCGGTTCGTTTAGAGCGACAATACGGCAAGAAATATGGACAAGAGGAGATAAACTTCTAGCACAGAAATATGAAATAAACGCCGGTTACCCGATGCCAAGGGCGACTGTGATGTGTGGAATAAATTTAAATTTCTAAGCAATCCGACACCGACATGAATCTGACAGACCGGATCCGGTCTGTCAGATTCATGTTTTTAAAGATTCATATTTTTCCAAGTTTACCAAGTTTAAATTGTTGATTTTGCCGAATGGAGATTTTTTTGTAAATTTGCACAATTTAACTTCGGGGCACAGAAATGCCCTGCACAGAGCAATTTAAGTAATGAATATCTCATATAACTGGTTAAAAGAGTATCTCGATTTTTCGCTTACTCCATATGAAGTCGCCGAAGCGCTTACTTCAATAGGCCTTGAAGTAGGCACCGTCGAGGAGGTCGAGTCAATACGCGGAGGGCTCAAAGGACTCGTAATCGGCAAGGTTCTCACATGTGAAGAACATCCCAACAGCGACCACTTACATATCACAACCGTGGATTTAGGAACCGGAGAGCCGACTCAGATTGTTTGCGGAGCTCCTAATGTAGCTGCCGGACAGACCGTAGTCGTAGCAACCGTAGGGACTATACTTTATGACGGCGATAATGAATTCCAGATCAAGAAGTCCAAAATAAGAGGGGTTGAATCATTCGGTATGATTTGCGCCGAAGATGAGATAGGAGTCGGCACATCCCATGACGGAATTATTGTAATTGACCGGGAAATCGCCCCCGGCACTCCCGCCGCAGATTTCTATAATCTGAAAAGCGACTATATGATTGAAGTCGACCTGACTCCAAACCGTGTAGACGCAGCCTCACATTACGGAGTAGCCCGCGACCTGTCGGCATGGTTAGCCTGTCACGCCGACGCTTCCAAGCTCCACCGTCCGGAAGTGGAATCATTCAAAGTCGACAAAGCCGACGGAGCCATAACCGTTGAGGTGGAGGATTTCAATGCCTGCCCGAGATATTCAGGCGTAACGATTCGCGGAATAAAAGTGGCTGAAAGCCCTGAATGGCTTAAAAATTATCTAACCGCCATAGGCCAGCGTCCGATAAATAATGTTGTCGATGTCACAAACTATATTTTGCTTGGAATGGGACAACCATTGCATAGTTTTGACGCTGACAAAATAGGAGGCGACAAAGTAATAGTAAAACATTGTCCGGAGGGCACACCGTTCACCACACTTGACGAGGTCGAACGCAAACTCGACGCAAGAGACCTCATGATATGCGACGCAGAAAAAACCATGTGCATAGCCGGAGTGTTCGGCGGTCTTGATTCAGGAGTGACCGAAGGCACCACATCTGTATTTCTTGAAAGCGCGTATTTCAATCCCACTTCAGTGAGAAAGACAGCCCGCCGTCACTGTCTCAACACCGATGCATCTTTCCGGTATGAGCGCGGCACTGACCCCAATGCAACTTTATATTGCCTTAAACTTGCAGCCTTGATGATCAAGGAGATCGCGGGAGGTGAAATATGCGGAGATGTCATCGACCTGTATCCGGAAGTCATAAAGCCGTTTCCGGTGACTCTGAGTTATGAATATCTCAATAATCTTGTCGGGAAAAATATTCCCCGTGAGACTGTCGATTCCATCGTAGAATCGTTGGAGATGGATATCGTAAACAGAAATGACGATTCTATCGACATTCTCGTCCCCACCTATCGTGTAGATGTAAAGCGTCCGTGTGATGTGGTAGAAGATGTGCTTCGCATATACGGCTACAATAATATAGAATTCTCACCTACAATCCATTCAAGCCTGTCATACAAAGGAATCACCGATAGCAGCAACGAATTGCGTGAAATAATCAGCAACCAGCTGTCGGCCGCAGGCTTCAATGAGATTCTCAACAATTCTCTTACGGCAGAATCATATTATGACGGACTGACTGACGAGAAACACACTCCGGTAAAGCTGCTCAATCCATTAAGCAACGACTTGAACGTGATGCGCATGACTCTTCTATTCGGAGGTCTCGAATCAATCAGTCACAACATAAACCGCCGCGACAACGACCTGATGCTGTATGAATTCGGGAATGTATACAGCCGTGACATGACGATTGAAATCACAGCCGAAAATCCCATCGCGCCGTTCAGCGAGTCAGAGCATCTGGCATTGTGGCTTACCGGAAATATTCAAACCGGCAACTGGGTCAGAAAAGAAGAAAAAGCGACATTCTATGATTTAAAAGCGATTGTCGCCAATATCTTTGACCGCCTCGGCATATCAGCCAAAGAAATTAGCCTCGAAACTTCAACCGCACCCATTTATTCCGGATGCGTAGCCATAAGCACACGTTCCGGGAAACCGATCGGCACGATGGGCATTCTGAAGAAATCGATTCTCAAGAAAAACGATATAAAGCAAGAGGTGATATACGCCGAACTCGATTGGAGAACTCTCGTCAACCTCTCGCTTAAAAAGAAAACGCTATTCGCTCCACTGCCTAAGACTCAACCGGTGAAACGCGACCTTGCACTTCTTCTTGACAACGGAATCAGTTTCGCACAGGTAGAAAAGACAGTGAAAGACAGCGAACGCAAACTATTGCGGAATGTGGAGCTCTTTGACGTTTATACTGGAGAAGGACTCGAAGCGGGCAAGAAAAGTTACGCAATTTCACTGACCATCCAAGATGATGAAAAGACTCTCCAAGACAAACAAATCGAGGCCGTGATGAATAAAATTATCACGAACTTGCAAAAACAGCTTGGAGCCACCCTGAGATAATCAAAACAAACAATCAACAACAGATATAATCTAAGAATATATTATGGGAAGAGCTTTTGAATACCGCAAAGCCAGGAAATTGAAACGTTGGGGCAACATGTCGCGCACATTTACCCGCATAGGTAAAGAAATAACTATCGCAGCAAAAGCAGGCGGCCCCGACCCCGACACCAATCCGCGTCTGCGCGTGTTGATGCAAAACGCAAAGGCTGCAAATATGCCGAAAGACACTGTCGAACGCGCCATCAAAAAAGCAACCGACAAGGATTCGAGCGACTATAAGGAGATTGTATACGAAGGATACGGCCCTTACGGAATCGCCATCGTAGTCGAGGCTGCCACCGACAATAACACTCGCACGGTAGCCAATGTGCGTTCTTATTTTAACAAGCACGGCGGCACACTTGGCACACAAGGTTCACTGTCATTCCTCTTTGAACATAAGAGCGTATTCAAAATCAAGCCTACCGAGGGAATGTCAATAGAAGACCTCGAACTCGAACTTATCGATTACGGAGTAGACGAACTTGAGGCAGATGAAGATGAAATCGTACTTTATGGAGCATTTGAGGAATTTGCCAATATTCAGAAACATCTTGAAGAGAACGGCATCGAAATCATCAGCGCCGAATTTGAACGCATCCCCAATGACCTCAAAGAAGTGACTGCAGAACAACGCGCGCAGCTTGAAAAACTTCTTGAAAAATTTGAGGAAGACGAAGACGTGCAAAATGTGTTCCATAATATGAAGGAAGAGGACAGTGAGGAATAATCACCCGTCTGACAGATATTAACTACATCAAGGGTGAACATGGCCATCATGTTCGCCCTTGTCATTTGATTGATTGACTATGCAAGACGAACTTATGACGGCAAATGACTTGAAAGAACTGCTTGATTCGGAAGCCCGACGCATCAATAACCCTGACTTTATCGACAATGATCCGGTGCAGTTCCCACGACGCTTCTCGGATTTAAGAGATATCGAAATCGCGTCATTGCTATGCGCCACCATTTCCTGGGGCAACCGGAAAATGATATGCAAAAACTGCGATAAAATGTTATCCCTGATGGACAACTCTCCTTATCTCTATGTCATGGACAAAGGTTACGAAGAGCTGCCGGATATGAATATACACCGCACATTTTTTGCTAAAAATCTACGCCATTTTCTCAGAGGTCTCAAAGAGATATATTCGCGGTTTGACAGCATTTCGGATTTCGCGGCACATGAAGGAGTTTCACAATCAGAATTTCCGGCATGGAAACTTGTTGAAGCATTGAACCGCGAACTGCGAAACGCCAACGACAATAAAGAAGATCCTCGCTGCCTGCCCGGAAACCTTGAAGCGACAGCTCTTAAACGTGTAAACATGGCATTGAGATGGCTTGTCAGAAATGACGGTATCGTGGATATGGGAGTATGGGACATAATAAAGCCCTCTCAGCTATACATCCCGCTTGACGTGCATGTCGGGAATACCGCACGTGAACTCGGACTTCTGAAACGCAAGGCCAACGACAAAAAATCGGTAGTCGAACTGACAGCAGAACTACGCCGCATGCGACCTGAAGACCCAGTTTACTATGATTACGCATTATTTGGAATCGGTATCGAAAAATCAGCCGCAGCCATCGATTAACTTAAATTAACGATTATTTGGCGGTTTCAAAAATTCATAGTTGTTAAATTTACGTTATATACAGAGTAACGTATAAATATTACGGTAATGAAACGAACCATTTTTTCGCTTTTAATCACATTATTAAGTTTAACCGCATTTGCCGGAAGCACTTCCAAGATTGAATTCGCAGATCCCGTATATGATTTTGGGAATGTCAAAGAAAACGGCGGCATAGTATCTCATGGATTCATCTTCAAGAATACCGGAAATGCACCTCTCATCATAAAATCAGCCCGGGCTTCCTGCGGCTGCACCGTTCCGGAAATTCCCAAAGAGCCTATAAAACCCGGCGAATCAGCCGTAGTCAAAGTAAGCTATGACCCTAAAGGAAGACCGGGTGAATTTGAGAAGAATATCCAAGTAAAATCCAATGCAAGCAATCCCCGTGTCACGATAAAGATAAAAGGGGTTGTGATACCACATGCCAAATAAAAAATGAGACTAACCCGCTATTTTCCGGCATTAGCCTTCTTGCTTCTGTCGATTCCGGCAGCAAACGCCGCATCGCAAGCTAAATGGCTTGAGACTTCCCATGATTTCGGAGCATTTGACGAGGACATGGGTAGAGTAAGCACCGATTTCAGACTGGTAAACACCGGCAACGAACCACTCATCATATATGCCGCCCGGGCTTCCTGCGGCTGCACAATCCCGTCGTACACAAAGGAACCGATAGCTCCCGGAGACACGGCAACAATAAAAGTTGTCTATGATCCGGCAGGGCGCCCCGGGAAATTTGACAAGAAAGTCAAAGTTGAGACCAACAGCGACCCCCGGCAGACAATTCTCGTCATTAAGGGTGTAGTTATCGGCGCATCAAACACTTTACGGGCCAGATTTCCGATTGAAGTTGGAAAACTTAAATTGCGCCGTGACATCATTCCTTTCGGGGAAATATTGAAAGGGAGAACCAAAACCGCTTTTCTTGAAGGATATAACCAAAGCTCCGATACTATAATCCCGAATATTGAAGGACTTCCCAAATATATCACAGTTCAAACGGAGCCAAAACTTGTCCCTCCGGGAGAACAAGTGACGTTCACCATGTTCTATAACACCTCCAGCGAAAATGAATGGGGCCTTACAACACATGAAGCCTTAGTGAAGCTGGAGACGCCGGACAGAACCAGCCATCCGATAGACATTACGGCAATAATCAACGAAGATTTTTCAAAATTATCTAAATCGGAACTTGAGAACGCTCCGAAAATAGCTTTATCCACCACGTCAATCGATTTTGGCGAACTAAAAAAGGGAGAAAAACGGGACGCGGAAATATCTCTTGATAATTTTGGAAAGAATGAGCTTATAATCAGAAAGATAAGTTCATCAGACCCATGCATCACCGTAAAACTCTCAAAAAACAAAATCAAAGGCGGCGGAAAAGCCACATTTGAAATAAAAGCCGACACGTCAAAAAGCACGGAAAAAATACTTAATGCCAAAATCACGTTAATAACCAATGATCCTGACAGACCGGTGTCAAATATCCGCGTCACAGGAGAATATACAAAATAATCCCATGGAAGACAATCACCACCACATAGAAAACGACGAACAATACATAGGGCTTACGGTCAATAGCGGAGTAAAACAGCCCCCGATTGTAAACCCGTACCTTAAACCACGTCGACGCAAACCAATGCCGACATCAGGCGAGCTTGTAGAAGGAATCTTAAAAGGCGATGTTACGACATTGAGCAGGGCTGTCACGTTAGTAGAGAGCCTGTCGGCCGAACATCAGGCAATCGCGCAAGAGGTAATTGAAAAATGTCTACCATATTCCGGCAATTCGCGCAGAATCGGCATTACCGGTGTTCCCGGGGCAGGAAAATCAACATCCATTGATGTTTTTGGACTTCATATCCTCAAGGACGGTGGCAAACTTGCCGTACTTGCAATCGACCCGTCAAGCGAACGCACCAAAGGCTCCATACTTGGCGACAAGACACGCATGGAAAGACTTGCCGTACATCCATCGGCGTTCATCCGTCCCAGTCCATCAGCAGGCAGTCTGGGCGGAGTGGCACGCAAAACACGCGAGACAATCGTGCTGTGTGAAGCGGCAGGCTATGACAATATATTTGTCGAGACTGTCGGTGTAGGCCAAAGCGAAACGGCAGTACACTCCATGGTCGACTTCTTTCTTCTCATCCAGCTTGCGGGCACCGGAGACGAACTGCAAGGGATAAAACGAGGAATAATGGAGATGGCCGACGGAATTGTCATCAATAAAGCCGACGGTGACAATATTGACAGAGCACGTCTCGCGCAAGCTCAGTTCAGAAGCGCCCTTCATCTATTTCCACCGACAGCATCAGGATGGAAACCGGAAGTATTATGCTATTCCGGATATTATAATCTCGGGGTGGCGGAAGTGTGGGAAATGATAGACCGTTATTTCGCATTCGTCAGGGAAAACGGATATTTTGAAATCAAACGTCAGAAGCAAGCCCGCTATTGGATGTATGAAACAATCGACGAAAGACTGCGCCGTCATTTCTATTCAAACCCCGAGGTAGAAAAACTGCTTAAGGATAAAGAGGAACGAGTCCTGAACAATCAGCAAAGCTCATTTACAGCCGCACGCGACGTACTTGATTTTTATTTCAACAAATAATTTCGATTATGTATATAGCTTCACAAAAACGCAAAGAAAATATTGCAGAATATTTGCTATATATGTGGCAAATTGAGGATATCATCCGGGCCAACGGCATGGACTTGGACAAAATCAAATCCAATGTGATTGACAAGTTCACACTCTCGACCGAGCAATATAAGGAAATGTCAGAATGGTATGAATCACTTATTGACATGATGCATCGCGAAAATGTAGCCCAAAGCGGTCATTTACAGCTGAACAAGAATGTGCTCATACAACTAGACGATCTGCATGTCAGACTGCTTAAAAATCTGAAATATCCCGATTATGCGGCAGAGTTTTACAAAACGCTTCCATATATTGTGGAGCTGCGATCCAAACAAGGCGACAACAAGACCGATGAAATCGAGACATGTTTTACCGCGTTATACGGAGCATTGATGCTTAAATTAAAGGGGCAGACCATATCTCCAGAGACTACTTCCGCTCTCAACCAAATATCCCGCTTTATCGCTATCCTCGCCCACTACTACAAACTTGAGCAGGAAGACAAGCTTGAAGAAGATTAATATCCAAATAATATAAGCCCAAAACAAGCTAAGTCACGAATCCCCTTTGAGGAATTAGTGACTTAGCTCATTAAAATGTATTTCTGAATTCTTTGAATAACATCAGAATAATAAAGATAAAAAAATTGATTGTCATCACGACAACCAATCTTAGTTAACCTTAAATCTAATACCATGAAAAACACGATGCAAAGGTACGCATATTTTTCAATTCCGCAAAATAGTCAGGGACAATTTGCAGCGTGTTTAACAATATTTCAATATTCTATCGATTTTATACGGTTTTATATGTCAAATTTCCATGTTTCCGCACATTATGTAGCAAAATACCATAATACCGTTCTCACTGTTTCAAAATAAATATCATTCTGTTTTTATCCTGTTGATAAATAAACAGCTTCCAATCATTCCATTTTTGTTAACTTTACGTACTAAAAACAAAATCAGCAATGGATATCAAAATCACTCCGATTATTCGCCAGAAAGCCCCTAATTTGAAAATAGTAACTATTGAAGCCGATGTGAAAAACACACCGACTCCGCAAGCATTGATTGATGAACTGCTGACTGCAGCCGACAAAATAAAATCCAAATACGAGCTATCCGCGATAAACAAACGCCCGGCAATCGATGCCACAAGAAAAGCATACAAAGCGTTTGGCAAAGAACCGAACCGATACAGACCGTCGGCCGAAGCATTATGCCGCAGAATTGTCAAAAATATGGATTTATATTACATCAACTCACTTGTCGACTTGATAAACGTGATTTCCATAACCTCAGGTTATTCAATAGGAGGATTTGACATCAACAAGATAAGCGGAGACTCATTGACTCTGGGCGTAGGTAACGAAGGTGAAGAATTCGACGCAATAGGCCGAGGCCAATTAAATATAGCAAACATGCCCATATATCGCGATTCAACAGGAGGAGTCGGCACTCCCACGAGCGATAATGAACGAACAAAACTTGATTTATCCACAAGCCGGCTTCTTATGTGTATAAATATATATGGAGAAGAGATGCCTGTCGAAGAGACTATTGAATTATCAAAAAGTTTGCTAAAAAAATATGCTAACGCTGCCAATATAGAAATCCGGATTTATTAATCCCAGAGATTTTCACTAATTTTGTATTCCTAAAATCTCACAAAAGCAATACAAATGAAACGATATATATTTTCTTTTATTCTCCTTGCAGCAGGCATAGTGAACATCAACGCCTCAACTGCAGTTTTCAAAAAAATATGGATTGAAACAAATGTGACCCACAAAGGGGAAAAGGGCATAATGATTCATACAGATTTCGACTTGAATAATGCCAAAAACAAAACAGTGGAATGTCAAGCCATATTTTACGCATCGCCCGGCGGAAGAGCATTGAGAGATCTTAATGGAAAATATCGGATATCACCGTCGTTAAACTACGTGTCATCATCTTCCTTCTTCAAAGCTGATTCCGACGCCATGAACGTAAACGATTGTTCGGTATTTATTCCCGCATCAGAACTACACCTGAAAAATCCGAGGAAATACCGCGTATATGTCAAAATGAGCGTATACACCAATCCGGGAAAGACAGGAGAATTTCTTGTGGACAGCGACTATATACCATTTGTAGTTGATATGACAGGCAAAGAAGCCTCGGGTTCCCGATTTGACTTTGATCCGACACAACCGAAGAAACCGCTTCCACAAAAAGAGATTAAACAGGATGCCCCGTCACCGCTTCCTGAAAAAGAGATAGCTCCGGCTGAGGACGAGCCGCAATATGACAAAAAAGGAAGAATGAAACCAAGAAAACGCAAAGTGTTTATCTCATAAGTTCTTAAAAATCGTGACTTTCAATTATCTTACAAGCTCATCAAAAAGGTAATTGAAAGTCTCTTCAAGATTATTGCAATGTCCCGGATGCGGTCTTGAGGTAGAAAGACATGTGCTTTTCACAGCTGTAATCCATCGAAAACGCTCTTCAGGAGGCAATTCGGCTATCGGACCCGACGATGGCAAGCCATCGGCTATATCAACTAGTCCATAACATTGCCTGGCAAGTTGTTCCATGGACAAGATATTATCAAAAGCGGCATATTTTTTCCCGTCAATGTGAAGTTTCGCCTTGATCCACTTGGCACGTTTACACATCATGACAAGCCCGATGTTCATAAACTCTTCGCGCTCCACTCTTGGCACATAGCGTATTACCGCATATTCATATAAGTGCATTTCGTTCATCCACCGCTCTTTTTACGAAAACAGACGAGTTAGCCAACCTCAGAGTAAGAAACGTTTCATATGCTTTTCTACGTTCATCAGCAGCCATCTTATCCTCCCCATCCCCAATCAACCAGTCATCAGGAATAAGTGACACGATCTTTTTTAATGTGCGGGGAGTTATTTTTTGTCTCATTATTTTATCAATCTCCTCAATGGAATCCGCTTTATGCAAAAGCGCATGGCTTTTTATATACGGAAACGGCGACATCGCGGCTTTCTCCGCGTCATATCCGGCATGATGGAAATATAACGACGCGCCGTGGTCAATAAGCCACTCTTCATTATTCCACACAAGCATGTTTGTGTTCTGAACAGTCCTATCCACATTTGTCAGAAACGCGTCAAGCCAAACAATCGCAGATGCGAGCTTTCCATCAATCTCATTTACATAAGGGTCGACAGTTACGGCTCCAGACAAAAAATGCATGCCCAAATTCAATCCCCGACTTGCTTTAAGCAAATCCTGAATCTCTTCATCCGGCTCCGTTCGGCCAAAATCCTCATCAAGCTCAAGAAACACAAGTTCAGGGACTCGGAACCCGAGCGCTCTTGCCACTTCTCCCCCTATCAGCTCTGCAATCAAAGCCTTTGAACCATGACCGGCGCCTCTGAATTTCAGCACATACTTGAATCCATCATCGGCTTCTGTCAAAGCCGGCAATGAACCGCCCTCCCTCAAAGGAGTTATATAACGAATGACCTGTTGATGACGTAATTCCATATATCTTTTTACAAATATAATGATTTCACTGACAAATACGATTATGAGATATTCAATTTTTTTGTCAGTTCCACATCAATAGCGTCAGCCAATATGGAGACAGGATTCTGCACGGGTACACCTGTCGACATTTCAATCTGCCACTTGCACGTCTCACAATCCGTAGCAACCAAATCGACATCGGCAGCTTTAATTTCATCAAACAAAGCCTTTCCTATTTCCTGAGAATAATTGTAATTTTCCTTTTTAAACCCGTAAGTGCCGGCAATGCCACAACAATTCGGATCTAAAGTCACATATTCAATTCCCGGAATCATTTTCATAAGAGACATCGAATAAACCGCCCATCCGAGACGCTCCATATGGCATGGGATATGGTATGCGATTCGTTTTTTATAATCATCTCTAAACACTAATCTTATGCCGTTTTCATTAATAAGCTTATATATGAATCTGGTTGCAAGCATAACCTCATTACGAATATCGCCGGAATCAAGTCCAAGCACATGGGTGTATTCATCCCGAATAGTAAAAGCGCAAGTAGAACTCGTAGAAATGACCGGACGCTTCTCTTTTTGTACAGATTTCCTGATAGCCCGCAAATTTATTTCAGCATCCACAGTCGCCTCAGCCATCAATCCATTAGCAATTTTTGCTATCCCACAGCATTTTTCCTCATCAAGCAAAGCGACTCCATATCCAATGGAATTTAAAATCTTCACCAAATCTTTTCCAAGCTGAGGATAATTATATTGTACGTAACATCCATGAAAATATGAGACTTTTTTGGAATAGGCGAATTGTTCCGATTCAGCCTCCCTTTTATACCATTCGGTAAACAATTCCTTGGAATACTGTGGTAATACGCATCGGGAATCAATTTTGAACACCGCCTCCATAATTTTTTTAACAGGCTTAAAATACAGCATTCTATTAATAATCGGAGCGAAAGGCGCTACAATCGTCCCAACAGAATCCGTACGCGCCAACATGCGGTCACGCAGACTCGGAGAATGCGAGCCATACTTTAATCGCGCCCGCTGAATTATATCTCCAATTCTCACGTCTGACGGACAAGCGACTTCACAACGTTTACAATTAATGCAATATTTCAGCGCCTCATCATAAAAATAAGGGTTTTTAAGCCGGTAGCGTTCACCATCAGGTCCCGCTTGTTTTGGCCCAGGAAAGGATGGATTTACAGCTGTCACAGGGCAATAAACAGTACATATGGTACATTTTATGCACTCTTCAAAGTTAGTGCCTGTCATATTATTTTTCCTTTCCATGACTGTTCCTGTTTTCATCAATAATACATTCCGCCACTCTCAATGCCGTCAGGGAGGCCACTCCACCTCCCGAACCTTCTTTCAATGCGTCATATCCCCCTAAAACAGCACCTATAGCCCGCAAATTATTAATTCTTCTTCCGCTTTTATACACATAAAATTCAGGATCTGTAATAACCCCATATCTCATGTAAGCCTGATTATCATATAGATTCTCACAATACCAATCCTCTCTCGAATCAGAAGCATTTACATCCAACCGAAATATAGGTTCAATAATCGCATTAGCTTGCGCCTCAATCCCGTGGCTGAAAAAGCTCCCGGTGGCCAAAACAAAATTCTTGCCCTCCAACGGCATTTCTCCAAGATTGACAGTAGTTACATTTTCAACAATGTCATTCTCTATTTTTCCACCGACAACAGTGTCACCCAATAAGTATGTTCCGCCAAGACGTTTGAAATAATGCCTTAATCTCATTTGCGCTCTCATTCCGCCAAGGGACATTGGCATAGTTGAAACATATTTCACATCACACTTTACTTTTTGCTGAAGTTCATCCAACGGCTGTTCATCATACAGCCCTATCACCGCAGGCATAATGACTGTTTCGGCATTCACTTCATCTATTATTTGATTCAAATCAGCGGAAAGCTTATCTATTGTTGATGACGTTATAACCCTTGCGATATCAGTAGCACGCATTTCACTTGAACTTTTGCGAAGATTATCAAGCTCAGGAGAAGATATATACCGTATTTCACTCTTTAATCCTCTCATTTGCAATCCCGCAGCAATAAATTCAGGATAAAAATCAACATATCCTTTAATATTTACAATCGCCACTTTACCCCATGCAATATTCTTAAGGTCGGCAGTTACCGCATAATCCTTCATGCTGAGCCAAACCGGCTTAAACAAACCTGTAGGTGTCAACCGATAATGATTTTTTTCCTCACAGCCGCTCAAAGTGTTCCCCGCCTCGCCAAAGATTGATCTTACTTCCGGAGCCAAACGCCTTATAGCCTCCACTCCTATTCTAAAATACGGATGTTCCAACGATAATCTTTCCATAGCTTCCAACGGAAATAAAACATCCTTCCCATTTTCATGATTAAAAAGCGACAATGCCCCGGCATTGAAATGCAGAGCGCTCTGACCGGTTGAAACGATAGCAACCGATTGTCCCGACTTAATTAATTTTATTCCACAAAGAAGCGCGCTCATTCCGCCTCCTATTATAACGACATCATATACCATGACAATTTCATTTAGAGTCAATCTTATCAATCGGACCGGCAATTTTATCCAGCCCGCATACACCCTCATAAAGCCAAGACATAAATTGAGCTTCAATCAATGATTCTCCCCATGCAACAGGTATCATCCCTTTCCAACGCTCATTTATAAATGCCGCCAAGTCACGCAATGTGCGTTCGGCGCAATTATTATGCTTAACCAGAATTCCGGCAGCCCGGCAAGCACACATTTCGCCTTGACATGTCCCCATGCCCATCCGAGTTCTGCGTCGCAGATTAATCAAATTCTCACAGTGCAATTTGTTTATTGCAAAATTTATTTCTCCGACAGAGACTTGCTCGCATTCACACACCAAAGCCTCATCGGCATCGGTCTTAAAATCGATTTCCTCTGCAAGAGAACCATGACGGTCTTCAGCCGCTTTCTGCTCCGTGCTGAGCTGTATAATATGAGACTTTTTCGCGAAAGGCGAACCCATATTATCCAGTTCCGAACCAGGCAAAGGAATCGCGGCCGTACGGCATTTCGCATTTCTGTCAAGCTTTTCACAAACAATATCGGTAGCCTTTTCCGCCATCAAACGATATGTCATCAATTTTCCGCCGGTAATTGTCACAAAACCTTCCACTCCGTCACGTTTGGCATGGTCCAGACAAACTATACCTCTGCTTATGTTACGCCCGGTAGCATCATTCTCGTCAGCAACAAGAGGACGCACTCCGGCATAGGCTCTAAGAATCCGCGTATTGGCAATAGACGGAGCAAGCAAAGCGCCTTCTTTTATCAGAAGATCCACTTCGGCTCGCGTCACCTCAAGATTATCAATATCTGAATAAGGAATACGGCTTGACGTTGTACCAATTATCGAGATCGTATCGCCGGGAACAAGTATGTCGGCATCTGACGGTTTACGACAACGGTTTATAACCATATTATTGAGACGATGTCCGAAAATAAGCAAGGAACCCTTAGCGGGATACATATGGACATTAACACCCACAAGACGGGCAAGATGCTGCCCCCAAATACCTGACGCATTAACAACAACATCGGCATATTCCGACCACATCTCACCATTACGATTATCCCGAAGTTTAACACCGACTACCCTATTTTGGGAAAACTCAAACCCTATCACCTGTGTATAAGTCATGATAGACGCCCCATACTGACGTGCAGAAATGACATTAGCAACAGTTAAACGAAACGGATCTATAGCTCCGTCAGGAACTCTTACCGCTCCAATGATGTCATGATTAACCGACGGCTCAAGCATAACCGCTTCTTCAGGACTTACAATTTCCGCATTTATACCTGCGGAAATGCAAGCTTTTACAAATATCGACTGAAAATCAATGTCATCCTGCGGCAATGTGACAAATAGACCGCCGGTATCATCCACACAATGTTTAGCTATGCACCGCAAAATCAGATTTTCCCTCATACATTCCTCAGCCGACTCAGGATCGGTCACGGCATATCTGGCTCCGCTATGCAACAATCCGTGATTTCGCCCTGTCGCGCCTGCCGTAAAATCAAATTTTTCTATCAGCAAAGTCCGCAAACCTCTCATAGCGCAATCTCTTGCAGTCCCGGCTCCGGTAGCTCCTCCGCCAATAACTATAGCATCATAATGTCGGTTGGTCTTATTTGTCATGGACATAATCTATATTCCCGATTTAACATTTGTAATTTTAACAAAAAGAATGCCTTTAAAGTTTATTATAAATAAAACATACCGGTTAACATCTTCACAGTTGCAAACCGGTATGATATAAACAATAGCTTAAAATAGATTACCTGTTAATTCGTATAATTATTCATTGCAAAATTACGATATCAGATTAAAATATACCATACTCAATAATGAGTAAATATCGTCAGACGACAATCAATTGCTTCGTACAATTTTAAATTCGGAACCCGTATAGATAAAATCAAGCACACCGGATGCTGCAAGACGTACGATAATATCTTCAGCCGCCAATCTGCTTAAATGCGCACCATGCATATAATCTTCCACAGTCGTCATACCCCATTCATCAAGATAAGCCAACAATGAAGATTCCGCCTCCGACAGAGAAAACAGAATCTCTTCTTCGGAATTCATACGTTCCCATGCTTTTATCATCAACGGATGAGCCGCGATATTTTCATCCCTGACTCGGTAAAACGCTTTCCATTTGCCATCTTCCTCTCGCGAATACACCGGACGGAGCAAAGCCTTTGCTATTTCCGCCCTGAGCACAATTGCACCGCCCTCACATACAAATGCGGTTATATCTATCTGTTGCGGAGGATGGCAATACATCGAGGCTGCCTGTTCAATGACAAATATATCTTCCTCGCTCCTTATTCCGGCAATATTACCGTTATCCTTAACTCCGACAAGGAGTCTGCCACCATCATTATTGGCAAATGCGGATATCGAGCGCGCGATTTTCGCGGCATCAGTTATGGCAAATTTAAAATCCTGATGCTCATGCTCACCTTCCGAAATAAGACGATTTATATAATATTTCCCCTTAACAGCCTTAATATCCTTCATGAAATAATCAATTACTGCGGATAAACCAAATGCCCGGCAGCTTCCGCAGAGTTGACATCTGCAATTATTTTCAATAAAATCTCATCCAGGAATTTACGCGCCTGCATCTTCGCTTCATCAAGATTCATATAAGAATAATTCCCACAATCGCGCGGTGTGGCTCCAGGAATCTCCCCTTCATAATCAGCGATAAACTTAAACGTCTCAATCATAAGTGGCACTATTTCGGCGCTATCATAACTTCCTCTAAGAATCAGATAGTTCCCGGTACGGCATCCCATAGGGCCCCAATAGATGACCTTGTCTTTCCACAACCGATTATTGCGCAAATAAGTCGCAGCCAGATGTTCGATAGCATGAAGGGCTGCACCCGACAATGGTTGCTGACGATTAGGTTCTGCCATTCTTATATCAAATGTTGTCAAAACCTCACCGCCCGGCAACATATCCACGCGTGACACATATATGCCCCGCAACAAAATCAGATGATTGATTGTAAAACTTGGAATTTTCTCCATCGATCTAAATTTTTGAAATGAACTCCTGCAACACTTCAAACGTGTGAATAGGAGCCTCCTGCCAGAAATTATGGTATTGAGACGCATTGTCACTCTCTCCTGGAGTATCGCTTACAACTCTAATAGAGATAAACGGTATATCATATATGCAGCACACCTGCGCAATTGATGCCGATTCCATATCCACTGCTATGGAATCAGGATATATTTCTTTGATTCGACGCAATTCCTCTACCGAATCAACAAACATATCACCTGACGCAATCAGTCCTCTCTTGACTTTTCCTTCAGGAATAAGAGTAAGCAGATAAGAATCGGCATTGAAAAAACGTGGCAGTCCCTGCACCTGCCCTTTTTCATTTGGAGCGCCACACCACACATCATGATATGCCACTCTCTCCCCAACTACGACATCGAGCACTTTCGCATCTTTTCCCGTGCCACCGGCTACACCTGAATTTATGATACATTGCGGAGAAAAGCAGTTTATCATTTTCATTGCGCCAAGAGCGGCATTAACCTTCCCTATGCCACACTGAGTAACACACACGCGGTTGGCCCCGATATTTCCTTCATAAAAGACAGAGCCTGTCATATCACGTTTTTCAACGTTGTCAATCAATGGCACAAGCAAATTCAGCTCACTTTCCATCGCTACAATAATTCCAATTCTCATCACATGATTCATTTAATGACATTACAAAGTTACAATATTTCCATTATCGCAACAAAATAATTCATTCCGGCAACAAACCGGAAAAGAACAGGCATGACTTCACAGCCACGCCTGTTCACTCACTTTGAAAAAAATTATTACCCTAATTCGGGAAATAATATATTGTTATAGATTTTACTTGTTGAGATATTTTTTACCGTTCTTGATGACCACTCCCTTATAGTTTTCGTCAACCTGAACACCATGAAGGTTGTATATTGGCCCGTCTTCAACATCTGAAACGGCTACATTCTCAATCCCGGCTGAGTGCTGAGTTTTTATCAACATTAGAATATAGGAAGCCATAATAAGCGAGTTTACTTCCGGTGCAGAACACATAATAAGTCTTACCTGCCTTGACTTCGATTTTAACGATTCCGCCGGTAATTTTTTCAGATGCTTTTCTGTCAGTCAACACAACGGCAGTACCATCCTGTTTTGACAATGTGAAATTTTCAATAGCGTTACCGTCTTCCACGACATAAAAGGCCTTGCTCGCGTTCAGAGTGACAGCAATTTCAAGGGTACCGTTGAATACCGGTTCAAATTTCCAAACACACCGCTTGCGGGAACTACGTTACCATCGGCAACTCCTGTAGGATTTACATCTCCTTGAGTAATTACAGTGCAGTCATTGTCCCCGATTTTAACTCCGGATTGACCCTCTTTATTTGCTTTCCAGCCTGTACCCCATGTCAGCTTAATATTTTCAACATTAGTGACCTCCATCCCATCGGTCGGAGTTCCTTTCTCAACAGCATAGAAGCCTTGAGCATTTGCACAGATAGAGAAGGCTATAGCAGCCACAATCAGAGTAAATTTACGCATAAATTATGATTTTAGGTTAAACAGAATTTGTCTACTAAGGTATATATATATATATATATATATCCAAATATTTTATGCATTATTAACAGTTCCATGTACAATAATTGGCATCAGCCAAGCATGATAACCGATGCTTTACCAGCACATTGCACATTTCTATAAGAGAATGGAATAATATTTATCCAATGTTTGTCATTACATACTTATTTTTGTATTCGATAATAAACCATTAAATGCTTAACCAATGAATGCCATAGAAAAGATAATCTGCGGTTGCTTAATTGCAACATCTGCTTTTAACACGGCAGCACAGACAAAGATGCCACCGGCATGGCAATCTTCTTTTGTGAAAATTGACAGTGAGGGTAAATTGACTTATATACCCGATGAACAAGGCAACACAATCCCGGATTTCAGCCGTGTCGGCTACCATCACGGTGATGCAAGCATCCCGTATTATCCTGTTACCAAATCAATATCTCCCATAGATGGCGACAATTGGGAACATATCCAAAAAGCGGTAGATGAAATTTCAGCGTTGCCCCTTGACGAAAACGGGCATCGAGGAGTGCTATTGTTGAAACGCGGGGTGTATCCGGTCTCAAAATCCATCGAAATCAAAACCGGAGGAGTAATCTTAAAAGGAGAAGGCAGCAATATCAACGAGACTCGTCTCATTGCAACTTCTCCTACACGATATTCTCTTATAAAAGTCACAGGCACCGGAAAAATAAATGAGATTCCCGGAACACGTGTCCATATTACCGATGGATTCGTTCCGGTAGGAACCCATTGCTTCACAGTATCAAGCGCTGAGGGATTCAAGCCAGGCGACAAAGTGATTTTGTACCGTCCAGGAACACAAGAATGGATTCATGACATACAAATGGATCGGATTGTAGAGCGCAAAGGAACCCGCCAATGGACACCTCGCGAATATAATCTTTCATATGAACGAGAAATCACAAAGATAGACGGCAATAAAATCTATATCGACAATCCTGTTGTAATGCAAATGGAGACAAAATATGGAGGCGGTCAGATATTCAAATATGATTTCGACGGACGTATCGGCGAAGTAGGAGTAAGCGATCTGTGCCTTGAATCAGAATTCGAGCATTACGAGGACAATCAGCACGGCTGGATTGGCGTACAATTTGATAAAGTTGAAAACTGTTGGGCAAGCAATATTTCCGGACGCTATTTCGGATATGCGACTATCAGTTGCGAACGAAACGCCAAAAATGTCACTGTAATGAATTGCCGCAATTTTGAGCCGAAGGCCGTAATCACAGGAGGTCTGAGATATTCATTCAACAATATCGGTCAACAGAATCTGTTTATGAACTGCCAAAGCACCGAAGGGCGGCATGATTATGTGACAGGTTCACAAGTATGCGGGCCAAACGTATTTTATAATTGCACAGCTTCTCAGACATATTCAGACATAGGACCTCATCATCGTTGGGCAAGCGGCACATTATATGACAACATTATCACCGACGGCTCAATCAACGTACAAGACCGAGGGCAAATGGGCAGCGGACATGGCTGGGCCGGGGTGACACAAGTCCTTTGGAATTGCCGCGTCGGTAAAGCAGCAGTACAAAATCCGTGGACATCAGGAAAAAATTATAGTATCGGAACAAAAGGCGAACATGTTGCCGGACATTTCACCGACCGTCCTGACGGTGAATGGGAAGGTGAAAATGAAACAAACGTATTCCCACGTTCACTATATATCGCTCAGCTGATGGCGCGGCAAAACCAGAATTTATCCATCTTAACCAAATAATCATGAAAAGATTCTCAGTATTATTATCACTACTGCTTCTTGTTGTGGCAGTAAAAGGCGCGGAGCCTAAAATGTCGCAAGATGAAAAAATGGCATGGTGGAACGATGCCAAATTCGGAATGTTTGTACATTGGGGTCCGTATTGCTTATACGGCGGTGAGTATCATGGCTATAAGCAAAATAGAGGCGGTGCCGAATGGATTATGAACCGATGTAAAATACCGGTGATGGAATATCGCGCTATGACAAGCACTTTCAATCCGATAAATTTCGATGCGGAAAAACTTGTCACAATGGCAAAAGACGCGGGTATGAAATATCTTGTTTTCACAACCAAACATCACGATGGTTTCGCAATGTTTAAAAGCGACCACACCAACTATAATATCGTAGATTACACCCCTTTCAAGCGCGACATACTCGATGAAATCGTTAAAGCCTGCCGCAAACACGGGATGAAATTCGGATTCTATTATTCACAATCTCAAGACTGGAATCATCCTGGCGGCTCGACAGGCCGTAAAGAGATGAAAGAGGGATGGGCGAATCCTGACTCTACAGAAATAAACAATTTCACAAAAGAGCATAAAGGGGCGTGGGACTTGTACCAGACCACTGAATCCTTTGACGAGTATTTCCACAAAATATCCTTGCCCCAGATACGCGAACTTCTTACACGCTATCCTGATGTTTCCGTAATGTGGTTTGACACCCCGGGAGGAATCACGGATGCTGACGCTACAGAAGTTATGGATTTACTTGCTGAATATCCTCATATCATTACAAATGACCGGTTAAAACGCCCGAACTTCCCGGGAGACTACAAGACTCCGGAAGGACGTGTTCCGAAAGCTGAAGACACAGAGGGTATTTATTGGGAGACATGCATGAACATCGGAAGTTCATGGGGATTCAAGACATGGGAACAGAACTGGAAACCGTCTAAAGAAATACTTAGAAATCTATTGACCATCTGTGCTCGTGGAGGAAACTACCTGTTAAATGTCGGCCCGGATCCAATGGGTGAGATTCCGGCAACGCCGACTCAGTGTCTCAAGGAAGTAGGAGATTGGGTATCGAAATACGGAGAAGCGATTTATGGCACTCAACGCAGCGGACTTACTCCTGAATGGGGAGAATGCATCCGTAAAGACAATGGAAAAAATTCTTCATATTATTTATGCGTATTCAATTGGCCTGCTGACGGCAAATTAAGACTTGACGGCAAATTTTCACCCAAGAAAGCAACGCTTCTTTCCGACAATTCAAATCTAAAATTCAAACGTGACAAAAACGGAATCACAATCGAGATTCCACAAAATATGCCGGATACTGTAGCGTCTGTAATTCGTCTTGATCTTAACGGCAAATTACCGCCGATAAAATTGATTTCCAATTCAGAAAAAGTATTCAAAATCTTAGACGCAGATAAATAATCATGAAGCAATATTTAACATATACGCTTTGCGGCATGCTCCTGACCGGGTGTGCCGCAAGCAACTCTCCGAATGAAAAAGAGTTGAGATTATGGTATGATTCACCCGCAAGAGTATGGGAAGAATCACTTCCGTTAGGCAACGGCAGAATAGGAGCAATGGTATTCGGCAATCCACTTGAAGAAATATATCAGCTAAATGAAGAAACACTTTGGTCGGGAGGGCCTCAAGACTGGAACAATCCAAACGGTCCAAAACATCTGGGCGAAGTGCGTAAGGCGATAGATGATGGCGACTACAAAAAAGCGAGCGATTTATGGAAAAAATATTCGCAAGGCCCATACACCGCCAGATATCTACCGATGGCCGACATGAAAATTTCGATGGTTCCCGCCGGAGAAGTCACATCAATGTATCGCAATCTGAATCTCAGCAATGCGACAACGACCGTAAAATACGAAATGGGAGGAGTAAACTATACACGCACATCCTTCATTTCTTATCCTGACCAGGTTATGGTTGTCAGAATCGAGGCCGATAAAGAAAACACCATATCATTCGATTTAAACCTGGATAGCCGTCTGCGATATACGACAAGCACCGACAACGGCACTACTTTATCTCTCAGCGGCAAAGCTCCGGTCTATGTCGCCAATAGAGATTATGACCCTAATCAGATTGCATATGACGAAACCGGAAAAGAAGGCATGAATTTTGAGGTGCAGGTTAAAGTAGTTCCTCAGGCAGGCACTCTTTCAGCTCAAAGTGATTCAGTTCTTTCAATACGTGACGCCAACAATGTCACATTAATCCTTGCGGCGGCAACAAGCTACAACGGACCGGATAAACTGCCGGGATCAGAAGGGAAAAATCCGGCGGTGGAAGTTAAAGCTACAATGGACAAGGCATCCAGTCTAAGCTATGACCAATTACTGGCCAATCACCTGAAAGATTACAAAGATTTATTTGCCAGAGTGTCACTGACTCTTGATCCGGAGAATGCAATGGACAGCGTGCCTACAAACCGTCGTCTTGCCATGTTCTCGGAAAATGATTCCGATCTCGGTCTTGTCGAACTGTATTACCAGTATGGCAGATATCTTACTATCGCATCCTCTCGAGCCGGCGGCCTCCCTTCAAATCTACAAGGGATATGGAATTATCATGTACAGCCGCCGTGGGGTTCAAATTATACTGTAAACATCAATACCGAGATGAATTATTGGCCGGTAGAAATGACCGGACTCTCAGAATGTTTTGAACCGTTATCTGATTTCATAGGCCAATTAGCTAAAAACGGGGAACAAACCGCGAAAATAAATTATGGCATCCAAAATGGATGGCTTGCGCATCATAATTCTGACGCATGGGCACAAACAGCTCCGACCGGAGGATATGACAAAGACCCCAAAGGGGCTCCGCGGTGGTCATGTTGGCCTATGGCCGGAGCTTGGTTCTGCCAACATCTGTGGGATCACTATGCGTTCAACGGTGATGAAAAATATCTTCGCGAAACCGCATATCCGATGATGAAAGGAGCAGTAGAGTTTATGTTAAGCTGGCTACAAAAAGATTATTCAGGATATCTGGTAACTAATCCATCCTCATCTCCCGAGAATCGCTTCTATTACACCGATAAATCGGGCAAACGCATCGAAGGCGAAATATCCAAAGCGACCACAATGGATCTTGCTATTATACGCGATTTATTCTCCAATTTCCTTCAGGCGTCCTCCATTATAGGAGAGAATGAGCATTGCGAAGAAGTGAAAACCGCACTGGCCAATCTCTATCCGAACCAAGAAGGGTCACAAGGCCAACTTCAGGAATGGTCGGTTGAATTTGAAGAGCAAGATCCTCATCATCGCCATGTCTCCCATCTGTTCGGACTACATCCCGGCAAACAGATTCTGCCTCGCAGGGACAAAGAACTTGCTGAAGCATGCAAACGCACTCTTGAAATCAGAGGAGACGGCGGAACCGGTTGGGCAATGGCATGGAAAATAAATTTCTGGGCTCGCCTTGAAGATGGGAATCACGCCTATCAAATGCTCAAAAACGGGCTGAAACACGTTGACGCAACCGAAGTCTCCACTAAGGGAGGTGGAACCTACTCCAATTTATTCGATGCCCATCCCCCATTCCAGATTGACGGTAATTTCGGAGGAACCGCAGGTATGACCGAAATGCTTTTGCAAAGTCATGGCGGAGAAATATTCTTATTGCCGGCACTTCCTGACGCATGGGCCAACGGTTCTGTTCGCGGGCTCCGCGCCAGAGGAGGATTCATTGTCGACATGGATTGGAAAGACGGACAACTCACTTATGTGAAAATCAAATCAACTCTCGGAGGCAACTGCCGCATAAAGAGCTTCACTAAACTTAAGGGCACTCCGGCAGAAGGAGTCAACCCAAATCCGATGTTCTTCGTGCCCGACGCTCCTGCATTTGTTAAAAATGAAAATGCTCCGCATGGCGAACTAACACTGAAAGAAGCATACACTATCGATGTCCCTACTGAAGCAGGAAAAGAATATGAATGGTAAAATAATGAAAATCATGAGTGTGGCGGTGATTACCGCCACACTCTCTTCCAAGGCCGAAATAACACCGAATTTCAACCTTACCCGAGATTCGCTGATTCTATTTTCCGGCGAAACGTTCCGTTACACTGTCGACACCCCTGAAGACAGCGGCCTCGTGTCAACTCTACCGACAATCAATGACGTTATATCACAACTTAATAAATCGGGATCCGCATATCGGTTTTCCGATAAAAAACATATTGTAAAAAACAACGGTTTTCCAGAAAATGGAGATTTTCTGGAAGAAATTAATTCAAACGGCAAAATCAAATCACGCTATAAGGTCGGAATACGCCATTCCGCATTAGCCCCTACCCTACGGCTCCACCGTAATCATGCAACCGCCGGAACAATCAACGAAATCGGGCTTGACTTCATCGCCGGCCAACGTTCTCCAATGACAAGTATCGATTTCATAATTCCGGCTGGTATCGATATAACACTCGATAACACAACAATAAATGTGATTGGCCGTGGAGAAACCGTGCTCCGCAATTTGCCTAAACAATCCATCGGCCGTACAGGAACAAACTATTCTTACTCGCAAGTAGGAAATGCAACTATCACAAAACTTCCTGACAATAACACTCTTCTGCAATTGACAGGAATAGATTTACGCCCGTTCAACGGAATCGACATCCAACTTAAAATAAAAGGTGTAAATATTGCCGATGCCAAAGATTATATCTTTAAAGCCTCTTACACTGCTTCTCAACCGAAAATTCAGAAAAGTCCTATTGTGACAGCCACTCTTAAAGGACAAAACACTATATCCGATTTTAAACGGGTCCCAACCCGCAGAGCCACTTATATTTATAATCAGGATTATAGTTGGACCGCTTTTGAATGGACTCCCGTCTCAGATTCAGAAATTTCAGCCCTGTATTCCGCCGACGGAGGCAAGACTTGGCAAAAAGTCACCACCCAATTCGATGCTTCGCTTGGAGAATTAATGGTAAATCGACTGGAGCCGGATATACTCTATGCGTTTAAACTCAATATAGAAAAAGGGCCACGCAAAGGAGATTCAAATATCGTATGGTTTCGCTCAGGGATGTGGAATGCAAAAGATTTTGGAATAAAAGGTGACGGATCCACCGATGATACTGATAAGATTAATGAACTTATCGCCATGGTCAACAATTATGGAGGAGGGACAATCAATTTTTCCAAAGGTGTATATCCTGTCAGAACAGTCCATTTGTTAAGCAATGTATGGCTACATCTTGGTAAAGATGCCGTAATCCAAGCACTCCCCGGAGCTGATGTGCCGGAAACGACCTGGTTTAGCGACAGAGCCTATCGTTCGGGGCTCTCCCCTACTGATTCCCGTCCATATAAAGATCCTGAAAATTATCTAACCAAACAGGATGTGGGGCACACATTCTTTCAAAATTCGATGTTTTTTGGCGAACGTATTGAAAATGTCAAAATAATTGGTTCGGGCCGTATAACAGGCAATGGAAACATAGTGACATCTGATAAGGTGATGAACAACACTCCTGAAAAAAGATGTGACAAAATGTTTACGTTCAAATTGTGCAAAGACATATATAATCCGCAAAACGAAATGTTCGCGCCTCGGAAAACGAAGCGTTCATTTATGA
>CAZYXN010000003.1:0-75536 GCA_964651105.1 uncultured Muribaculum sp. | reverse complement strand
ACCAGGACATTTACAACAAGGATGCGCTCTTCGAGCTTATCGGAAAGACAATCAACACGCGCAAGTTCAGGGATTTCGCGGGAGAGAAATACGATGTCAGGACACATACCGTAGTCCCGTCGGCCGGCGAGCGCGAGGTCTACCGGGTCATCATCGAGGAGTTCTGCCGCATATGCGATCTTTACTACAACAGCACGGGGGACACGAAGAAGGATGCCGGACTGAGACTCATGCGCCAGATAAAGCTGCTTATAAAGGCATGCTCGGTACCGCATCTTATCGAGGGATATTACGGCGATGAATATCCGGGCAAAGTACGCCACATAGGCCGCATGATACGCCGTACCAAAGGCAAGGTGGCCGTCGGCTGCACCTCGCTCGCGGCATTCGGGATGTATGAGGCATACATCCGCGGGCATTTCCCCGACAGGCCGGTGTTCACCGTCACGGGAAGTATCCCTTTCAAGAAGCGGCAGGCCATAGTCAGCGAGTTCGACTCTACAATCAACGGCGTGCTCGTATGCACCCAGCAGTCGCTGAGCAGTTCCGTCAACATCCCCTCGTGCAACGACATCATACTGGAATCACTACAGTGGAACATACCGAGGATGGAACAGTTCTACTTCCGCTTCATTCGTCTTGACTCGAAGGAGAAAAAGAGAGTCCATTTCGTCACCTACGAAGATTCTGTGGAGCAGAACCTGATGGCGCTGGTGCTTACCAAGGAGCGGCTCAACGAGTTCATCAAGAGCGGAGAGGTCAGGGAGCAGTCGGAGATTTTCGACGAGTTCGACATATCCATGTCGGTCATCGACAGCCTGCTCAGACGTGAGACGGATGCCGAAGGCAAGGTGAGGATAAGCTGGGGGAAACAGAGCATAACCTGATAACAGGATTATTAACATGGAGAATCCGCGGCATCCATTCCCACAGGCAAAGGTAGTACGTGTCCCCGACGGCAGTGCAAGGTCGGGCCGCAGGCGGTTTACGGGAAAATCGTCCTCGCCTGCGGCTCCGGTATTTCCCCGTAAAACCCTGCACAGCCGGGACACGCACCTTTTGGCGCCTGTGGAATGGAACCCACGGGTTCCCAGCAAACAAATCATAAAAATGGAAAGAATGAATCTGAACGAAGCGGAAGTCACCGTAACGACACAATACCTGATAGACACGGTCCAAAGGACGGAATATGCTATGACGCTCAGCGATTTCGGCGACATGCAGGAGTTCATGGGCTGCTGTTCCGGACTTTTCCCCGACGAGGATGCCCCGGAATACAGATATGTCAGATGGGAGAACATCCCCTCGGTTCTTATAACGAGGGAATGGCTGTGTCCCAATTTCTTTGACATAAGGGAGGCTCTGGAGCAGCTCGGAGAGGAGGACACCGAGTATTTCGAGAAGTGGTGCGCCAGATACGGGTACGACCTGAGGACGGAGAACCCCTACCTGCTTGTGGCGCATTACAGGAACATGTTCGGCGACAGCGCCGGCAATGATGCCGGGATTTATCTGCCGGAGACAGAGGATGAGGGTTGTTCGTACACCTGTTATCCCGAAGGTTGGTTCGACCAAAGCCTGCTCAGGCAGGAGATATTCGGCGACGATTATGACTGAGGACCGTAACCATGGAGATAAACCATCTGTCACCGCTGTATCCGACCGACCCGCGTGTGTACCGCGCCTGCTCGGAGATAGTCGGCATCCTGCTGACGGCACGGCATGTCATGGATGTGAACAGGATGCTGATCGAAAGGAACGTCCGGTACGAATACGGCTCGCTCTCCGGACATTTCCACTGGTCTTTTCGCAACGACTGCTTCACACTGTGGCAAAGGACGGGATACAACCACCGCACATGTTTCCCGCAGAGGACCCTGGCGGTGCGTTTCGAGACAATCGCCGCAAGGGACAAAGAGATCGACAATATATCATTGAACTGAAAAAACAACCGTAAACATGAGTCATCAGATAATAACAAAAATGGCTTACAACGCCCGGACGCGCCATATTGAGACATGGCAGCACTCCAACAACGTGTGGCCGAGAACCGATTATTTCTATGCCATGGACGTAAGCACCGACGAAAAGATGTTCAGTTTCATAAGGCTTGTTGCCGAACGATCCTGGCAAGGGCGCAAATGGCGCAGACAGTTCGAGATACTTTTCAGTGAATATCCGGAACTGGTGATGGACTCGTATGAGGATGAGCTGAGAGGGAAACCCTGGAATGAATATTGTGAGATATGCCGCAAATATGACGACCTCGCCAAAAGCAGGCTTAATGAAATCGTCGCACGTTTCAAGGAACTTACCGGAATCGTATAAAAAAGAGATGCAATGAAGAATGTGACGATATCCAACCGCGAGATTGCGACTATGGCTTTCGACAGGCTATGCAAGGAAAACAAAACGGATGCCGCCATAAGGCTCGCCCATGCGATGCTGCACTCACAGTCGATATGCCTCGGACTGGGTGATATGGAATGGGATATAGACCTCGCCATCCAGAAATGCGGTGGTGAACCGAGGACAAACTACTGCGGATATGCTGCACGCTTCCATTTCTCGCGGGAAACAGAGATGTCGGAACACAGATACCGCAGCATAAGAAACGAAATATACGGTAAATGATATGGAAAGAGATAACAAAGAACTGACAATGGATTTCATCAGATCCGTAATGGAGGATTCATATACTCTTGTGTGGGTCAATTATGATGACAATCTGAACGAGAACCTTGATGTCTTAGAGACTTGCTTGAAAGAAAAAAGTGCAATGGCTCTATATGACAAGACCGACTACTGGTATCAGGATGCCAGACGGCACGGTGTCAGTCAGATTTTGAAGGATATCAGGTTAGGTTGTATCGATGAAGGCTTTGACGAGAATGCCGTAGAAGAATTCATGGATGACAACCGGGATGATATAGTGAATACTATCTACGAGCGTGACGATTCGGACGCACTCGGAGACCTGTTGAAGAATACGTATGACATTCCGGTTCGGGTCGAGATGCTTTCCAACTATGACTGTATCAACTCGCATTGGCTGGAATCGCAGGGCGGATATGTCTATCCCGACTCGTATTTCGGCGATATGGTGGATGTGCTTAACCTCAATCCTGCAAAGGTAAAAAGGTTCCTGGCAGAAAGAGGGATTGCCGTGTATGGCAAGTGCCATTATCGGAAATCACGGGATGGAAAGGAACTGGTGTCATACGAGGATTTCCACCGTGAACTTGTCAACTCATGCTGCGGAGCCAATCTGCTGACCTATATAGGCAAGATAAATCTCAAGGAGCTTTATGAGGCCGGTTTCTCGGTGGCAAAGGTTACAATCCCGAAAGATAACTGTTGCGGCATATTCAGCTCGATGTATGGCGGCGGAAGTGTGCTTGATATGAAGTTGCGCTCGGATGTCACCATTGAACTGAAAATCGAGGATTACCACGGCTATCGCCTGCTGATTGATAATCCCCGCAAGAAATATGACTACTCGATAGGACATGTGTACGGCGTAAGCGACTCTTTCTTCGGGGAGGCGGTGAAACTTACGCCTGCCAATCAGGGAACTGCATAACAACCTAAATATTATCCACATGAAAGATTTCAGCAAACAGATTGAAAATCTCCGCAAAGAGATTACCGGGGCGATTATCGGATTGCTTCGCAGACACGGACTGACGGAACTGGAATTTCCCGAGTTCGGTACAGTACCCAACACGCCAGATACCGTATATGTCATATTCTTTGACGATGACGGCTATCCGTATGAGGGCGTGGTGACAAAGGTTACAGTAACAGGGGAATCTTTAAGCATGACTGCGAGAGAGAATCATGAAGGGTGCGTATTCCAGACCGAAAGTGAGTTCGACCTTTCGTCGCGTAGCCCCATATGGCTCAACGAAATCCTGCTTGCGGCGCAGGAACTGCTTGAACCCGAAAATGAACCCTTAAAAACATAGACGTTATGGCAACAGACATGAACAGGCACATATGGGAGGGATGGACTGTCGGGATGTTCATTTCCGAACTTGCTCCCATAGTGGAGATGATAATGGCCGGACAGAGCTGGCAGAAGCCGTTCACCACCAAGGCGGAACTTGCCGAATGGTGCCGTAACAACCAGCCGTACTATAAGAAACGCATTCCGGCGGTGAATAACCATTTCGCAAAGATGTATAACTTAAAATAGGACACCATGGATATAATCGGACTTATCAGCAGGACATGCTCGTGCGACATGCAGACGGCACAGGAGTATCTTGAATCCGAGGTACGCCACCTTCAGGAGTTGCAGGAACTTGGCGACCTGCGGGAAGATGACCTTGAGACAGCCTGCGGCAATCTCGGTCTTGACTGCGACTATGTGGAATATTTCATCAACCGCGTGGCTATGGCCTGACGCACAAAACCTACCAGCATGAACTACTTTCAGAACATCGGCAGTCTGGCGGACCTGAAGAAGAAGTACCGCCGGCTCGCCATCGACAACCATCCCGACAAGGGAGGCAGCACGGACACCATGCAGCGCATCAACGCCGAATTCGAGCGTCTGTTCGCCGTATGGAAGGATATACCCGTATCTCCGACAACAGACCTCAATGGGTACGAGAACGATTATGACGGGGCATCCGCCGGAGAATACACCCGGTATGTCTATAATGAATACCGGTGGTGCGGCAGCAACTACCGGGGGCAGGGTTCACGCGAAATCGTGCAGATTATCCGCGAATGGCTCAAGGAGACATATCCGAGATACAGGTTCTCGGTAAGGCGCGACGGTTACAGTTCCATTCATGTGACACTCATGAGTGCCGACTTCGAGGCGTTCACGAAGGAATCCGGGCTTATACACCATTCCCTGAACCATTACCGGGTTGAGAAAGAGAAAGGCCTGACAGACCGCGCCCGCGAGGTCATGACCAACGTGAGGGATTTCGTGATGTCGTACAATTATGACGACAGCGATCCCATGACGGATTACTTCTGTACCAATTTCTACCTCACTCTCGGAATCGGCAAATGGAGCAATCCCTACAAGGTAGTGCTTCCCAGACTTGACATGAAGGGCAGGAAGCCGAAGACATTCCGTCATCCGGAGGGTCCGGCGCACAAGGCCATCCGCCAGGCTCTTGAGAAAGGTCGTTTCGACTTTATACAAAGTCAAAGACATTCCGGATACATGGTCTACGGCTCAGACCATTACGGTTCGCAGGGCGAGCATTACTTCTGGCCGAAGCAGTATTCGAGCGCCAAATCGGCACAGAAGCGTATCGACAGACTGGAAAAGGCCGGCATAATCTGCAAGCTGACCGGCTATAACAGCGGCTGTATCCGCTTCATCGGCTACAATCCGGAAACGGAACAGATGCTTGAGCGGGAGCGGCAGGAATACACCGCCGCGAAAGAGAAATGGGAAAGGGAGAACGGGCCGATATGTCCGGCTCCGGCATAAGATAAATCATGGTACAGGAGGCGGATTCCATAATCTTCTTCCTGTACCAATTGAATCACTGAAAAAATTTACACCGTTATGAAAACCAGAGTTATCAAATATGACAGGAGCGGCACCAGGGTGGTGAATGCATTTCTTGTTCTTGAACCTGTCGCTGAGAACGTGTTTAAAGCATTCTATAAGGCGGCGGGATATGGAGGGCCGTCGCAAGACATATTTTTTATAGTGTTCCGTATCAATGAGGTCTGTTTCTCTATCGGACAAACTTCCCGCATGTCTTTTGAGCGCGATGAAAACTGCAAGATGCTGGCCGAAATGTGCCGTACATGGGTTCAAAACATTATGAAAAGTGTTGCATGCCATGATTATATAGGGCTGTTGGAAATACAGGTATTCGAGATGCTCGGTATGGATACCGGACCGCTATGGCAGTCACGCAAATCGGTGGAGAACCGCCGTAAAGAGGAGGCCAGGCTGCGTGAGGAGAAAGCGACGAAGGAACGGATCAGACGGGAAAAGGAACGTAATGAAATGCTTGAGGAGCAGAAACGCAGGTTCCTTGCCGGTGAAAAGATTCTGCCGGAGCATTTTCTTGAGCTTACCAAATGCGACGGATTTGAAATTCATATAAGGACAAAAGGGACATTCGCGAAATCGGTCAGGAAGCTCGATAAGAATGGGACCATACACTATGTCAGGACCAAAGGTCAACGAAAACCAGACTTCACTGGATGCCGGAAGGCAATAATGGACTATCTGAGACTTTTGTCGTCCGAAAGGATTGGACAGAGGCTTATGGAATGTGGGGTGCCTTCAGATTTATGGGAGCAGGTAAGCGACAGTCATAAGAGAATCATCATTCCGACCGGATTGTATATAAACCCGTCCGAGCGAGGCAGCATCATAAACGAGGTCGCCTGCAAGCTGGCAGACCGGACTCTTGTTAAGAAACACGGGATTGCCCTTGAAGATATGTGTGATGCGAATGGTGAGTTCCTGGAATCATTTCAGGATGAGTTCAATTCTCTTTATGACCGGATTGAAAAGGCATTGACCGGTAATTGATATTTTATGGCACAGGAGAATATGAGCGGCTGGATGGAATATGCCCGCGAATATGCGAAAGTCCAGCGGGAGATGAAGATCGAGAAATGGGTCTGTATAACCATCGAATATCGGACGAAGGAACGGCAACGTGTCGTCTTGTTCCGCTATGACCTTCCGCGTGATGTATATGAGCGGCGCCAATGGGTTGTAAGATGGCGCCATGCCCGGCTCCTGTGCCAGTATCCCAAAGAGAATGTTCAGACTTATTTCTCATATTATGACAAGCGCACCGGATTAAGCATGGATTTTGGATCAATCCTTTCCAGACTGTCTGCGGCGAAGGCTAAAATTACCATAGCACGACGCAAAGAACAGGAATATTTGGCATACCAGCGGCAGAACAATATGTTCTTCGATGAAGCGGAAGACGAAATGCTTGCAAAGTTCCGCCGGAAACTTCAAGTTAAGATTGAAAAATATGCCAAACTTGAAAGAGAGGTTATGCTATCGGTTAAAAACGCATGGTTACAATGAATCCAAAATCATTTCCGGAGACGCCTCCATTTTGGAAAATGCGAACAGTTTCATTCCAAGGTCTTTTATTGAAGCCCCTATATGATATAGTGTGTCGTCTATTACCATAAAGCGGTCGTGAATATGTGGAGCCTGCCTGACATCAATCGGAGCATACTGGTCGTTGTGTCTTTCTATATCAAGTCGCAACTGACGGTCTATTCGCTTGGTGTAGACTGTTGCCAAAATTCCACGTCCCCGTTTGTCAAGAAGCGTCAATACGGTTTCATCAATATAATTGTCAATCAAGACAATCCGTTTATTTGCCCGCTTCACAAGGTCGCATACGAACACATAGGCATCGAATATCTGCCCGTCAAACAAGATGCCTTCTTTAGGAGGTAGCGAGGTGCGGAGAAAGAAATCCACCTTACCCGACAGTTCCTTTATCTGGCTGTCATGCTCGGAAAGCCGGTGGTCTATGCGGCTCTCCATATAAAGCAGGCGCTGATTAACGCTGTAACCGCGTAAAAGATAGTCTTTTATAATAGTATTAGCCCAAGCACGAAATTGAACACCTCTTTTTGATTTTACTCTATATCCAACAGAAATAATTACATCAAGATTATAATGCTCAACATTACGAGTAACTATTCTATCTCCTTCTTTTTGAACTATCGCAAATTTTGCGACAGTTGGAAGTCCAGCCAGTTCTTCTTGTAGAGCATTATTGATATGTTTACCGATAGTTTTAACATCTCTATCAAACAGAGTCGCAATTTGGTTTCTATTCAACCACACGGTTTCATCTTCAAGTCTGACTTCAAGTGAAACAGAGGCATCAGGTTGATATAGGATTATTTCATTGTTCATATCCATCAGAGTGTTTTTGAGATTCCAAAATTAGCTAAAATAATCCGAATTTCAGCCTTTTACGATTGCAATGTGTCATTATGCACCAATTTGCCATTCTCTCCCTATCTTATAGAATCCTAAATCCACGTTAAACCATGACAATTATCACGCTAAAGACATCAATACCTGCCTCTCATACATCTATTATAGAATTCATTGGCGGCATTTTTGATTTTGGTATAGTTTTCATATTTTCCACCAAACATGCCTTGTTTTATTGGAAACCAATCTTGTTTTTGAATATCCGCATTGTCAAAAAAAGCAACAAATGGATACTCATTTAAAGGGTTTCTCTGGTATTGTTTTTCTTTCATTATGAAATTACCACACGGACTCCAAAAAGAATCATCTGGTTCTTTTTCATAGAAACCATATACCAATGACTTTAACCGTTCCCAAATGTAGAACGTATTCTCGAATAAATCTTCTGAAATAAAATATTTATTGAAATGAGATTTTAGGACATTATAGACAAATAAACTTTCTGGGAAATAATAATTTTGTCCTATGAAATCATTAAGTTCATTTTTATCCCAATGGAATCTGCCAATTAAGTCCAATAGTGAAGAAGGGTACTCCCCTAAAAAATTTCCAGACGGCACTCTAATCTTCAAAACACTGTCCAACTCTTTAAAACGTTCATATTTAACACAAGCAACTCCAATGGTATTTAGGAGAAATAGTGCCGCCAATGCGTGTACATATTGAGTCTTCTCATAGATTGCATAGCCATGACGAGATGGGATCATACACAATTTAACTAAGACCTCCCCTAATGCCTGAATATGTTTATACTTGCCCCATCGTATCACGATAATAGCCAAATCCATTAAGGTTTTAACGGAGTTTTCATGTAATAACAGATATTCATTAAATGATTCTTTATCAAGGATAAAATCATATTTCGCTTTGGATATGATTGCATTATAAGCCTCTTCGCATAAAGTCTCAATTAAATCTGCATACTCGATGTCATATTGGGGAGAAGATAAATATTTCTTGACTCTTGCAATCATTATGTCGTGCCCCATATTGCGATTGGCATTGCATTTCTCCAAGGCCGATATTTGTTCATATAAGTTATGGAACAAGTCATCAGCCCCGGTTATAGGCATAATCTCCCCATGACGGGAAATTGACAGCTCCTTCAATTTGTCGCCTAAACTACCCACCGTTGTAAAAAATGAGTTATATCGGGATTGCTTTGACGAGTTTATAATATCAATCAAACCTTTATCCCAATCGGCAGACCAACCGCAACTTATAAGGCCATAATTTTCAAAAACTTGATGTAAGTAGGTTTTCCATTCATCAGGATAATTATCAAGCTCCTCGGTTGTATTTCTAAATCGGCAATCAATATAGTCTCCATTGATTTTAAGTATTGTCACAGATTGCCAATGCATTAAAGGTATCGCTTTGGGTATTTCGTCTTCATGACAAATTACTTGAGGAATAACGCCTTCGCTTTCAAGTGCTTTTTCAAGCAACCTATCGAAATTGGTTGTTATGATCACACGTATATATCCGGCTTTTACCAATTTTGCTATGGCAAAATGCGCTTTTGTAGGCATTTTAAATCCCAATTCTTTCTCCTCCTCGGATGGCTCAAAGAATTTACGCATCAATGAAACACGTTCAGTTGAAGTAGAGACTAAATTCCCCAACAAATCAGAATAATTAGCGGATACCCCAATTTCAGTCTTATACCATTTATGCCAATCTTCTTTATCAAAAATATTTTTTGTCGCGGCTAATTCCTCAATAAGAGACTTTTCAACTTCCCAACCTGAAGGGATTTTTGCAGAACGAGAAATTCCAGCTCCTAATAAAAGCGCGTAAGCACCCTTATTGGAGTACATTGAAAAAGCTAATGTAGTAAGACGTTCTATACCCATAGTCGTATTTTATCTATATTGCAAAATTACTCATTTTTAGCGAGAAATTGGCTATGAAACGTGAAATATCCCTTGAGAAATCCGAAAATCCGAAAATCGGGACCTCAAGGGATATTGTCGGTAGATTATGGTATGTAGAACAGGGCGAACTCGGTTTTCCGGCGTTTCAGCAGTCCGGCGTGGCGTCTGCCCTTGTAGCGGCAATAGCCGATGTATTCCTGGTAGATGTCGCGGTTGCCGGACTCCAGTTTTCGGATAAGGTTGCTCTTGGGTATCCTGCTGGAGCCTAACAGCCGGGATTCACCTACATTATAAGAGAGGACTGCAAGGAGCAGCGCGTCTTTGCCGAAACGGCGGAAAGTGTGGCAACGCTTTATGAGGTCGGTCCTCAGCAATGAGTCCGCCTGCGCCTTTGTCAGATTGCAAGTGAGCTTCTCGCCGGGCAGGAGTTTGTGGCCGTACCCGATATAGGGGTGATGCCGGGCATGATGCCATCCCTCAAAGCTCTTTATGCAGGCGACAGCCCTGTCAAAGAGCGACGCCGGTATCACAAGCCGTTGCGGTGGCTGCTGACCGCCGTCCTGTGCCGCCATCCCCGAACAGCCGATGCAGACGGACAGGAAAATCATGATAATCCGTATTCCCATAGGCACCGCTACTGCTTAGTCTCAATTCTCGGAATCACGGGACCGACTATTATCGAATCCAGCGGAAAGCGTATTCCCGGAGTGAGGCCGCCGTCATCGTCATCGCCGCTGTCGTCACCACCGTCATCGTCCCGGTTCTCGTTGTTGAACGAGAACGTGAGCATGAACATCTGGTCTGCGTTGTCCTCGAAATATATGTCGATCTTCTGCTGGTCGGCACACTCCGAGGTGTAATAGAGACGGAACCCGTCGCGGTCAAGCGGATAACGGTCGGTTGGCTTCAGCACCCTGCCGTCATCCATGCGCAGAGTGCCCTTGCCGTCAGGCTGGAAATAACGGATGGTGTATCTTGCATCCGAGAAACGCCCTTCGCGTTTGAGGTGGCATCGGATCTCCGCCGTCTCGCCCTGCACAAGGCGTGTCGGCACAGGCATCGTTTCCACGATAAACGGATAGATGCCGTCCACATCTATGTCATCCCCGCACGAGGACAGCGACAGCGCGGCAAAAATACAGCCGCACAGTACGGTAAGGAAATGTATCTTTTTCATGTTCATTTTTGTTTTGATGTCTAATTGATGATGAATTTCACGCCAACCCCGAACTGAGTGGCGAACTTGCTGACAGAGCTGCCCCAAAGGACACGCTCACGGATGGCGGCAAGCAGGACTATACGGTCGGTAAGGTAGCATTCCCCCTCAAGCGTCACTGCTCCGCCATATATGAAGGCGTCATCCGCCATAAGCCGGGAGCCGTCGGCAAGGAGGCTCTTGCCCCAGTTTACAGTCTCATACCCGGCAAGAGCCGAGCCGCCCATTGACAGGAAGAATGTCTTTGAGGCATCGGAGAGGAAGTTCAGGTAATAGCCGCCTTCGGCCGTGAACTGCGCACGCGGGATAGACATATCCTTGTAGCGATAACTCTTTTGCAGGTATTCGGCACCGAACACCCACCTGTTGGCACGCCCGTTGTAAACGGACATACCCGTTCCGAGATAGAAATCACCCGAAGAACCGCCGACAAGACCGCCGCGAAGCTCCAGCCCCTTCATGCCGGGAAGACAGCGCTGGGCGTATGCCTGCCCTCCGGAGAGGGCAAGCGACACGGCTGCGATTATTGCTATGAAATATCTTTTCATGGTTATCTTACTTTAAGCTCGTTGATTACTCTGGCGCGGACGATGTCCTCGCACTCCACAGTGAACGACTGGTGACGTCCGCCACTCTTCTCGTTAAGCTCCACCACGAGCATCTTGTCTTCCGGAATGGTGAACTTGTCGAAAGTGAACACCGTGCGCCCGTCTTTCCTGCCGGCGACCTCGGTGACATAGTTGTAGGCGCGGAGCGGGAAAATCACCTGTTCCTGCACGGCGGTACGCTTCATCACCTTTTTGTCGACAATCTTGAATGTCACGAAATCCACGTTGAAAGGCACGTTGGAAGTGTTGCGGATCTGCGTATGGAAATACAGCAGCCCGTTGTGGGTGTAGATGCCCTTAAGCAGGAACTGTATGCCGAAAGCCTTGCTGCCGATATGCTTTACATGGCGCTTGTTCTCCTTGTATATGGAGGAATTTATAAGATGCACCAGCTTCGGCGACTCGCTGCCGAGTTCCTTCAGGTAGATCTCAAGGGCGTTGTTGGGACGGTTCACCTCGCTGCCGTCATGTATGAAGTCCTTCATCTCCACGTTAAGGATCAGAGGCTCGTCGGCATACTTGACATTGAAGGTGTAGAAACATCCGCTCTCGGTGATGACCGAGATGTTGGTCTCGTCTCGGAACCCCTTTACCGTGGACTTCACGCGGATGACATTCTCCGCGCCGTCGGCCTTGCCCGCGATAAGGTTGGGAGAGCCGAGATCGACATACTTCACCGCCGACGGGAAAATGATGTGGACGGTCTTGTCGTAGGTCACTTCCAGACCGTAAGGGGGAATCATGCGGTCGAATGTCAGCTTCTTGGTAAGGCCGTGGTAGAGGTCGCCTTCGGTTTCCTGAGCGAAAACGCTCACTGCGCCCATAACAAGGGCGAGAATCAAAAATAACTTTCTCATGTCGTTTGAAATTTAATTGGTTGATATTGGTGTCGGTTATTGTTTCTGATAGAGCATCAGCGTATGGCCGGCTTTCAGCCGTACCTTCTCCTGCCGCATCTTCTTGGAGATGTACTGCGACACTCCCTGTATGGCACCCCTGCCGAGTTCCGACAGGAGCTGGTCGCCCGCCGACTGGTTGGTGATGGATATGGTGGTGCCGAGGTTCTGCCCCATATTGGCCGCCATCTCCCTTACGGCATTTGCCTCCATCGAGCCGGGTATGAATATTCCCGGCTGACCGTCGCTGTCGTACACCGCGAGTTCCACGGGGATGATGTTGCCGGAATACTCCACCTGCGATATGGTGATATTCAGACGTTCACCCTGTATGCGGCAGTCGCCCGTAAGGAGTGCGTTCCGGGGCAGCTCGTGCCTCCCCGCCCGCATCGGCTCAAGGAGCCTCAGCCGTACGCTCTGTCCGCTTACCACAGTCTGGTCGCCATGCACGCACACGCTTATGGTGTTCTTTTCCGATGATGTGGTCCCACCGACAGCCGTGTTAAACCCGAAATTGCGCGGCTCCGACAGACCTGCTATCATGGCGGAATCGCTGACAGGCTGTGGAAGCGACGACACCACCGAAACCGATACCCGACCGACAGGCACGGCCTTTGCCTTGCCGCCATTGCCGGTGTTGTCCTCATCCTCACGCTTGGCATTACCGTTGTCCGAATTAGGCATGTACTTTGCCGCAAGCTCGTATGACTTCTCCAGAAGCGCCACCTGCTCGGCATACGATGTGCCGGAGGACTGCTGCTGTTGAACCACCGACTGTCTCAGTTGCTCAATCTCCTCGCGCATCGCCTCCTTTTCGGGGTCTCCGGCAGGCTGTTCGTAGAAACTGCCGAGCGTCTCGTTTATCTGCCTGTAGGCATTGTGCGACGAAGAGAACGAGCCGTTGCGGGAACCTGCCGCCACCGGATTCCCGGTATTGTCATCCACTATCACCACATCCGTCGGAATATCCATCGGGACATTACCACCGGAAGTATTGTCAGGCACAGGAGCGGAATCGGAAGATGCCATTTCCTCAAGCGTCCGCATCTTCTCCTCGCGTTTCTTACGCATGGATTCCTGCTCGTAGGCCGTCATCTTGTCGTCGACAATCGCAGCGTTCCTCGGATCCGGAAGTTCGGTGTTGAACCCCTCCTGCCTCTCCTTCTCGGCACGGTCGGAATCCGACGGGGCGAAGATGAACCACATGCAGGCGGCGAACACGAGGAACATCAGGGCGAAGACCAGATATTTCTTCATGGTCTGACGGCGTTTCAGTTTTTCAGCGTCGTTACTCATCTTCTTTCGAATTAAATTGTTTGAAGAACTCTTCCATGTCATGCACCATCTCCTCCTCAGAGCCGGCACCGGTGAAATCAGGCACCTCTATCGGAGTGATCTCGATGACCTCGCGGGGAGCATCCTCGCGCCCGATGTCGTATATGGCACGGAATATCATATAGAAATTCACTACGGCGAACAGCGCGCCCAGTATCAGTATGGCGGCAAGCCGTTTTTCCGGTGTCAGGGCACCGCAGAAGGAGTGCAGGCGGTCGTCGGCCGCGTCCTTTATCCTGATAAATGTTTCTTTTATCTTCATGTCTATTCTTGTTTTGGTCAGCGGTCAGACACCCTCAGGTCCCGATTCTCCACAACACGGAAAGACTCAAGGATGAAACCATGCGGATTATTGTCGCTGCGCGTGGAGTTGAGCAGCCGTCCCCGTGTCACCAGGGAGCGTTCGGTAACGCTTTTCTCGCGGATGATGGAGAGGCGCGAATAGGTCACCACATCATATGGATAGGACTGGAAATCACATTTCACGCTGTCTATCTCTATGCGCTGCGTGATGTTTCCCGAAATGACACGGTTGTAGTACCCCTGTTCGGCGAGGTCGCGGTAATGGCCGTAGGCCGAGCGGTCGGAAAGGAACAGGGCGCGCTGTATGTTCCCCTCGATGGCGCTCTTGTCGGGAGCCAGCGAGAAGAACAGCTCATGGAAGCGTTTCACATGCTCGCGTGCCTCCACGGGACGGTTCTGCGAAAGGTCCTGCGCCAGAGCCAGCATCAGCGACTTTCCCTCGTCAAGCACATATATCTTCTGACGCTGCGCCTCGGCGAAACGGTATGCCTTCCATACCGAATACCCCACAAGGAGCATGCAGGCGCACAGGTAGACTATGCCGAACAGACGGAGCTGGCGGAAACTGCTCTCGATGTTTTTTAATGATTTGAACTGCATTGTAACACTGTTTTAATGAATGTCATTTTATAAGGCGGCCGCCGATGTTGCCGATGGCGGCCCCTGCCGCGCCTCCGGCAATGGAGCCGGTCTTGGATGCGGTCTGGTTCACGTTCTTGCCGTAGTTTCCGGCACCGCCTCCAGCCTGCACTATCCATCCCGCCACGGTGGGTATGGTGAAATACCCGATTATTCCGATGATGAGGAAAGTGATGTACACGGCGTTGGAGCCGTCGGGAATGAAGTTCGGGTCCGTGAGCTGCTCGATGTCCTTCTGGAGCATCAGCACCTGGATCCTCGCCAGCACGCTGCTGAAAAGGTCGCTGACAGGGAGCCACAGATAGATGCTGATATACCTCACGAACCACTGCGTCAGCGTGGCCTGGAAGCCGTCCCATACGGATATGGCGAACGATATGGGACCCAGTATCGAAAGCACCACGAGGAAGAATGTCCTGAGCGTGTCTATCACCAGCGCTGCGGCCTGGAACATAAGCTCCAGAAGGTTGCGGAACAGTTCCTGGAACCATTTCTTGGTGTTGTACATGGCGCGGTCGATATACATGCCGCATATCTCCGGAGCGTCGGTTATGCCGAGGTCGTCGAGTTTTTTGTCGAATTCCGCCTTGTCCACCAGATATGCGGTTTCGGGATTGCGTTTCATCGCCTCAAACTCAAGCCGGTCCTTCTGCTCCCGGTACCGGTTCATATCGAGCGTCTGGGTCTGCAATATGCCGTTGGTGCCGGTGACCACGGGTGAAAGCACGTTGTTTATGGTGCCCAGGACCACCGTCGGGAAAAACATGATGCAGAATCCGATGACGAAAGGACGTAGAAGCGGATATACATCAATAGGCTCTGCTCGCGAGAGCGACTGCCAGACACGGTAGGCGACATAGAACAGGGCGCCGAGACCGGCGATCCCTTTCGCCACCCCCGTCATCTGGGAGCATAGCGGCAGCATCTCCTCGTACAGATTGCGCAGGATCTGGTGCAGGTTGTCGAAGTCAATAGCCATCAATACCATATTATGCTGTATTTATGGTTACCAATAGCGTTCACCGGGAGTGCCGTAGAGCGACAGCACGCGGTCCTGGTCGTTCTTCTTTTTCGCACGCAGGTAGGATACGCCTATGTTCTTGTTGGTGTAGTACCTCACAAGGCCGCGGTATTCGTGCATGCGTGTGTAGCACTTGTCTATGACATCCATGCGGTCCTTGTCGCCCATCGACAGGCCGTTCTCGTTGACAACCGTCTTGAGGTCGGTCAGGACCGACGCGCTTTCCTCCAGCAGCTTCGTGTAGCCGAGGGCGATGGCGCTCAGTTCCTCCGGCGTGAAATACGGGTCGGAGAGCATGAGCTGGAAGTTGTTCACATAGATGTCGGTAATCTCGCCCACCATGAGGATGGTCTGCTGCACCTTGCGGGCGTCACGCAACAGGTTCTTGACCTTTTTGAGGGCGTCGTAATACTCCTTGCCCTGCTGGTAGATTTTCACGGTCTCCTGGAAGTTCTGGAGCATGGTGCTCGCCGTGGACGAGGTGTGGACGATGTTCTTGGAGGCATTGATGATGCCCTGCGCGAGGTTTCCGGGGTCGGAGACCACCCACTGCGCCCTTGCCGTCAACCCTGCGGACAGCAGGACCGCGCATGCGATAAGTGATTTCATTTTCATGATTCTTAAAATTTTGATGGTGGATAAATCTGTTTTTCAAGTCAGAAAGATGGCTTTCGGCCTTTGCCTTTTGAAGGAGGCGGATTACGTATATGGTTACGGACAGCCGGTCGCTGCTGGACTTTATCCGCCACGGTGTTGGTTTCTCCCGCTTTCTTATCAAGGGCGGCAACAAGGCTGTCGGCATACGGTCTGCGTCCTGTCATCCGTACGCAGCGGGCATCCAGCTCACAGTAGGCTTTCAGTGCCTGGCGGGACCGTTCTTCCGGTAAAGCGTTCTTGTCAATGCCATATTTGGTGAGCAGGAAAGGCTTGATATGGATAAGGTCGTTGACTGTATCCGGAGACATGGCAATACGACCGAGTCTGTCAAGTTCCCGGTTCAGATATTCCAGATAGAAATCCGGGAGCCGGACATCAGGAATACCCTCAACCGCTTTTTCGGCGGCACGGCACATGTCTGTCTCTGTCTGTAACAGCTCCTGATGGTTTGCATATGTTACGGTATGCCCTTCAGTGCAGCGGTATGTGTCACATAGTTCTTCAAGGCCGTAGCGCATCATGACAAATCTTGAAGGGACAAGTGAATACGCCGCAAGATTGCACAATTCCGATACCGTCCGGTTTCGCAGCCGGTAATCCAGGATTCTGATTGCCGCTTCACTTTCCTTCTGATTCCGACGCCCCAAATTCTCTTCGGGATACAATTCCTGTTCGGAATCCTGCATGAATGTATACATGGCAAGCAATCCATGTATCATAGAGGCATCTTCGACAGCTATATCCGAAAGGCGGTTACCGTGCCTTTCCATAAAGCGTGTATCCATCAGCGCATCCATCATTTCAATGGAATACCGGTCAATGATGCATGACGGAGTGATGAACGGTTCCGACTTTGCAATGGCAAGCGCGATACGCTCAACAGCCTCATCCGAATTCCGACATTGGCGTATAAGATCTGTAAGTCCTTTATAATTGGACTCGTTAGCGGCACGTCTTGCTATTTCCGACAGTTCCTGCAATTCACGGTAGTCCGGTCTGCCCTGCGGTTTGTGACGCAATTTCCCGAGCCAGTCTGTTATCTTCATGTCATTTGAATTTTTTGTTACTGAATTGAATTACGTTTGCCTTCCGCGAGCTGGCGTATGGCAAGCTCTATGTTGCCGCCGAGTTTTTCGGTAAGGCGCGTAAGCTCAAGTTTCTCTGTCTCCTCGGTGGTGTAGCACACATATTCCTCAAGCGACACCTCCGTGGCATAGACCGCCGATTGCGAGCCGCCGAGACCTATCCACACCTCCTTGTATTTCCGTGAAGGGTCGTTGGCCATGTTGATGGAGAGAATCTGCGCCCGCTCCTTGTCGGTAAGGCCGAGCAACGCCTGTATCTCGTCGAACTTGTTGAGATACTTGCGCTGGTCAAGCAGGATCTTGCAGTCGGAGTTGTTGATGATGGTTCCCTTGACTATCGGGGAGGATATGATGTCCTCGACCTCCTGCGTCACCACCACTGCCTCGCCGAAGAACTTCCTGACGGTTTTGAAAAGGTACCTCAGATATTCCGCCATACCTTCCTTGCTGATGGCCTTCCACGCCTCTTCAAGCAGTATCATCTTGCGGATGCCCTTGAGTTTGCGCATCTTGTTGATGAAGGTCTCCATGATGATTATGGTGACTATTGGGAACAGCACCTTGTTGTCCTTGATGTTGTCCAACTCGAAGACAATGAAGCGTTTATTGAGTAAATCCAGCTGTCTGTCGGAGTTGAGCAGGAAGTCATATTCGCCGCCGCGGTAGTACGGCTCAAGCACATTGAGGAAGTTGAACACGTCGAAATCCTTCTCGCGGGTGCGCTTCTGTTTCAGTATCTCCTGATACTCGTCGCGGATGAACTCGTAGAAACTGTTGAACGAGGGAACCACCGACCTGTCGGCACGTATTCTCTCCAGGAAGAGGTTGACGGCGTTCGACAGAGCCACTTCCTCGGCACGGGTAGGCGGTTCGTCGTCACGTTTCCATAAGGTGAGGATAAGCGTCTTTATGGACTCTTTCTTCTCGATATCGAACACCCCGTCCTCTACGAAGAATGGGTTGAAGGATATCGGGTTGTCCTCCTCGTAGGTGAGATAGATGCCGTCCTCGCCGTGTGTCCTCGCATTGATAAGGCTGCACAGCCCCTGGTAGGAGTTGCCCGTATCCACCAGCAGCACATGGGTTCCCTGCTCGTAATACTGGCGCACCATGTGGTTGGTGAAGAATGACTTGCCCGAACCGGAAGGACCAAGGATGAACTTGTTGCGGTTGGTTATCACGCCGGTCTTCATCGGCAGGTCGGAAATATCAAGGTGGATTGGCTTTCCCGTCAGGCGGTCGACCATGCGCATGCCGAACGGCGAAAGCGAGTCCTTGCCGGAAGTTTCCTCAACGAACAGGCACAATGCCTGCTCGATGAAGGTGTAAAAACTCTCCTCGGCGGGGAAATCGCCTGCATTGCCGGGGATTGCGGCCCAGAACAGCGTCGGCAGATCCACGGTGTTGTGACGCGGCTTAGCCTCCATAAGCGCCAGCTGGCTCCCGACATCGTTCTTGACACGTTTCAGTTTCTCCCGGTCGTTGCTCCACGCCAGCACGTTGCAGTGAGCACGTATAGAGGTCAGCCCTTTGCTGTGGGCCTCGTTCAGATATTCCTCTATCCATTCACGGTTTATCTGGTTGGAGCGGCTGTAACGCGACAGCGAGTGCATGTTGCGGGCGGTCTGCTCGAACTTGCGCAGGTTCTCGGCGGAGTCGTCGATGAACAGATACTGGTTCACGATGTGGTTGCAGGTCAGCAGTACCCCTATGGGTGCGGCGAACGACAGGCGGCAGTCGCTGCGGTCGGTGGACAGACGCTCATAGCGTGAGTCCGTGGCGACGCTGGCGGGCAGGTCTTCCGGATCCGAAAGCGTGTGCAGGCACAGGAAGTTGTCCCCGATTTTCATTTCTCCGGGACTGAGTGTAATATCCTGCAAACAGGTGGTGTCCTCCTGCGAGAGCGAGAAGTATTTCTCCACTATACCCGCCTCCCTGTCCGTGCCGGTGATCTCGTCGTCCGTAAGACGGCTTATCCGCACGAACCCGCTGTCGTTGATTATGCGCTCGAACTGGGAGCAGGCTTCGAGAAAACGGGCCACAGTTTCCCTGTCCTGCATCTCCTTCGGGATTATGAATCCCCGTGTGAGCGCGTTGAAGTTACTCATCGTGCGGCTGCGCTCCTTCGTTGTCTTGGTGAGGAACAGGTAGCAGTCGTGCCGCAGGTACGGACGCTCGTTGAAATGCCGCTCGAATGAACGGCTTAGGAAACTGAGGCCGTCGCGGCAGATATCAGGCTTGTAGCTCTCCTCGATGAAGAAATCCTGCTTGTGCACGATGCTGTATGCCGGGAGCACCTTCACCGCCTTGGCCCATGCGGAATGAACCGCCTCGTACTCGGCCTGCGTGAGCGTGAACAGCTCCGGCAGCTCCACGCGGTATGCCACGGTTATGTCGGCGTCCTTGCTGATGATGCAGCCGTTCTCCACCGAGAGCAAGGGAAACTTGCTCTCGAGAGTGGCGGCTTTCATGACATTTCTCATACGATTCTGGTTTTTGATGTTGCTGAAAACAGCCGGTGGAAGCTCCTGCGGCTGATGATGTGGCGGGGACGGTTGCGCGAGGCCTGAAGTTTCATAAGCCCGAACTCGCCGTAGCGGGCGTTGAGCCGGAAGGTTCCCCAGACGAGCGCCGAGGCCGACACCGTCCCGAACCCTATGCACACCCACTGGTCCGTGCCTGCCATGTACATCACAACGAAAATCACGAACAGCGCGAGAAGTCCGCCGGCGAAGATAAACAGGTACTGGCTCTTGAGGCCCTTGAACTCAGGGCTGCGGCCTATCCCCTTGTTGACTGTGTACTCCGCCATGGTCAGAGGAAGAATGAGCGGAGGATTGTCGCGGCCACTATCAGGAAGATGCAGGCACCGAACCACGAGGCTGCCGTCTTGGATGTGTCGGGGTCTCCCGACGAGAACTTGGAATAGACCTTCACGCCTCCGATAAGGCCGACAACGGCACCGATGGCGTAGATGAGCTTCGTCGCGGGATCGAAATAGGATGTCACCATGTTGGTGGCCTCGGTGATGCCGCCGATACCGTTGCCCTGGGCGTATGCCCCTGCCGTGGCGAATATTGCCACAGCTGCGAGAATGATTCTTTTTTTCATGTGTCGAAACATTTAGAAGTGAGACAAAAAATGATTTCGACCACAAATATATAGCACTTAATTCATTGATTTACAAGTCTGACGATGCGTGTCGCCGTGTGTCATCGCGTTGCATCGCCGGCACTCTTGCAGGGTGTGAAGGAGTTGTAAAAAGGATGAACGGGGAATAGAAATGGATGTGCCATGATTCCGATTTTCCTGACGGCAAAATTAGCCGTGACCCTTACGGATTGAGCAAGGCCGGGCCGGGCGGTTTTCGGGAAAATCATCCTCGCCTGCGGCTCCGGTATTTTCCCGAAAAGCCTTGCGCAATCCGGTCCACGGCTGTAAGGGCCGTAAGAAAACCGGAACGCTGGCTCCGAGAGCCGGTCAATGTCTAATCAAAAATATAATGATATGAAAATCAGCATCAGTCCCGAAATGAAGTCACGCCTGCAAAACGCGGCAGCCAATGGAAGCGTGGTGGCAGGTGACATCCTGTCAGAACTGGGAAAGAACCTTGATGCCTCGGAAATAATCCGAGGCACATACAATTACTTCGCGACAAAGCGTATCAGGGCGAACCACAACTCGTATCACAAGATCCGCATCGTGTTCACGGCCTGCGGTAAGAATCTGGAACATGAAAACTTCCCGGACAAGGGGAATCCGAGCGCGCCGTGGTTCAGTGAGAACCGTGCGGACCTTGACCCGTCGACGTTCATAAGCCTGTTCAGGAACCTGCGTGAGTACACTTCGGAGGAGATACGCTATTTTATCAGCGCCATCACTCTTGACAGCAAGGTGACAGTCAGAATCTATTCAGGCATGAAGGATTTCTATGAGGCATACTGCGAGGACAACTACACGATTACCACCGACAGCGGGGATTCCACACTTCACAACTCCTGTATGAGATACGAAGGGATGGCCCGCAACGCCGCCGACTTCTACCGCAACTTCGCCGGAACAAAAATCCTTGTGGCAAAGGACAAGGATTCAAATATCCTCGGCCGGGCAATCGTATGGGAAAACCTTACATGGACGCGGGAAGACGGCTATGGCGACTCCGGCTGTCCTGAAACCGGCGTGTCCCTGATGGACCGCATATATTTCTCGCATACCTTCATTCTGGAGATGATGAAGGATGCCGCGCAGAAAGCCGGGATAATATTCCGCAAGAGATATAATGATTTCAGCCATAAGCGGGAGGTCGTCGTCATGAATCCAGTCGCCGGACTCGATGCGGGTGACGAGACGCTGGCCGACCTCGTGCTTGAAGTGCCGGTAAGCCAATGGCATAAGAGCGGGGTGCCGTATCTCGACACATTCGCATACCTTATGCTTGACGAGGGTGTGCTTGAGCTTCGCAATCATAACAACACAAACCAGATAGCCAACTGCCAGTCGACATCGGGCTACGCTGAAAGATGCCGGCATATATGCCCGCGCTGCAACAGTATACACGGTTCGGGAATAGATAAATTCTGTAATGACTGCTATTCCGAAATGTATACTGAAACAATCTTCGGAAGGGCACTGAACTGCCGCCCGGTTGTCTATAAGGGTATGCAGTATCCGTCATCCCTTTTCAAACGGGGCAAACCTGTCCCTCAGCTCAAACGCTATCTGCAAATCGAAAGATTGTTCAACAATAACTAAAACCATGGAGGGTAAGAAATGGAACGACTCATTGAGCTGTATAATATAGCATCTCCGTCGGGCCGGGAGAAGCGCATGGCGAAATACATAATGGCCGAGATTAAAAAGATGGGGATAAAATGCCGTAAGGACAAGACCGGCAACATCTATGCTGTCAAGGGTAATGCCGAGACATATCCGTGCGTCGTTTCTCACATTGACGAGGTTCACCGCAACAAGACCGGAAACTACGGGGCATACGTGGTGGCGGGTGAGATGGTGATCGGCTATGACCATAATAGGAAATGCCAGACTGGAATAGGTGCCGATGACAAAAACGGCATCTGGATATGCTTCAGGATGCTTGAGCGTTTCAAGAATATGAAATGCGTGTTCTTTGTCGGCGAGGAAACCGGATGCATAGGAAGCAACCGTGCCGATATGGATTTCTTCAGTGACTGCCGTTTCGTGATACAGTGCGACCGCAGGGGAAACGGTGACATGGTGACTCAGATAAGCGGCACGGCGCTTTGTTCAAAGGAGTTCGTCAGGACTGTCGAGCCGGAGAAATATGGTTATACGGAATGTGCGGGAATGATGACTGACGTATATACGCTCAAGACACGGGGGCTGCCCGTGTCCTGCATAAACCTTTCATGCGGGTATTATAATCCGCATACCGACACAGAAAACACAATACTGAAGGACCTGATGAAGTGTTATAGATTTGTGTGCCATATAATACGCACCCACAGGCAGGTAAGCGAACACAAGTATGAACGGACCCGATTGGAGTATTGCTATCCACATGGTATATTCAGCATCATGGATGACTGGAGGTATCTGAACCGCAGGAACCGGGAATCAAAAGACCAGGACGAAATGTAGTTTTAATTCCCGCGAAATACTCAAATACCAGATAAAAAGCGTAATTTTGTAAAACGGTTACGCTTTTTATTATGATTGAATCGATTGATAATATTGATGATGAGTTAGATGACGTTAATCTGGTAAATCAATTTGAGATATCAGATGCTGAACGTTGTATATCAAATAATCTTTTAGCAGTCTTCAACGGGAATAATTATATTGGGACTGCCTTCATAATTGACAATAAAAGCACTTTCATATCTGCAGGTCATAATTTTAGGAATCTTTCCATTCCACATAAGTTATATTGGGGAGATAAAGAATTAACATATGAAACTGTTCATATTGAATATACCGAACAATTTAGCTATACCGATGTCTATCGCAGTTGTCAGGATCTTTATATTGGGAGGATAATCAGCAATGATGAAACGCCACACTTAGGATTGACTGTAATTCATGGTATGAAAACCAATAATGATTTAATTATTATCGGTCTGAAAAGTGCCAAGATACCTATATTCAATAAAAAAATTTTTATTGAGCCAATAAGTGTTAATAAACAACAATTCTATCTGTATTATATCAAGTCTCATATAACAAATCCCGAAAATTTAGCTTCGCAACCAATCCATACAGGAGATTCGCGTTTGAATTATAACAATATTCGATGCCTTGATTTTAATGGTGTTAAACCATGTGTGTATAGCGGAATTAGTGGTGGACCTGTATGTGCAGATGGCAAAATTATAGGAATGGTTATAGCTGATATGTTCATTACTATAGATTATATACTTCAATTTTTGCCACAAACTACAAAGCGTGATGAAAAATAATCTCATCACGCTTTCATTACTTACACATACCGGCTCCAGTCAAAGCCGGATGCTTCCGGCGGGGACTGATGCGGCGGACTGTGAGGTGTGCCATTTTCATCAAAGCACTCACGCATGAGTGCCTCTATCCGCTCTTTGTTGCCGGACTCGCTTAGTATGAATTCATATATGTCCGATTGACGGAGAGAATACAGTGTCTCGACAGCACGGGCCATATCGGCGGTGTCCGTGCTGGTTCCCGAAGCCACCGCTACCATATTGTTCAGGTCTTCATATGTCATGGCCTGCGAAAAATCCGGGTCGGGTTCACAAAGTCCGGGTTCCATAAGGCCCTGCAACTCCCGGGCCTCCACCGGTTCAAGGCTGTCCTCCACTTCATCGGCCGAAATATCTTCGTCTTCACTGATAAAGTCCGATTCCGGCAGTGGCTCACTTCTTACCGGTTCTCTGGCTTTCTTCGGATCAGGTATGTAGACACTCCTGGTCTTGCCTATGACCTCACAATGTCTGGCAGGAGCAACAGCGGGTGTTTCCTTTTTCCTATTGCTACGGGCTTTGCGGTGTTTCTCGCGTTCAGCCCTGGCGGATATCCGCTTCTTGTGCCTGCGCCACATCTTTATACGTATGATACGCGCCCAACGGTACAGCCTGTCCCATAGGCCGTCTGCCTTACGGCTGAACATGAAAAGTCGGAACCGATAGAGGATATAGACCGCACAGATGACCTTGACGGTCAGATAGACATACGTTCCCATAATCTATACTTGTTTTAGGGGTTTTACTGATTCGGTGATATACAGTTCATTGATTTCATCCCAATGGGACTGAATATGGTCCATAAAAATGTTGCTGAAATATCCCGACACGCTGACTCCGGGAGCTATGACAGGCAGGTACCGCCTGATACAGTCCATCACTTCCCTGTTGATGTAGACATGGGAACGGTTGGACGCCTGCGTGTTGGTCAGAAATCTGCTGCGATAGCCAGACGGGGTTTTTCACATTTTTCTTTTTGGGTCTGGTGGCCTTTGAATCTGTTTTCATATCATTTGTCGTATAATGGGTTGGTAATTTCGTTATTGTAAAGCCGGTCAATCTCCTCCTTGTATTGTTCAAGGTGAAGGGACAATATGTTGTCCACATACCGGGATATGCTTACCTCAGGTGCCACCACCGGAAGGAAACGTTTCAGGAACTGATAATTATCCCGGCTGATATAGGTCTGCTGCCGCTGCATCACATTTCCCGGAGAGAGATATGATGTCCGGTAATCGTTGCTGTCATCCTTCCGTTTTTTTGAACGGGCAGATATCCTTTCATGAGTGACCGGCACACTCCTGTCCACCTTAGTTTCCGTTCCGGCTGTATCGCTCACAGTCAGGTCTGAGGCAGATTTAGCCGGATTCCCTTTGCCGAATACCGGAATGTCGCCTGCCATGATATCTTTTATCATATCTTCATTGACATCCACTTTATTTCTATTTCTCTCCATGTGCGTCAAGTTTAAGTTTGCCTATCAGTTCTTCTGCAAGTTCGGACAGTCCGCTGCCTTTCAACAGTTTGGCAGGGGGAGGAAAAAGCGTGCACCGGAAGTAGCTTTTCGATTGGGTTGACAGCTCCTTGTCGTAACGGTTGGTATCCGGTATGACCGCATCCAGCAGTGTGAGACCGAGTTTCTCCATGATGCTGTTATAGGCGTCGAATACTTCCGTGGATGCACGGGCATCCTTTTTGTTCCAGAAGAAAAGGATGTCCTTCAACGGGATGTCCGGATGCTTTCTAACATATTCCAGTACGGTGGTGGAGAATGAAAGACTGCTGTGCATCACTATGCGGTCTGCGATAATGGGGGTAATCACATAATCCATATTGATGATGGTACGGATTACACCTGCCGAATTCACGGTGCCGGGCAGATCCACAAGAATAAGGTCGTAATCTCCCTCTTTCCTCAGCTGGTCGGTGGCATCCCTCGCATTTTCCGCCTGCGCGCCCACTATAGGGTAGGCTTTTTTATGAATACGGTTCCACTGGTTTACCAGAAGCTGACGGAAATACTCGCTGTTCTCCACTGTGCGCATGTCGCGCTCTTTCATACGGATAAGGCTGAACTGGGGATAGTCGCAGTCCACCACGGCCACATTGAGACCTTTCAGGTAATGGAAATACCCGGCCAACATGATTGTGATGGCGGATTTGCCAACCCCGCCTTTCTGGTTGCTGATGGCAACGAATAATGGTTCTTTTTTCATGTCTGCATTTTTTATGTTATATGATACTGAATTCATTCCTGTATGAGTGTACGAGTGTAGGTCTGTAAGCCCGGTTATGTACGTTCATTCATGACCTCTGTCATTCACTCGTACATATGTGAGTTCACGCATTCACTCATTATTGATTGACCGATTCCGTGAGTGCACTCACTCTGCCATTCATGCCGGATTGTCTTCATTCAATCAAGATGTGTCTCAATCTTTCAATCGTGCACTACTGACTTGCGGATCTCAATCGCACTGCAAATAAACAGAGTTTTTTCCGACTTTCAGCCATTCTGTCAAGCCCCTGGCATTATGTGTCATCACATGTCGTCATGTTGCATATAACACGCTATTTTACAGCTGGGTAAATGGCTGTAACTTTGCCACCGACAAGGAAACGGACCGATGCAACCGGTGGAAATACCTGCTAAAGTCAGGCAAGAGGCCCGGAAACAATTTGACGAAGGAAAATTCATGTTCAAGCGAACATAGCAAGTTGTGTTTTGGGCAGCCCGAAATAAATTCGGGCATTCCAAAACAACTTGCCGCTCGCCTGACGGCTCGGGAGGGGATTCCCTCCAAAGTCGGAAATCCGTGCCGGATTATAAGGAACCAAAAACGTATTATTATGGCAGACGAAAACAGGACAAAAAGAAAGAAAACGACAGGCCGGAAGCCGAAAAAAGACCCGGCGGTTTTCCGATACAGCATCAAGCTCACATCGGAAGAGAACGGGCGTTTCGAGATTCTTTTTCAGAAATCGGGTCTCAGATACCGTGCGCGCTACATAAAGATGAAGGCTCTTGACGAGGCATCCAGGGTGATAAAAATAGACCCTGCAACGACGGATTTCTATATCCGTCTCACCAATTTCTATCACCAGTTCCAGGCCATTGGCAACAACTACAACCAGGTAGTCAAGGCGGTCAAGACCAATTTCGGTGACAAGCGGGCGTTCGTCCTGCTCCGAAAGCTGGAGAAGGAGACCGTGGAGCTTGTGGTTGTGAGCCGCCAGATTGTCGCGCTCATCAACGAGTACAAAGAGAAGTACCTGAACACCCATCTTCCCGACTGACATGGTGGCGAAAATAAACCGTGGTGTTTCGCTATACGGGGCACTCGCCTATAACTGGCAGAAAGTAGATGAAAACACCGCCCATATAATTTTCGGGAACGGCATGATTACCGATGCGGCGGGCTATCCCGACAGGAGCATACAGAACACTATGTATGCCTTTCGGAAATATCTGCTGGCAAACAGGAACACAGACAAGCCCATACTGCATATCTCGCTCAATCCATCGCTTGATGACAATCTGTCCGAGAGACAGTTCGCGCAACTGGCGGCGGAATATATGCGGAAGATGGGATATGGCTCACAGCCATACATCGTGTTCCTGCATGAGGACATAGACCGCCGTCACATACATATAGTGTCCACCTGCGTGAACGTACACGGCGAGAAAATTGACGACTCCTACGAGTGGAACCGCTCGATGCGAGCCTGCCGTGAACTGGAACGTAAATTCGGATTACAGCAGATTGTCGACAAGCGAAAGGAACTGCTGGAGCCGTATCTCAGGAAGGCGGACTACCGCGCGGGAGATGTCAAGCGTCAGATCGGGAATATTCTCAAGAGTGTTTTTTCTGCCTACCGTTTCCAGTCTTTCGGCGAGTACAGCGCATTGCTCTCCTGCTTTAACATCGAGGCGAAACAGGTGAAAGGCGAACATGAAGGCACTCCCTACAACGGCATTGTCTATACAGTCACCGATGATTCCGGGCGCCCGGTATGCACTCCCGTAAAATCATCGTTGCTCGGCAAGCGGTTCGGGTATGATGGTGTGCAGAAACGTGTCGCCTACAATGCCCGTGACTATAAGGCGAAGAAATGGCAGTCTAAAATCACCGGCGATGTCGCCCTGGCGAAGCATGGATGCCGTGGCGACCGTGGCACCTTTGTGGCTATGCTGGCTTCGCGTGGCATAGACGTGGTGTTCCGCGAGAACGAGGACGGCCGCATCTACGGCGCCACTTTCATAGACCACCGCAACAAGGAGGTGTATAACGGCTCCCGGCTCGGCAAGGTCATCGGCTCTGCCGCTTTGCACAGCAAAGAATTCTCGGCCAACACCTTCGAGAAACTATTCAACTCCACGACGGATATTCTGGGACTTGACGGACAGGATGACGGCGGCATGCGCTTTGACTCCCGTTCCAACGCTGTCTCCGACATGGGAGAGGCAATACAGCAGGCATTCGGAATACTGTCGCTCGACACCAACGGATCCGACCCGCAGGAGGAGGCACTTGCGAACCGTCTGCTCCGCAAGAAAAAGAAAAAACGCCGTTATCGCGGTCTGCGATAACAACCGACATTATAAACCATTAAAAGATATCCAATATGCAACAGGAAGATGACCTTCGCGGATTGGCAAAAATCATGGAGTTCATGCGTGCCATATCCATAATTTTCGTAGTGATACACGTTTACTGGTACTGCTACCAGGCGATAACCGACCTCGGCGTGAACATAGGTGTCGTCGATCGCATTTTGTTGAACTTCCAGCGGACGGCGGGGCTTTTCAGGAACCTGCTCCTGACAAAGATGTTCGCCCTTATATTCCTCGCCCTGTCATGCCTCGGCACAAAAGGCGTCAAGAATCAGAAGATGACGTGGGAGAAAATTTACGGGGCCTACATATCGGGACTTGTGCTTTTCTTCATGAACTGGTGGATACTCTCCCTGCCGCTGTCGCCTATGGTCAACGCGGTGCTATACACCGCTACACTCACTGCCGGATACATACTGCTGCTGATGGCCGGAATATGGACGAGCCGTATGTTCCGCCACGATCTGATGGACGATGTGTTCAACACCGCCAACGAGAGCTTCATGCAGGAAACTCGACTGATGGAGAACGAGTATTCGGTGAACCTGCCGACTAAGTTCGTCTATCAGGGCCGGGAATGGGACGGATGGATAAATGTTGTGAATCCTTTCCGCGCCAGCATAGTTCTTGGCACTCCCGGTTCCGGCAAAAGCTATGCTGTGGTGAACAATTATATCAGGCAGCAGATTTCCAAAGGATTCGCGATGTATCTCTATGATTATAAATTTGATGACCTCTCAATCATAGCCTACAACGAGCTTCTGAAGAACCTCGACAAGTACAAGGTCAAGCCGGAGTTCTATGTGATAAACTTCGATGATCCGCGCCGCTCACACAGGTGCAATCCTATAAATCCGCAGTTCATGGCGGACATCAGCGACGCATACGAGTCGGCTTATACCATTCTCCTGAATCTGAACAAGACCTGGATTCAGAAACAGGGCGATTTCTTTGTGGAGTCGCCGATTATCCTGCTCGCCGCTATAATATGGTATCTCCGCATATACAAGGAGGGACGGTACTGCACCTTCCCCCACGCCATCGAGTTTCTCAACAAGCCGTATGCCGACATATTCACCATACTCACTTCGTATCCGTCGCTTGAGAACTATCTTTCTCCTTTCATGGACGCATGGAAAGGCGGAGCGCAGGACCAGCTCCAGGGTCAGATAGCTTCGGCGAAAATTCCTCTGTCAAGGATGATTTCTCCGCAACTCTACTGGGTGATGACGGGCGACGACTTCACGCTCGACCTCAATAATCCGCAGGCACCGAAAATCCTTTGCGTGGGAAACAACCCCGACAGGCAGAACATCTATTCGGCGGCACTCGGACTCTACAACAGCCGCATCGTGAAACTGATAAACAAGAAGGGACAGCTCAAGAGTTCCATCATCATAGACGAGCTGCCGACCATATATTTTCGCGGCATCGACAACCTAATCGCCACGGCACGCTCAAACAAGGTGGCGGTATGCCTCGGATTCCAGGATTTCTCGCAACTTGCCCGCGACTACGGTGACAAGGAGGCGAAGGTCATCCAGAACACCGTCGGCAACATCTTCAGCGGGCAGGTTGTCGGCGAGACCGCCAAGAGCCTGTCGGAACGCTTCGGCAAAATCCTCCAGCAGCGCCAGTCCGTATCCATCAACCGGCAGGACACGTCGACATCGATAAACACTCAGCTTGATTCCCTTATTCCGGCATCCAAGATCGCCAATCTCTCGCAGGGCACTTTCGTCGGCAGCGTCGCCGACAATTTCGGCGAGGAGATAGAACAGAAGATTTTCCATTCGCGCATCATTGTTGACAGCGCGAGGGTGGCGGCCGAGACGAAAGCCTACAGGAAAATCCCGGTCATCAATGATTTTCTTGACGAGGACGGCAACGATATCATGCAGGAGCAGATAGACCGCAATTATTCTCAGATCAAAAACGATGTGGTGCAGATTATCTCCGACGAGATGGAGCGTATCAAGAACGACCCGAATTTGCAGCATCTGCTGCCTCAGGACGATAGCGGGAAAGAATAAGGATCTGAAAGCGACTGACTGTGAGAGGTTATAGCCTTTTCCAGTCAGTCATCTTCTTTCCATTCTTCCGACATCCCGAAGTCTTTGTCGGCAAACAATGCGGCAAGCCCGGATATCTGTTTAAGCCTCAACAGTTCATCCTTATCCATGCCGATGTTGCGCATGATCCAGGCATCGGACATACCTGAACGTGTCAGTTCGGCAACAATATTGCTCATCAGTTCCACATCGTGCATCCCTCTTGCACGGTTATGCCTTATGGTGGAGGTCATCCTGTGTGACAGGTCCTTGTCTATGACCGTTACCGGCAACAGGCCGCCTTCCCGCTCATAGATGCGTCGGGATGTCTTCATGACCATATAGCGGTGGAATCCGTCCACAAGCTCGTATTGGTCCGTGTCTTCCAGATAATAACAGACACACGGCATAGTGTATCCGTCTTCCCATATGGAGAGTTCGAGCAGTTTCATTTCCGGTGGTGCCACCACATTGGGATTGTAACTGTTCGCCACAACCTTGTCCAACGGGACGGCGATTACGTTATATACGGGACTCTTATATCTTGTCATGACTCAGCGATCGGTATTTTTTCATTACTTTTTCTTTCAGCAGTCTCTCCTTTTTGGTAAGCGCGAATCCCATGTATTTGCAGGCATGGTCATTTTTAAGTATGCAGATGCACATACGCTTATAGGTCGGTATATCTCTGAATTCAGGGATGTCTATGTCATCCAGATATTCCATCCTGACAGGCCGCTTGTCGGTACGGTATGCCGATATACTGCCTACCTTGAGCGGTATGTTCCTGTCCCGGAGTTTGCTTATTGTCTCCTCAGAGAGGCATCCACCGCGTTCTCTCCAGAAGCGTATGCTTACGCGGAGTTTGTCACGATAATTCCGGGTTGTTTCCTCTGGAAGAGTGTCAAGAAGAAACTCCATGTATTGTTTCCAGGAGAAACCTGCGGGACATTTTACTGACTTCCATCCCATCGCAAAGGTACTCCCGTAAATGCCGGCAAAATTCACTCCGTTGACACGGCTCACCATCCTGCCCCATGTATCTGGATCGACAGCCTTATATACCGAGAGCGTGGAAAGGGCCTGGGAGATAAAAGGACTCGCCACGCGCTGACGCCCCAACGGTATTCCTGCCTGGTAGTAGAGGTCGTAAAGACGGTTATATCTCCATCGGAATTTACCGTTGGCAGTCCAGATGTCGGAAGTTTTCCAATCGTAGATGGGATATGCATTGAACACGTTTCCGCCCATCATGTTAATCCATTTTGCAGACCCGAAATGGCGGTAGTTCCTGCTGCTGTGTATTGTACGCCAACGGTTATAGCTTTCCTGCGTGCGTATGCCTATGAGGCAGCATATCCGGCGCGCACTTTTCCTTTGCCGGAGCCATTGCGCAAACAACCCGTGGAAATCATAGTCCCACAGCCCATCGCTGAAAAAAGAGAAATCGCCTGCCGTATAACAATTCTCCGGCATATTCCTTACCCACAAATCTCTCTTGGATTCCTCCCACGGGCGCCAGTAGGACTGATACATCGATGTGCACGTCGTTACCTTGAAGGGCACACAGCAGTGATACACTTCAAGGATATCCCTGTCCTCCTCCAACCGCGCGGCCACGTATTCGGTTGTCTGGGAATACTGTGCCTCGTAATCCAGATGCAGGACTCCGAGTTTTCTGCCCGGAAGGTTCCTGCGAAGATATTCCACACACAGATTCAGCAACACACCGCTGTCTTTCCCTCCGGAAAAGGACACATAAACATAGTCGAAGTTGTCAAAAACAAGTTTCAGACGTTCCTGCACAGCCTCATAAACATTCAGTCTGCGCATCATTGGCTTTGGTCTCCTTTCCCCGCCACACGCTGCATCCTGTTGTACTGCGCGAATATTGTGCATGTGATAAATCCATACCGGTGGAACGTCTCGGTGTGCCTTTTGTGACACAAGGCCGTTATCGGTCTGTCCGTGGCTGAAATTACAGCTGTGATAAGCGCCTCCAGAATCTCACGCTTATCCTCCTTGACATAATAGTTGTCAATATACAGACCTCCCGATGTGTTCTTCACAGGCATGAACCCCGCGACCTCACTTTCACACATACATAAATACCATATGTATTGAGGTGTCGTCTTGAACGGATAATTGTTGTTCTGGCGGATTATGTCCGGATCCATGACAAGGCGCGCCACAAGCTCATACAACTTGTCTTCGGTTCCGTGCAGTTTTATTACTTCCATAATACGGTCATATTAATTTGTCCAACAGATGTGTTTTAACAATCTGATATCCCGTTACCGGCTCGAAGTCCTCATCCGGACGCAAAAGTTCTTTGGTATCTCCCAAAAATTCATCATCCTGCATCTTGTCTTCCATATTAAGGATAAACTCTTTGTATGTAGGAATATGATTCACCACAAACCCCATATATTCATGGTAGCATTTCAGCACATTGCTAATGTCGATGTCCGCAGTGGTAATCACTTTATACAGGTCATACAGATCACGACCTTTCCGACGCTGGTACAGAGCGCGCAGTTTGGTTCCGACAAGTTCATCAAGCTGATATGTCAGTATTTCGCATTCTCCGCTATACCATTTGTTGGATACGCTGAACGGCACTCTCTGCATAGGGAGGACATTGAAATGCTCTTTGCAGTTGATCTCAATTTTCAGGTGTATAGGCATTATTGGGAAACTTTCAGATTCTAACCTGAAAATAAGTGTGTTGTTATGCTTTTTCTGTTTTACTTTAGGTTCTCCAAGAAATGAAAGAGCCTCCCTGATACGGTCATATGTCTCTTTAATGGGTTCGGATTTGATCTGGACCAAGTCAATATCCTCGCTGTATCGTGGCTGTGGTGACAGAAAAAGTTTATGAAGAGCTGTGCCACCACGAAAAGCAAGATGTGAAGCCAGATATTCATCCTTATATAATTCAGCCAGAGCACGGCATATCATGAGATCCTGCTCCACCTGTTCTGTGGCAGTCCATGGGACATATTCACTCCATTCCCTAATCGCGTATTCAGGTATCATTCGTCGATTTCTATTTCTTGATTAATGATTATTTTCCATTTTGAGTCAATACGGCATCCTGAGACAGGTTTCCCTACCTTAAATGGCACTTTTCTGTATTTTATACCGTAACTGATTATTTTGTCATACAATATTTTCGCTGAATCTTTCCTTTCAAGAATGTTGTCCAGTATATACCCCATACGCTGGAATACGGGTATTGGAGCGAGTGCAAAGAAAGAGGCATCGATATTGGTCAAGTCCATTGAATCCATAAGTTCGTTTAGGACCGTACATACACGGTTAAGGCCTCCTACCTTTTTTTCATTCTCTATCAGATCCACAGCTGTCAGATTAGGCGAAGACACATTCACATATCCGGTCCGGGTTTTGTGTTGCTGAATGTAGCGGAGTGGTATCTCTTTTTTTGAGATGAACGATATGGGAACTCCATTCCTTTCTGTACTCCTTATAGCCGGCAGCTCTACCACAACGGAATAAGTCTGTGGCTTTTGATGTGACGCCCCATAAAAAGCCGCAGCATTCAATAATGCCACATAATATTTCTTGTCAAGAAATTCCATCATCCGGTCTATGTAGAATACTGGCGGAATAATACCTTTCAGTGCGTATTCCACAGGCATGATGACATAGAAGTTTCTCCATGGAGAAATGATCTCTTTTCGGTATACCAATCTATGGAGCGACAATCGTAGATAATCGTCAGCCATGTCAGGAAACCGTTTTCTGACATCTTCCTTGGAAAAGGTATAATAGCCTCTTAATATTCGGCTGTTGACCCAGTCTGACAGACTTTCTGTTTCGTAATTCATATGAATTGCTGCAATCATTTTGCAAAGATAATCATTTTTTGATAACTTACGCGTATTGATTGCAGATAAATTTTACCAGAATCTTGCTTATAGTGTTAAGAATCAGCAAATAAACGCAAACCAACAGTCAGTATTAAATAGATGTAATCTCCTGACGAGAATTCCTTGACAGAAAAGTAACTGTTGTAAGAATCCGCTATATGTCAAATTCTTAAAAAAATCATTATTGTAATTGTCGGCATCGCCGGCTAAGTCCCCGGTTCAAGGTAACTCGGAGAGCGAAATCCTCACGTTCAGGCCCTCCGGGTTTTCCTGCAAAAAATTCCCTACGGTAATTTTTCTTGGAAAAAACGCTCCGGTTTCGCCCGTCCGAGTTGTAGCGTCGGCCGGGACTTAGCAAGCGATGCCGACCTGTGACGCATAGGACGGTCAGATGAAAAAACTGTGGCGCCGGCATTATGGAATCGTGACGGTGCCATAATCCATGCCATGTCGTGGAGAAACACATCTAATCGTGCCGCCTGTTTTTTACAGACGGATATAAGCGGGGACAAAAGCAGCTCCGCCTCTCAGTTCTGCATATTTCGGTCGTTTTCTATACCCCTTTATCTCCGCTTCTGTTTCTCCCTGCGGGCCACCTTTTGATTAACCTCGCCTTCTATACCATTTCTATCCGCGTTTCTCCCTTTTTCCGCCATATATCGGTTCATTCCGCTCCGCCGGATGCCACCCCTGCGGTGCAATGTGACGACATCCGGTGAAACGGATTGTCAAGCATTTGCAAATCAGTGTTTTGTGTGCTTTCAGAGCCTATATTTGCAGTGAAAATATTTATTTACTCACTCAAAAAGCATCAATGTATGGCAAAAAAATCAGCAAGGGCGGAACCCGTATCCCCCGCACAGAAAATCACCGAGAACGAGCAGATGAGCGACATAGTGTTCATCCTTGACAAGATGGAGCTGATATTGCAGGCGGTGTCAAAACTTGACAGGAACGGACAGCACGAAACTGTCCCCGCCGACAGAAAACACAGCAACTCGTTCCTCAAGATTGACCGCTATGCGGACTTGTTCGAGAATTTCCTAAAGAATTTCTGGAGCCAGCTCAAAGACCCGACACGCTTCGGCATACTGTCGGTAAAGGAGAAACACCTCGATGACCCGGAGGTGACAGAGGCCATCGACGACCTCGCGGCGGGAAGGAGGACCGACGCGGTGGAGAAATTCCTAAGCAAATACGAGATAACCCCCAGAGGGGAAAGACAGATAAACACCAATAATCAAAATGTAGAAGAAATGGCAAAGAAAAAACAGAACCCGGAAGAACAGACGGCACAGGCCGTCCAGCCCGGACAGGAAGAAGTGCGCATGTCACCGCGCGAGGTGCAGGCACAGCAGGAGGCGGCAGCAGGACAGCAGCCCGGACAGCGTGCCCCGCGTTACAACGAGTCGATGATTGACTGGGAACAGCTCAAGCTCTTCGGAGTGTCACGCGAGTATCTCGTGGAGCGCGGTCTGCTTGACCAGATGCTCAAGGGGTACAAGACAAACCAGATGGTGCCCATCACCATGAACTTCGGCTCGGCCGTGCTGCGCACCGACGCCAGGCTGTCATTCCAGCAGTCCGTCAACGGCCCGGTGGTGCTCGCCATCCACGGCATGCGCCAGAAACCCGACCTCGACCGCCCATACTTCGGGCATATATTCTCCGACGAGGACAAGAAGAACCTGCTGGAGACCGGCAACATGGGGCGCGTGGTGGAACTCAAGGCGCGCAGCGGCGAGTATGTCCCCACTTTCATCAGCATCGACAAGCTCACCAACGAGGTGGTGGCAATGAAAGCGGAAAACGTGTATATCCCCGACGAGATCAAGGGAGTGAAACTGACCGAGCAGGAAAAGAACGACCTGAGGGAGGGCAAGGCTGTCTATCTCGAAGGGATGAAGTCGCTGGCAGGCAATGAATTCAACGCCAAGGTGCAGATCAGCGCCGAACGACGCGGCATAGAATACATCTTCGAGAACGACAGGGTGTTCAACCGCCAGGAACTCGGTGGGGTGAAACTGACCAGACAGCAGGTCGAGGACCTGAACCTCGGCAAGGCCATCTTCGTGGAGGACATGAAGCGCAGAGACGGGGAATACTTCTCGTCGTTCGTCAAGCTCGATCCCCAGAGCGGTCGCCCCGCCTACACCCGCTACAACCCGGATTCGCCGGAAGGGGACCGTGAAATCTATATCCCTAAGGAGATAAACGGGGTCAAGCTCACCTCCGAAGAACGGGAAGACTTACGTGCCGGACGGGTGATCTTCCTTAACGACATGGTGACACGCCGGGGCGAGGAATTCTCCTCGTTCATCAAGGCAGACCTCGAGACCGGACGCCTGAGTTACTCCCGAACCCCTGACGGCTTCGAGCAGCGCGAGCAGTTCAAGATTCCGACGGAACTTTGGGGCAAGACGCTCACGGCAACGCAGCGTGCCCACCTCCAGGACGGCAAAGCCGTCCTCGTGGAAGGGATGACCGGCTTCGACGGCAAACCTTTCTCGCAGTATGTAAAGGCCAACTTCAACACAGGACGTCTGGACTACTACAACGAGGATCCCAGCCGCAAACGCGACGCCTCGCAGCGCAATGTCGTCGCTCAGGCGCAGGAACGCCGCCAGGCTCAGGGGCAGCAACGCAAGCCAAAGGGTCAGGGCGTCAGCTGACGCCGAATGATGTGTAACTCAAAATACCGTGACAATGAATCTGGAAAACATAATGCCCTTCAGTGCCGCAGACGTGGACTGGGACGAACTCGCCTCCATAGGCATACTCCGAGACGAGCTGGAGATGGCTGGCGAACTCGACACTCTCCTGCAAGGCAGGAAAACCGGCGTGATATCCCTAAGCCTCGTCCTCCTCGGTGCGGATGTTGTCCTCGACGCGACCTTGCAGCTTGTTAGCAGGGACAGCGGTGCCCCGCTCCTTGAGATCACAGGCATCAAACCGGGATAGCGCAACGTCTTTATATAACCCAATGTCAAACCGCCGTTCCCTGCCTCCATGATCCTGGCGGGGGACGGCATAAATTTTACATGAATGATAGCAATAATAACTGAAAAGCCGAGTGTCGGGCAGGACATCGCCCGTGTCGTCGGCGCCGACATACGCAAAGAGGGTTACTGTACCGGGAACGGCTACATGGTTACATGGGCTATCGGGCATCTGGTGTCGCTCGCCATGCCGGGCGCATACGGCTATGACCGCGCCGCAGCCGAAAGCCTGCCGATGATTCCTGACCCTTTCCGGCTGGTGGTGCGCCAGGTCCATACCGACCGCGGAACGGTGACGGACATCGCCGCCGCAAAACAGCTCAGAATAATCGACGATGTGTTCTCCAAATGCGACAGCATCATCGTCGCGACCGATGCAGGGCGTGAGGGAGAACTCATATTCCGCTATATCTATGACTATCTCGGCTACACCAAGCCGTTCCGCAGGCTCTGGATATCGTCGCTCACCGACGAGGCCATCCGTAACGGCATGGCGAATCTGCGCGACGGCCGCGAGTATGACAGCCTCCATGCAGCCGCTGACTGCCGTGCGAAAGCCGACTGGCTTGTGGGCATGAACGCCAGCCGCGCCCTCGCCTGCGTGTCGGGGACATCCAACAGCTCCATAGGACGTGTCCAGACACCCACGCTGGCGATGGTGTGCTCCCGGTTCATGGAGAACCGGGACTTCGTACCGGTACCATACTGGCAGCTCCATGCGACGCTCTCCATAGACGGCAGACCGTGCCGCTTCTTCCACAGGGAGGATTTCAGGGAGAAGGCACAGGCCGAGGCTGCCTTCTCCCGCATCGTCCCCGGTGCCATTGGGCGTGTCACCAGGGCGGAATGCAGGCACTCCCACCGCCAGCCGCCACTACTGTACGACCTTACGGCACTCCAGAAGGACTGCAACGTGCACCACGACATGACAGCGGAGAAGACTCTGGCGGTGGCACAGTCGCTCTATGAGAAGAAACTGATATCCTACCCGCGCACCGGCAGCCGGTACATACCGCAGGATGTCATGCGTGGCGTGCCGGAACTGCTGCAAAAGGTATGCGCTATGCCGGAATTTCATACTTACGGGGGTGCTTTTGATGTATCCGTGCTCAATAACCGCAGCGTCAATGACGCCAAAGTGACCGACCACCACGCTCTGATTGTGACAGGAGTGACGCCTTCCGACATTTCCGGCGATGAACGCGCCGTCTATCTGATGATTGCCGGACGCATGCTCGAAGCCTTCTCGCCCCCGTGTGTCACCGAGACCCGGCTGACCGAGGCCGAAATCTGCGGGATGCCGTTCCGTTCCCGCTCCACGTCCGTCGTCATTCCGGGATGGCGTGCCGTGTTCGACCGCAAGGAAGACCGTGGCGAGGATGAATCCGATGACAATGTGAGTTGCCCCGCCTTCTCTGTCGGTGACACCGCGTCTGTATCGGGATATGGGCTGTCACAGCGCAAGACCGTGCCGCGTCCCCTGTACACCGAGGCCACCCTTCTCGGTGCAATGGAAGCGTGCGGCAGGGATATCGCCGACGAGAAAGCGCGGGAGGCTGTCCGCGACATAGGCATCGGCACGCCAGCGACACGCGCCTCGGTTATCGCCACGCTGCTGAAGCGCGACTACATAAGGCGTTCCGGCAAGAGCATCGTGCCTACTGACAGGGGGCTGGCTCTGTACCACGCGGTGAAGGATATGCTTGTGGCCGATGTTGGCATGACCGGCAGCTGGGAGAACACCCTGTTGCAGATCGAGCGGCACACCCTCGAACCATCGACGTTCATGAACGCCATCATCGGTTATACGCGCAAGGCCACCTCGGAGATTCTCGGAATCACAATGCCTGTCACTCCGGTGCATTCGCGCCCGTGTCCCAAATGCGGGAAAGGGCGCGTGGTGATACGCGCGAAGACCGCTCGTTGCGACAACACAGGCTGCGGACTTCTGGTGTTCCGCCGCTTCCTGAACAGGGAACTCACGGACAGCCATATTGAACAGCTGCTGTCTTCCGGCAGGACAAAGCTGATAAAAGGGTTCAGGGGGAAGAAGGGAAACTCCTTCGACGCCATGCTTGTGTTCGACGGGGATTACAATGTCACGCTCGCATTCCCCGAAAGAAAGGCTTCACGGAAAGGATAGGACAGTGAATGCCGTCATACGGATTTGGAGGCGAAGTTCGCGGCACGCCGGTTTCCACCGTCAAGGCCGAGCCTGACGGTACGGGCAAAAATCATCCTCGCCGCGCTCCGGTATTTTTCCCCGTAGCCTTGCCTGTGGAGGCGAGCCACGGGGAAGCCTCCGAAATCCGGATGACACCGTGTCACACCGGTAAAGACTTACAGTTATGAAAGCATCCGCACTTATCAAAAGTATCACAGGCATGGGATGGCTGTGGAAGACCGTGTCAATATTCGCTTTGACGGCAGTGTTCTTATACCTCTATACAAAAGGTTTGTCACCGGTCTGGGTGGCGGTGGCGATAATCTTTTTCAGGGGCTTTCTCAGGTTCCTATATAAGATGGCCTGCATCATAGTGGCGGCGGTGCTCCTGTTCGCCATTATCAGCGGTCTGATTTTCTGATATACCGCACCATGGGTTGTCATATGTATGGATTGACAAAAGGCATATATGGCAGGGCCGTCCGATTTCAATTGGGCGGTTCTTTTTGTGTGCGGCATGAGGTCGGAAAATATAAGGAAAGAGAGATGAAGAAAGGAATTCTCCTGCTGACAGACCCGAAGGAACTACCGGGCAAAATTAGCGTCCGCCTCTTTCGGACTGCAAGGCCGGGCCTGGCGGTTTCGGGAAAAATCATCCTCGCTACGCTCCGGTATTTTTCCCGAAAGCCTTGCATTTCCGGAGTCGGCCGCTGCAATGCCCTTGTAGTTCATCGGGCTGCCAGGCCCGGATATCAAAAATAATAACTTAAAAAAGAAATGACTATGAGACAGGCAATCATGACAGCGGCACAACCGGCGGTGACAATCCCGGTGCCGAAGAAAAGAATCGTCCGGATCGAAAGGCCGGAAGTAAGACTCCCGTCACACAGGACAGGAGGGCCGGTGCATATCTCCACAATCCTCGACCCGATTATGGAGATAAGCCGCCATCCCGACCGCAACCGCCTCCTCGCGGAATTCTTCAAGGGATGAACGGGGGCACGACAGAACGGAAATATTCACACTAAATACTATACGAATATGTTTTTTCAATCAATGAACCAGATGATGACCCCGGACGTAGATATCACGTTGGTCATCCGCAAGTCGGCGGACGGACGCATGGCGGTATCGCTGCTCCCCAAGTCCAACACTCTGAAAAACGAGGCGCAGAACAGTATCGTTCCCCTGACTCTCAACGGCACACCTGAAGAGCTTGACTCCGGATTCCTGCAAGTGGTAGCCAGACCGATGCAGAAGGCATCGGGACTGATAACCAACATGGCACAGTTCGAGGCACAGGCGGACAAGGCGGCCTCCGGCAAGGGTGTCAGGCCCAAGGAATCAAAGGAGGAGAAGGAGAAACGCGAGAAGTATGAGAAAAACCTCAAGAAAGCCCAGGAACTTATCGCAGCCAAAAAACACCGTGAGGCGGTGGAAGCGCTCACCGAAGCCCGCAAGTATGCCGGGGCTGAGGAGCAGAAGAAAATCGACGGGCAGATCGAAGAGCAGAAGAAACTGGCCGGTCAGGGAGACCTTTTCACAATGATGGAAGAACCGGAACAGCCCCGGTCGCAGCTTCCGCAGGTTCCCCAGCCGGCACAACAGCCCGTGGCGGCGCAGCAACAGCCGGCACAGCCTCAGCCAACGCCGGAACCGGTAGCGCAACCGGTCGTCGAACCGCAACCTGTACCACAGCCTGTACCGCAACAGCAGCCTGCCATGCCGCAGCGGAACCCACAGCCCGTACAACAGCCATACGCTAATCCCGGACAGGGATACGGAGGGCAATACGGATATCCTCAACAGCAGCAGGGATGGCCGCAGCAACCGCAGCCCAACGGCGGATATCCGCAATACGCGCAGCCAAATGGCGCAATGATGCCGCCCAACGGAGGGCAGCAGGGTGTGTCGGGCGGACAACCCCGGTACGCTCAGCAGCCTATGCCGTTCGAACACGACATGGCAGCCTGTGCACCAAGGCTGGCAGATCCCGACGACGCTCCCCCTTACCGGCCGGAGGAATATGCGGATTATCCCGACTTCCCGGCTTCAATGTTACAAGGAAATTATGTTCAACCCCAGATGATGTAAGACTATGGCACTCGAAATCACAGGAATCAAACGCGCGTTCACTTTCAAGAAAGGGACTGCGACGATAACGCTCGACGACCCCAACCCCTCCGACAGCCCGGAAATGGTGATGGGGTTCTACGCGAACACCTATCCGGAACTGACAACCGCGACCGTACACGGCCCGTCAATCACCGGTGACACTGCGGTATACGAGTTCAAGACAACCATCGGCACCAAAGGATAGCGATCAATGTCAAAACCTGAAAAAGAGAAACAATGCAGACTCCTGAGCGAATCACAGTCGGAACAGCTCGCAAGGCTGCTCATAAGCCAGACAGAGAGGCGCTATCATTACGGAGTGAACCGGCAAAGAAGAATTACAGCGCCCAGCGGTGCTGTAATTCTTTTCTGAGGACGACCATCCAGAGCTCTGTCCCCGCCTTTATAATCAAGGACTGGGGAGGCGACACTTTCAACATAATCACGCAGGAGAACTATGATTTCCTGCGTGATTCATATTTACGGTATGCGGAACTGTTGAAAGTGAAGCCGGAGCATATCCCCGGCAAGACGCTGAGTGAAAGCATCAACCAACTGTACTATGACATGCAGACAATACTGAACGACAGAATCGGACTCAATATCGAGCAGGAGAACGGCCGGCTCTATTTCAATCTGTGGAAACATCACAGGTGGGGAAACTGCGAGCTGTATTATTTTCCGGTCAGATTCCTGACGCATGTCAACGCGGAACTGCGGCGCATATCCATCTCGTTCCTGCATAAGTTCATGCACGCCAACGGAATCGGTTCCATACTGGATTGTGACGAACATGAATGCATAATGGAATGTGTCCTTTCAGACTATGATCCGGACGGGGCGGACAAGGATGCCGTCAGGAACAGGAAACGCATAGCATCATATCAGACCGGGACGATATTCCGGCTGCTCAGGCGTATTGAGAAGAAGTCATATCATGATGACATCCATGCCGCGTTGAGTGGCTACAGGCCTGTCAGTGCATGGGAGTCAAGACTGATAGACGCGATGCTGGAAGGGATGGAATTCCTTAATCCGGAGAAGCCGATAATGCATTATGCCTATGACCCTTATTACGAAGATGAGCCGGACATCCGTCCTGTGTCACTGGATCGACAGATATGTATAGTCTATGAGGACGATGACATAGTGACAAGGACGCTGATCGATTTCATAAACTCGGATTATCAGGAATCCTATGAGATTGTACCCATGACAACCATGATGCTGACACCTGAAATAGAATCGCTTTTCAAGATATCTGACGAGTATCCCGAACACTTCTTTCAATGGTCAGACAGGTTTATCAACATAATAAGAAATTTTGAATCATGACAGACACCAATCAGATAACACGGGAAATACACTCCGTGATGTATCCCAAGGCTGTCCTTATCGCGTATGCCGATGAGGACGGGAAGAAGCATTTTCTTGAGATGCGTGCGATTGACCAAAATGGAAATATGGGCGAGGGGCGCCCTGTGACCGTAGGGTTCATGAACGATCTTGTCAGGAACTATTCGGAGGCACATGACGGCACTCCGTGCGGAACCTTGCCGGCAAATCTGCTGTATTGCGACACACGCAGGGGAACGGAACGTTATGTATGGTATAATCCGCCGCAGAAACGGATGATGTACTTTGTGGAAAGCCTTAAGATCGAGAATGCGCAATACAATATCCCCGGGATTATCTATGAATCAAGAGAGGGAGGCGGAATGAACGTGTATGCCTTCAAGGGGGCAAGCCCCAACCCGGAGACAAAACTTTACGCCGCCCCGTTTTTCAATGTCACGAACGCCAGCGTATGTATGGGCAATCCGAAGATTGAACGTCCGAGGCAGCCGACATTCGGGACTTTTCTGGAGTATCTTGAGAAAAGGTTCTGGCTGACTGAGTTCTCACACCTCGGCGGCGGGAGAAACCCTACGAAATCAAACCTTGTGCTTGTGACAAAGGATGCACGCGACAGGCCGTTCAACCTCGATGAACTCATCCCTCTGAACAATCTGAAACTAAAGGATATACTGAAATGAAACGTGTACATTACATTCATAACTACCTGCTCGATCCGCAGCATCCGGTTACGGTGAATCTTATAGGTGCGGGAGGAACCGGCTCACAGGTGCTTACGAATCTCGCCAGACTTGATGTGACCCTGAGGGCACTGAACCATCCGGGGCTGTTTGTAACGGTGTATGACCCTGACATAGTCACCGAGGCCAATATCGGAAGGCAGCTTTTCGGATGGTCTGATCTCGGACTTAACAAGGCGCAGTGCCTGGTGACCCGGATCAACAATTTCTTCGGTAACGACTGGGCGGCAATTCCGGGATTATATCCTGTAAGTCCCAAAGATGCACGCAGGGACAATCTTGCAAACATAACTGTAACGTGTACTGACAACGTGAAGTCGCGCATGGATTTATGGAAGGTGCTGAAAGCTGTCCCGGAAGCAGCGTATGTCAATTATGCCACACCGCTCTACTGGCTTGACTTCGGCAACTCACAATCAAGCGGACAGGTTATATTGGGAAGCGTGCCGAGAAAGATCAGACAGCCGGAATCCCATATTTATGAGACAGTCGGGTCATTGAAAGTGGTGACACGCCTCGTCAGGTATTCAAAAGTCAAAGACGATGAATCCGGACCGAGTTGCTCTCTTGCCGAGGCGCTGGAAAAACAGGATCTGTTCATCAACTCGACTCTTGCACAGCTTGGATGCAACCTGCTGTGGAAAATGTTCCGTCAAGGCATGATTGAGCACCAGGGCCTGTATCTAAACCTTGCTTCAATGAAAGTGAATCCGATATCAATATAATATTCACTGAGGTTCCCCAACTCGAAGCCATCATCTCAAAGACGTGGGGCAAGGAGGACGAGTTAAAGCAACTCCGCCCTCGCCGCCCTTGACCTCAAAATCACCGCCGCCCTCGCTCGCAAACATGATGAAAAAGGCGGCGAGGAAGTCAAGCATCAAACAGGGTGAATCTTGGACTGAAGCATCTAACGGACAAACTCAATCATCAAGTCTGAAACAACCGTTAGTAGCTGAAACTGTATTCATATATCGGTCATCCCATATTGGTCTTTAACAGAAACGGGAGCAGTGCAGGATATTCTGTATTGCCTCCGATTTCAATTGGGTCACATTGATATTAGCTCATAAACTACATCTGATTCCCGGTATTGACTTATTTTGCCTTCCCTCAACAGATAGAGGATTGCGAAACACAGCTGCGATTCTGTGAAATCACATATTTTCTGCAGTTCCCGATATGTGTACTTATAGCCGAGACTCATTTTTGACAATAATACTTTGCTGTTTTCAATTATCGAAGTCATTGTTTTTTTCTTATATGCGCTATCAAAAACTATGGTTTCATTGCTTTTGTTCAACGTATATGTCAAAATAGGCATCAGTTTAGAATGAAAGTCCGACTCTCACCCCAAGGTTGTTCAGATTTAATCTTATTCCTTATTACGATTATATATCCACTCACTATATTCAATCCCAGGGGTTAACACGGGATCTTTAATTGAGGATCTAACTCTCAGAGTCGAATCAGTCAAATCCATGATTTGCCAAAACTCTTCTCCGGTTTCTTGACGAAGGATATATATTACAGCCATAGATTCTGTGGTAAAGGACCATTGGAAATAGAAAGTTTCATCATAGACTTTTACTTCATCTTCAAAACGCTCTATTCTGTTGGCTCCCTTACCATTTTTCTCAAATTTCCATGAATTAAGCACTTCTACTTTACTTGCTCCATCAATACTCTGTCGTTGCCAAATACCGTCGGTGAGCAGGGATATTATATTATCCTGTTCGGGTGTGGTACATCCAGTTGGAGACTCACAACTCACAAATAGGAGTAACGAAGATAGTAGAAAATGCATGTATTTCATATCAATCCATGAACTTAGCTGTTATCTGACATTGTCCAACTGAAGTCGGATTATAAAGATGTCCCTTGAATGACCAGTTAACATTACCTGCCTGTCCGCTAACTGTCCATATGAATTGATAATATTCGATAGAGCCAGTACCAGACATTATTATTGCCTTGGAGTTTGTTCCTCCACCAGCAGGGTAATCTCCATTGGGATTTTTTGACGCACCAGTTGTATAGCATCCTACTTCAAAGAAATAGTATTTATAGCCAAACATATTGATATTTATATCACATGTCAAACGATTTGGAGCGGTAAAATTAGCCTGTTGAACAAGGTTCGGAGTTAATTCCATCGTCCAATAAAGCGAACTTGTTGCGCGGGACTGCGGCATTTGCACAGCTTCCAACATTACTTCCGGATTTGGATTAATATTTCGAATCCATACATTGCCTTCGCCAGTCATATAGACAATCTGTTCCACATCACTTCGTTTCGCCATGATGTCAAGCTGGTCGTTAAGGGATTTTAACTCGTTCTCGAAGCGTTGACGATTAGCCGGGTTTACTTTGTTCAGCTCATCAAGAGAGCTATTTACTACATAATCTAAAGGATATACCTTCTTTGCCTCGTTGATGAAGTAGGCTCCTCTTGATTTGTCGATATCGACAAAATGTGACAATACTTCGACATCTTTCTCGTAGGAACGAGTTGATGTAACTTCGGGGGTTGACACGTCATCCGAACATGCCGGGAATAGCAGACAGCATATGGCTGCCATAGTGAAAAGTGTTAGTTTTTTCATCTTTTTTAATTTTAATGATGAATCACTTCATAATTCATATTCATGATATAAAATTACACTTGAAGACAACTTATGACAACGACAAACCGCATGGACCGGACAAAACCGGAGTTGAACCGGACAAAAGTAATATCGTCGTCCCCATTATTTTTCCAATTTTCCACAAAGTGTTAGAGAAATTATATATCGTTGTACGATTATTTAATTGTCTTATCGAATGTAACAGTCACTTGCTCGGTTCTGTTATGTGGGTCAAACCGTATAGTTGCACAAGAGATTGAGCAATAGAGAATTAACAAGCCAACAACGTTAATAATACGATTCACTCTATCTTTTCTCATAACTCAAAATATTTTATCTGTCAAGCCACTGTTTGAGGCGGGAGACTTTTTCCTTGCCGACAACGATTTCGGTATCGGGGTATTCTGAGAGGATTATCTTTGTCTTTCGGTTGAACCAGTTTGATATTCTCTTTACAGATGTGATGTTGACAATGTGTTGGCGTGTGGCACGGAAAAACTGTGTCGGGTCAAGTTGAGCATCAATATCGTCAAGCGATATTTCTACCGTGTGTTGCCGTTCGTTTTTCAGGAATAAGCGTACAAGTCCAAGTTCAGTAGAAATATAGCTAATTTCCGACACGGCCACAGTAATATATCCGTCTTTCTCGGCTACAAGAAAACGCTGGCGATAAGCCTCCGGCTTTTGCTGCAACAGACGATAGATTTCTGCAATCTCCCTTGTTGCAGAATGTGCCGACAAACGCTTACTCTTCTCTATGGCGTCAATAAGTTCTTCTTTTTCAATCGGTTTGAGAAGATAGGCAATGCCGTTGTAATCAAATGCTTTAAGGGCATATTCATCATATGCTGTGGTAAAAACTACGGGAATGTCGCCCGGAATATCCTTCAGGGCATCAAAGCTCAGGCCGTCAGTAAGACGTATATCAGACAGAATCAAATCTATCTCTTGTTCTGCCCGGAAAAAAGACATGACTTCTTCAACACTTGAAAGCGGGCCGAATATGGATATGTTCGTACCACACCCGTTAAGCAAGCGTATGAGTCTGTCAGCATTATGTTTCTCGTCTTCAATTATCAGAATGTTCATGGCTTCAGATGTTTGTTATAATAACGGCAGACTTACCGAATATAGATGTTCAGTGCTCTCAATACGTACTTTTTTGTCGCTAAGCAACGAATATCGCCAGATGATGTTTAATTGTCCGACACCGGAGGATTCGACTGCGGTTGTAAGCGGTTGTTTGAGATTCCGCATTACCAAAAATCCGTTTTCCAGCGTCATGTCAATTATTAGCGGCTTTTCAGAGGAAAAAGCATTGTGTTTTATTGCGTTCTCCACAAGCAATTGCAACGATGCAGGCGGAAGTTTCCCATTTGATTTTCTAAGACTTTCGTCGATATTGACAATTATATCCTCTCCGTGACGTAATTTCATCAGATACACATACGAGTCGATGAATTTCAGTTCATCCCTTACATCGACAAGATTGACATTCAGATTCCTTACGATATGCCTGTAAACCTTCGACAGATGAGAGAGGAACAGATTTGCAGTATCAGGTTCTGTCTCTATAAGTTCGGACAGTGTGCTGAAATTATTAAAGAGAAAATGAGGGTTTATCTGCATCTTAAGTGCCGAAAGCTGTGCTTCCAGCACACTCTCCCGTTCCTTGGCCAATTCCATTTCCGCCTTTTGCTTTTCTTCTATGGCAAGGTTATAGTTGTTCATAAATGAAGTTATGACATATATGCTTGAAACAAGGGTTGCCAACATTGCAAAGGCATATATACCCTGAACCTCGAACAATGGGTTTCCTGTTCCTCCGTATATCCTTCCGCAAATCCAGCTCATTGCAATCGCTATGAAATTATTTAGCAAGAGCATGGCGCAACTGTATATCAGACTCCACTTGAATCCGGTATGAAAGCGCAAAGCCTTAAAAATAAGATGGCTTAGCACAAGCGATATGAATATAAAGATTGTGCATACCACAAAATCCATAGCCAATTCAAACAATGTCGGACTGGGGCGCAACGGTATGTCCGCAAGCATCCATAGCAACGTATAAAGCGTATATGAGATGACCGCAAGCAGAAATGCATTCCGGACATTCAGTATATTTATCTGTTTGTGTTCCATTATCCAAGTTGTCTTTTTACATGCAAAATTACGATTTTATGTCTGTCAAGCAGATGAAAAAGATTGTGAAGCGGACAAAAAAGCCTTTGAAACGGACTAATCAAGGTTTGAAACGGACATTGGATTAATCCAATCAGCCTGAAATTTCCCATGTCCAAAATAAGCTCCGTTTTGTCCACTTCAAGTGCCAATTTGTCCGGTTCACACAGATTCTCATAGGCCGGAATAAATAGCGTAAGTAACTTTGCCGCGCAAAATACCCCAAATATAATGGAGAAGTTTCAAAATATCTCAGAGTTGAACTTTGAAACCGGCAAGATAGGGCGACTTTTCAGTAGAATATTTTTCCCGACTCTCGCCGCTATGATTTTCAACTCCATACTGACGATAATCGACGGCATGTTCGTCGGTCACTTCGTCGGCTCCATCGGGTTGGCAGCGGTGAACATAATCTCACCGACCTATATGTTGAGTACAGGTATAGGGCTGATGTTCGGCATCGGGGCTTCGGTTTTGGCCGGCATAAAACTTTCTGCCAGAGATAACACTGCTGCCGGTAAGATAACTACGCAAGCCTTTTTTGTCGGTCTGTCAATTATGCTCATAATATCCAGCATAGCTATCTTGTTCCCGACAAAAATATCCCAACTACTGGGAGCTACTCCGGAACTGATGCCTGAAGCAAAGTCCTATCTCCTGAGCCTCGTGGCAAGTATGTCTTTCATCTTTATTGAAAGTTGCGGCATGATGTTCATACGGCTTGACGGATCTCCCAAATATGCCATGTGGTGCCAGATAGTCCCGGTTCCGGTCAACATCATACTGGATTATATATTGGTAGCCCATTTCCGGATGGGAGTTTTAGGCGCAGGTCTGGCTACAAGCATTAGCTGTATAATCGGAGGGGTAGGAGTCATGGCATATTTCCAGCTATTCTCCCGCGACTTGAAATTCTATCGGTTCAAAGCTACCCTGTCAAATTTCATTAACGCTCTCATCTGCACATGGAGGGTTGTCAGAATAGGATTTCCGACATTTTTGTCGGAATTTGCCATGAGCATAATGCTTATTACCGGCAATTATGTTTTCCTTAATTTATCCGGAGAAACAGGCGTTGCCGCTTTTTCGATTGCCTGTTATCTTTTTCCGGTGGTATTCTCGATAAACAATGCCGTCGCGCAGTCTGAGCAACCCATAATAAGTTTCAATTACGGGTTGCGTAATTGGTCAAGGATTTACAGGACTTTGAGAATCGCGTTGTTTGCAGCCTTTCTGTGCGGTCTGACGATAACCGTGGCGCTTATTTATGGTAACAGCCTTATCGTCAGCATATTTATCCCATCTGGAGACCATGCTTTTGAAATAGCATGTCATGGGCTTCCCTTGTTCGGACTTTGTGCAGTGTTCTTCTCAATGAACATCACCTTCATCGGTTACTACCAAAGCATTGAAAAAGGAGCACTTCCCACTGTTTATACCCTTTTGAGAGGGTTGATATTTCTCGTTCCGGCCTTTGTGATAATGTCAGATATGGCCGGTATTGACGGCGCATGGCTCGCAATACCTATGGCAGAGCTGCTGACATTCATAACTATAACAGCTGGTTTCATTATCAAATACAATAAACACAAAACATATGAATAAATCATCATTCTATCACAGAGTCCTGGCTCTCATTGTGGCAGGCGGCCTTTTTCTTGGCTTGCTGACTGCATGTTCCGAAAAGACTGAACAAACGAAGGAAGCTGAGTTCGCGTCAATGACAGTAGCGACCTCGGATGTCGAGACTACGGAGAAATTTCCGGCTTCAATCAGAGGCCGACAGGATGTGGACATCTATCCGCAGGTTTCAGGAAAAATAACATCAGTAGATGTAAAGGAAGGTCAGCGGGTAAGAAAAGGTCAGACACTGTTCGTAATCGATCAGGTTCCATACAAAGCTGCATTACAGACAGCGGAAGCAAATCTCAATTCCGCGAAAGCCAAGGCAGCATCTGCCCAGCTTGACCTCGACGGAAAGAAAGAGCTGTTCAAGGAAAAAGTTATATCAGAGTTTGAACTTCAGAAAGCGGAAAATGCCCTCATGATGGCGAAAGCTGCCCAAGAGCAGGCTGCCGCAACGGTAATAGACGCCCGCAACAATCTTTCCTATACCGTCGTGACGAGTCCGTGCGACGGAGTTGTCGGCACTATCCCCTTCCGTGCGGGCTATCTCGTGGCTCCAAGTATTTCATCTCCGCTGACCACTATCTCTGACAATTCGGAGATGTATGTCTATTTTTCCATGCCTGAAAACAGAATAATTGAGCTTATCCGCGCTTATGGGTCGGCAGAAAAAGTTCTGGAGGCGATGCCAGAAGTGTCGCTTTATCTGAATGACGGTTCCGTATATGAAACGGGCGGTCATATCGAAAGCATCAGCGGAGTTCTTGACAAATCCACCGGTGCAACATCTGTCCGTGCTGTATTCAATAATGCCAACGGGTTGCTGCATAGCGGAGGCGCAGGCAACGTAGGACTCATATCGGTAAACAAAAATGTCATACTTATCCCTCAATCCGCAACATTTGAGTTGCAGGACAAGGTGTATGCCTACCGTCTGGTTGACGGGAAGGCTCATTCCACCATCATCAAGGTGAAGGCGGTGAAAGAGAATAACAGTTATATCGTTCTGTCAGGTCTTAACCCCGGCGATGTAATAATAACAGAAGGGGTCGGCAATCTTAAAGACGGTATGGAAATAAAAACGAAAAACAGTAAGTAAAGAGTATGACCGTAAAGACATTCATAGAACGACCGGTCTTGTCGATAGTCATATCGGTCGCAATACTATTGCTTGGCTTCATCGCCCTTGCCGGATTACCCATAGAGCAATTCCCGAATATCGCACCGCCTACGGTACAGGTCATGACATCATATCCTGGCGCAAATGCCGAGACGGTAGAGAAAAGTGTAATCGTTCCTTTGGAGGAAGCAATCAACGGCGTTGAGAACATGACCTATATCTCCTCATCCTCGTCCAACGCCGGCGACGCTTTTATATCCATTTATTTCAAACAGGGAACTGATCCGGATATGGCTGCCGTCAATGTGCAGAACCGTGTATCCACCGCCACCGGACTTCTCCCCGCCGAGGTAACGAAAATTGGCGTAACCACCAATAAGCAGCAGAAATCCATGCTTAAAGTGATAACACTTTACAGCCCGGACGACAGCTACGACAATCAATTTCTCAACAACTACCTCGCCATTAATGTCATTCCCAAAATCAAACGCATCTCCGGTGTAGGAGCTGTGACATTGCTTGGTTCTAATTACAGTATGCGCATCTGGCTCAAACCGGACATCATGAGCCGTTACGGGTTGGTACCTGCCGATGTGACCGCAGCTCTTGCCGCACAGAACATAGAGTCTGCCACAGGTTCATTCGGCGAAAACTATGAAGGTGTGTTCCAATATACGATGAAGTATAAAGGGCGTCTTTCCACGCCGGAGGAGTTTGGAGACATAGTTATAAAGTCACTTCCCTCCGGTGAGGTGCTTCGTTTGAAAGAGATTGCGGAAATAGAACTCGGCGACGAAGCATATAATTACCGCAGTCATGTCAACGGTCATTCCGGTTCTTTGTTCATGATATTCCAGACCGCAGGCTCAAATGCAACAGAGGTCATCAATGAAATAGACAAAGAAATAGAAATAATATCGAAAACTTTACCCAAAGGAGTCGTTTTCGGAGATGTATTCTCTACAAAAGTGTTCCTTGACGCCTCAATGAAACAGGTTGTCAAGACCCTGCTTGAAGCCTTCTTTCTGGTCGTGCTGATTGTTTTCGTCTTCCTCCAGAACGTAAAATCTGTCATAATTCCGGCAATATCCATCATAGTATCTCTTGTCGGCACATTCATAGTCATGTCGCTGATTGGCTTCTCCATCAATCTGCTGACACTGTTCGCTCTTGTCCTCGCAATCGGAATTGTGGTGGATGATGCCATAATCGTGGTGGAGGCGGTAGAAGCGAGATTCGATATAGGATACAAATCACCGTTCATGGCTACGAATGACGCGATGAAGGGCATTACATCGGCTATTGTCACTACCACACTTGTGTTTATGGCAGTGTTCATTCCTGTTTCAATGATGGGCGGAACATCGGGAACATTCTATACGCAATTCGGCTTGACAATGGCGGCAGCAGTAGGCATTTCGGCAGTCAATGCACTTACATTGTCGCCTGCCCTCTGCGCCATTATGCTGAAACCCCATACTGACAGCAGCCACGGTAAAACATCTTTCGCTGAACGATATCGCATTGCCTTCAACTCAGCCTTCAGCCGTCTATCGTTTAAGTATGTGCGCAGCGTAATCTTCTTTGTGCGTCGCAAGCCCATAATGTGGATTTCCGTCATCGCATCCGTAGTGTTGCTTGTGTTCTTTATGAACACAACCAAGACCGGTCTTGTGCCCGAAGAAGACACCGGTGCCATCATGGTAAACATCACCACTCCTCCGGGGTCTTCTGTCACACGCACAAATGAGATAATGCGCCATATTACCGAGCAGATTGATTCCATTAACGAGATTGAATTCTATACCGTAACATCGGGATACGGACTTATCGGTGGCGCAGGTCCGTCCAGCGGTATGTGTATGATTAAACTGCATAACTGGGATAAACGAAAAAATCCCGGTAGCGACGCCCAAAGCATAGCCGACAAAATAAATGCTATCGGCGCAGAGATTCCTGATGCCAATGTATTTGCGTTCCTTCCACCGCTTATTGACGGTTACGGCGTGAGCAGCGGTTTTGAAATCAACCTTCAGGATCAGGTAAGCGGACGAGTTGATTCCCTGTTCTCGATAGGGCAGAAACTGGCGGCTGCTTTGCGTGAACGCCCGGAAATATCCACGGCATACTCAACATTCAATGTGTCTTTCCCGCAATTTACTGTTGAGGTCGATCCCGTGAAATGCGAGCGTGCGGGTATAACCGCAGATGCTGTGCTTGAAACGCTGTCCGGATATTACAGCGGCGCATACGTATCAAACTTCAACCGCTTTTCCAAGTTGTATCGTGTGATGATTCAGGCATCTCCCGACTACCGTGTGGATGTGGAATCGCTCGACAGAATTATGACCCGCACACCGTCGGGTATGGCTCCTTTGAGCAGCTTCGTGAAAATCACAAAAGACTACGGGCCTGAATCGGTGAGCCGTTTCAACCTTTATAGCTCAATGGTCATCAACGGTGAGGCTGCGCCAGGATACAGTTCCGGTGATGCCATCGCTGCTGTTCGTGAAACTGCCGCACAGGTTCTCCCTGTGGGATATGGATATGAGTTTTCAGGTCTTTCCCGTGAGGAAAGCGAAACATCGAACAACACAGTGCTGATATTCCTGTTCTGCTTTGTGTTTGTATATCTTATCCTTTGCGGTCTATACGAGAGTTTCGTTGTTCCATTCTCGGTATTGCTTTCAGTTCCTTTCGGGCTGATGGGCAGTTTCATCTTTGCCAAGCTGATGGGCCTCGAAAATAATATATATCTCCAGACCGGTCTCATCATGCTTATCGGACTGTTGGCTAAAACCGCTATTCTCGTAACGGGTTATGCCGTTGACCGAAGAAGGGCCGGCATGACTCTGATCCAGTCAGCCGTAGGTGCTGCCAAGGCTCGTTTCCGTCCTATACTTATGACAGTGCTTGCAATGATATTCGGATTGCTTCCGCTCATGTTCTCGTCAGGAGCTGGTGCAAACGGCAACAGTTCGCTTGGTTCCGGTGTTGTCGGAGGTCTTATTTTCGGCGCAGTAGCACTTCTGTTCTTTACTCCTGCCATGTTCATAGTTTTCCAGTCCATTCAGGAGAAAATCCGTCCGATGCAATTCGGCGTGGAGAAATTCCCGGATTTGCAGATTGAGGCAGAAATAGAAGATATAAAAGTTCACAAAAAGGAAAAAGGAGAATGAAACATATAATTATAGCAATCGCCGTGACGCTCCTTGCCTCAGGATGCTCCACATATAAGAAATATAGCCGTCCCGAAGAAATCACGACAGAAAACCTGTTCGGTGAAGATGTGGCTGTTTCCGACACTGTTTCTATAGCGTCGATTCCATGGCGCGAGTTTTTCAGAGACCCTCAGCTTCAGGCTCTGATTGACTCCGGCCTCGTCAATAATTCCGATTTGCGCATAGCCTCATTGCGTGTGACTCAGGCAGAGGCTACATTGTCGGCTGCGCGACTCGCGTATCTTCCGGGTGTATCGCTGAATCCACAAGGCGGAATAAGCAGTTACGACGGCGCAAAAGCAGTGAAGACATATTCCCTCGGACTGTCGGCAGACTGGGAAATAGATATAGCGGGCAAGATGACCAATGAAAAACGCGGCGCATACGCCTCGTTGCAGCAACAGAGGAACTATCGTCAGGCCGTTTCTACACAACTTGTCGCAACTATCGCCAACACATATTTCAACTTGTTGACCATTGACCAACAGTTGGCGATATCAAAGGAGTCGCTCGGAGCATGGGACGAGATTATACGCACCCTTGAGGCGCGTAAGAAGGTTGGAGAGGCTAACGATGCCGCTGTGTCGCAGGCAAAGGCGAGCCGATATGAGGTCGAGAACTCCATACTTTCCCTTTCACAGCAATTGAAGATAATGGAAAACTCCCTCTGTACCCTTCTTGGACGGACTCCTCAGAACATTCCGCGCGGGAGCCTGAAATCGCAGGAGTTTCCCGACACTCTCGCATTGGGTGTCCCGTTGAGGTTGCTTGAAAACCGTCCTGACATTCGACAGGCAGAGTATGGACTGCAAGCGGCATTTTATTCCACCAATATCGCACGCGCTGCTTTCTATCCTTCTCTGACACTCAGCGGCACAATCGGATGGACTAACAATAGCGGAGCCGGAATAGTAAATCCCGGAAACTGGCTTCTCAATGCACTGGGCTCTCTTACTCAGCCTCTTTTCAACCGTGGCAGAAATATTGCCAATTTGAAAATTGCCAAGGCGCAGCAGGAAGAAGCTCTGATAGCTTTTCAGCAGAAACTTCTTGACGCCGGTGCTGAGGTCAATGACGCTCTGACACAATGGCAGAACGCTCAGCAGCGTCTTGTTGTAAGCCGTTGTCAGATTGAGGTATTGGGAAACGCAGTCAAAAGCACCCGGCTCCTTATGGCCCACAGCGACAACGGAAGCTACCTTGAAGTGCTTACTGCCCAGCAATCTCTCCTTTCGGCTCAACTTACCGAAACTCAGGAGACATTTGATAAAATCCAAGGTATGATAAAACTGTATCATGCACTTGGAGGAGGAATATAAATGTCTCCGACAACTAAAAAAGGCGGGGCAACCCGCCTTTTTTATTCTCAAATATCTATTCCAATGGGGATGGGAATTTGAGCTTCATTAAATTTTTTGACATCGAGCGATGTGAGTCCGGAACAGTCTAAAGTAACAAACTCGTTATGGTCGTTGAGAAATCCTTGCTCGTGTGGATAATACTTATCACTGACTACCGATAATGTTTCGTCATATACCCTGCAATGAATCTCCGCCAAATTCAGTGCCGTATGAAACAATGATGCACTTGATGAAACTATGCGATGGGAATTTTGCCTCGCTGCCGCTACTTTCTCCGGGCTTTCCACACAGTAGGTGGATGACATCCAAATCATGAAGGGCACATGAAGCTGGTAATAAGTAGGAATGGAGGAAGCATGAAGAAAACGATTCCGGTCATCATCAAATATATCCTCTCCATGATCACTGACAAAAACCAATGTGGCGCGACAACCGATATCCGATAGTTCCCCAATCAGATCATAAATCACGTGACTTGTTTCAATGATAGAATTATCATAGGCATTTATGAGATTTTCCCGGTACTTCTTATTTGCTTCAGGATACTGGTCAGGGGAAAAAATTCGGGAGTTGTCACTATATCTGTCAACATAATTGAAATGAGAGCCATACATATGCAGTACAACGAGCTGTCTTTTATTTCCCTTCCTTAATTCGGCTGCTGCAAGGTCAGCTAAAATACTGTCTTTAGGTTTCTCGTTAGTCGGAACCAAATCTTTGATAAACACGCATGTGTCAGCCTCTTCTCCGAAGAAGTCTATATAAGAATTATTACGTTGCTGATTGGAAAAATATGCAGTTGAGAAACCTGCCTCTTTGTATGCGGCAATCAATCCTTTGACAATATATATGGAGTCAACAAAATTATCTCCACCGAGATGCGACATTAGCATCGGCACACTCTTATGTGTCGTATTTGATTGAGTGACAGCTTTATTGAATCCTATTATCCCTGAAATAGTGTCAAGCGATGCTGTTGTATTACGCTGATAACCGAACATACTCCAATTTGCGGCACGAGAAGTCTCTCCGATAACGATGACATGCACTTGTCTTTCATCGCTGTGTGCCACGCATACGGAATTAAAAACGAAATCAGACGATGTCGATGCGTAGTTAGACATCTGCGATTGACTTACCGTAGCTCCATAAAGATTGACTATCGCATTAAGTGGAAAAACATCATTTACACCGGTAATATTTCTACCAAATCCGGCAAGACAAATACCTAATGCTCCAAAACAACCACAAAATAATGAGGCCTTTTTCAGTGATTTAGCCGACCTGAAAGAAATTTGCCATTTATGGAAGAATGATATGACTGCGACTATCATTGGCGGCAGATATAACACTGTGACGATTATTATGGCTTCCATGAGATTGCCAAGTAATTCTTTTACTTCTGAAGCATTTGTAGTTGCTATATTAAGCCACATATCAACAGAAATGTCAGAACTGCCATATAGATTAAACAGCACCAGTTGGAAGGCAGCTAAGAAAAAGACCGGACTCATAACCAAAACGCCAATCCAGGTCTTTCTGCAAAAGGACAATGCAAAGAGATATAAGCTCACTGGAACCAATAAGTTGCATAACAGTGTTTCAGATGTTATACGTTCTGAATAAAGCATTATAATATTGGGCAGCAAGCTGACGCTTAATGCCCACAAATATAATGAAATGGCTGCCTTGTTTTTATCAAAATGCCTCATCAATATTGAAAATAAAGCCTGTTTCTCCTTTACCGATACCAAAATCGAGTCGTACATTGGAATGTTTTTTGAATTCCCAGCGATACCCGATGCCGCAGTTGGGAAGTAAATTGTTCAATCTGATTTCGGACCATTTCGGGAATACCGATCCTACACCAGCCCAAACTACAAGTCCGTTTCTTCGCCAAACATGTTGTCGTAATTCTAAGGTGAAATCCAATTCTCCCTTATCTCTATATCTACCATCATAATATCCACGCATGGTCGAACTTCCACCTAAAGTCGGCAACAGCCCCCAAGGGACTTTCCCATAACTATATTTTGTATGTAAACGACCGGCAACAATGCCTCCTTTCCATACTTTTCGATAATGATTTACCTGAAAATCCAAATACCCGAAGTACTGTTCATTGATTATACCTTTGGGGAAATATTTTTGATCAAGACCTATAAGCCAACCTTTTTCCGGGGCTGTGAGATTATCTCTTGTATCCCAACGGATTTGGACGCCCAAGCCAAAATCTATTGTTTTCAAGGGAAGGCCATTCCAGATAGTCGGTTTATCAATATCCTTCGCCTTAATCCAATCAAAAGCGATTCCCGGACCCATATAAAGTCCATTGGACAAATGGAAAAAGAAATCGGCTCGCATCTGGACCCGGAAATCCTTATAATCTGTTTCATTCATGCCATTTCTTCCATTGGAATATCCTATACCCCAAAATTTGGTGGGAAAAGAGTAGAAATATAGGTCATAGACGATTCTAAATCTATCAAGCGGAAAAATGTGATTGCCTCTTATTCCCAATAGGTAAAAACCGGAAGTAGAGAAGTCTCCGTATAAGGACACATTTGAAGGAGTGGTCAATGAATCCTTCAAGGATGTGCGATATACCCCGGCCGCGACAAGACCTATACCAAGTTTTGTGTCTGATGAGTAATGGGGACCTCCTATAACGCTGAAATCAAATTTCTTATATTCTTTTGGCTTATTCGAGTCATCAAAGTATTTGATTATCCGTTGTAGGAAATTTGGTTTTTTGGCAACAGAATCAGCAGGGATATCCGATTGAGCCACGCAATATCTTGCGTGGCCCATAAGTATAAATATCAGTGCGGCCATGCGTAACAGGAAGAAACGAAACTCTGCCATGACATTCAGAATTTATATGTCAGGGATAGTCCGACATTAAAACCATGTTCTGAAGGAAACAATAACGATGATGACAAATCCTTATTCTCGGACTTCTTGTTCAATTGCCGACATTTATTACCGGCAAAAAGACCAATGACCTCATTGATAGGGTCAACAAGAAAGACTACTATATTACCGAGTATCCGGGAGCCGGCCAGTTTATATCCGTTATCCACAATAATACGCTTGATTTTATAGAATCCTTCACCAATCAAACTGCCAACCAATGGTGTAATAAACAAATCCTGTATAGAAGGACGTTCCATGAACGCTTCTATACCCAGTTCCCAGAATATAGTAGAGATACAGGTACTATACAATAATGATTGCCAGGCATTGAAGCCACAACTTCTCGCTCCCATATAATAGACGGCACCGGCGTAAGGGTGTAGGATGTAATTGAAGTAAAATTTATCATGATCCCATTCAAACCCTCTCTTGAAAACATTCCGAAACCATCTCTTAAAAGGTGGAACTGACTGAATTTCGGCTCGGTTCCATGAAGTAGCATCCTCAGGAAGACATTCAAGGACAAGAAGAGTTCCGACAAAAGCACCGCCAAGAACTCCTGTGTTCAGCCACAGCCTTCGCCAGTCGGGTTCAGATCCTGTGACTGAGTATGGCAGTTCATATATTGATTTCTTTTCAATATTTAGGCCGTCAGGCGAGTACCTTGACATATCAAGTGTGCCCGGTTCTGGTAATGCAATTATTGGCAGACTGTCAACAACGGGAGGACAAATCGCCAGTGAATCCGCAACAGGCAAATCGTCGGCTGCAGCTATGCTGTCAGTGAGAAGGTTTGAGGCTGACACACAGGCATGATTTGACAGTAATGCAAGAATCAAAATGATAAAAGAACGCATCAAAGGGCATGGCTTTGACAATTGTGTAATGGCACTTAATCGAATCATACATAATAATTTGGGCACATTTACTCTTTGGGCATATTCCGGTACGCAACTGGTGAGAGGCCGGTATGACGCTTCACGTATTTCCCGAAAAAAGAAAGATTTGGGAAATCCAATATCTGAGCAATTTCCTTAATGGATTTGTCGGAATACCTCAAATAACTTTTTATGATTTCAATCACATGCTCGTTAATCCATGCAGTCGCAGTTCTCCCGCTAATTGATTTTACTACATACGAAAGGTATTTTGCTGAATAACACAGTTTATCTGCAAAGTAACTGACAGAACGATGTGTGCCGTCATCATTTGCAAGCATAGTCATAAACTGTTTACAGATTACATCAGCACGTTTTGTATCACTGTCATCCGAGCTGTTAATGTAATTCATATTTTCTGCCATGAGTTCACAGAAGAAAGCTGTCAGGATACTCTTTACAATAGTTTCTCTGAAGCACTTTGTCTGTCCGGCACAGGTTTTCATTATTATTTCGCCATACAATGACAGTATCGAGGGGTCAAGTTGGGTCGATGGAACATAGCGCATCGGGGCTGTCTTTACATACTGCAAGATGTTTACAGCATTAGGCTCTCCTGCCGTAATCAGTTCGAGGAATCTCGTAGAGAATCCGAATACCTTTACCTTATGTGTATTCCCCAGCATGACACCTTCAATAATAGAAGACGGAACACATGTGAGCATGTCATTCTTCATGAGCTTAAATGTCACATTGTTCACAGTGACCTGCAAATATCCTTCGATACAAAATATAATAAGACAGAAGTTGATTCTGACATTCTCATTGTCGGCCATAACTTCTTCAAGGCTACTTCCGGCCATAATATCATCGTCAACATAATCGGCTGCGTGAAAGCGGTTTTTTATGTCTTTAATACTTATTATCTCCATTGTTTATGTCGCACTGAAATTTTTCTTGATACAAAGTTCGTCAACAAACTCGGATGGTCTTTTATCCATTTTCCATAAATAGTGTCCTAAAGGGAAGCAAGGGGACTTGCGTTGAAAATATGACCACTCTTTAAGGATTTCGGGACAAAACTCTTATTGATAACCTTAGTAATTTTGTCTCGAAATATCAAACAAGATACTTAATGTGACATGAAGAATATAATATCAATATGTAAGCGACTTGGTCCATCAATGATAGTCTTCCGCTCTCTTGACTTGACATCTTGCACAGAAAAACAAGATGAGAAGGACGGCATGTGTCATACGCCTCCATAAAAAGTTCAGATAAGGGAAAGAGATTTTTGACATCTTATTCAGCCTCAATATGTAGAAAGCAGGACAATGAAATTTCTCTCAAAGATTTCCGAAGCATGTGAAAAGTTCATGTCTGCTAAGATGAGAATAGGAGAAAAGTCAATCGCCGGGTATCCGGGTTAATGCACTTCTGTGGAATTGAACAGTCCACAAGGTTTTCTATCACTTTTATGACCCATGGAACGCGGCATAAACATTAAAAGCATAATTTGACTGTTAATCATTGGTGTTCTCAAACCTTATGATTTCTTGAACTTTCAAATCTATGTTCTTCATGCAGGATGTGTGGCTGTCAGAGTAGAATTTGGCAGTCACACGATTGCAGGAAGATTCTGCCATCTCATCGGTAATCACAATCATATCAACTGATTTTACAAGCAACAATCATAACAATATGAACAAAAACAGCATCGGCACAAACGCAGGAATTCTCTGGCATATACTGGAGACCCGACAGAACGTGACTTACTCTGAGCTTAAAAATCTCAGTGGGTGGTCTGATCAGGAACTTTTCGCAGCCATTGGATGGCTGGCAAAAGAGGATAAGATTAATTTTAATCGTAATTCATCTGATGAGGATACTATATCACTCCATATAAATTTCTTCTTCTAAGATTCAGATTCCTGACTGTTGTCTGACAATTTGTTAACGCCAAATTCCAAATCAAAAAAATAATTGTATAATGACCAAACTCAGGTATTATATTTTGTTTTGTGTTTTTCTTATCGCTGGCTCACTTCAGGCAGAGGATATTGAAAAGATACCTTTTGGTGATATGGATTCGTGGATTACGCGAAAAATTACCGAATCAAGAGTCCTTGGCGGGAGGAGCAAGACTGTATATGCAATCGGACCTACCGAAACAATTGAAGGAGCTAAAGCCTATATACCGTCCAAAGGAAATCCTTGGGCAACATCCAATGTCCTTGCCAATGTCTGTGGTATCGTGAAAACCAGTAATGCTGTTTCTCCAGGCAATAGAGAGTCTGGAGGTAAATGCGCTGTTATGACAACCAAGATGGAACAATGTAGGGTTATCGGTCTGGTCAATATAGATGTTTTGGTCAGCGGGTCAATCTTTTTAGGCCGTATGTTTGAACCAATAAAATCAACGAGTAATCCATATTCCAAAATGGAGATGGGTATCCCTTTCACCAAACGACCGAAATTCCTGCAATTTGATTATAAACTATTCAATCCGGGAACTGGTATCATTACAAACGCAACAGGGCGGAAAACCAAAACCTATCCTGGTCAAGATAAGGCAGAGGTGTTTATCATTCTTCAGCGACGATGGGAAGATGACAAAGGTAATATCTATGCCAAACGTGTCGGTACCGGACGTGAGCAATTTGAAAAATCAACAAATGGCTGGGTCAACAGACACCGAATCGAAATTAAATATGGGAATATTTCAACATCAAAGGATTATAAGCCTTATATGGGATTAATTCCAAAAGAAAAAAGCTACTATGCCCGAAATTCAAAAGGTAAAATAGTGCCGGTTCAGGAAGTTGATTGGGATACTGATAGTAGCACACCCACTCATATGCTCGTGATGGCCTCATCGGGATGTGGGACAGCATATACCGGTACTGTAGGTATGGAATTTTCCATTGACAATATATCTCTCGTATATTGAAACACTCCAGTCAACAATCATGTAAATTTCAACAGGTGTGAACAAAATATTCTGACATCAATTATGCATTTCTATTTTAATGACAAATTTATCAGTTTTTGATTGGGTATTGATCATACGCAATCATGTTCATAACAGGGTGTATTAATCATTTCGAATATTATAGCAAGTGAAATCTTTTCATATTCCGATAGGTCTCGGCTATATAATGATACTTATTCTGATTGGTGTGATTGGCTACGCCTATTACAATGAAAAACAGACATTGTTATCAATGGATGATAAAAATCGCTCGGCCAGTAAATTGCGCATTGAAATCAATAGTCTTAATATGCATCTCAACACACTTTCGCTTATAGGTGAGACTGCGTTGGAATGGACTGATGCCGAGCGGGAAAGATACCATAGCCAACGTGTTCAGATCGACAGCATGTTATGTCGGTTCTCGCACGCTTTTGTTTCTGAAGCTCCAAAGATAGACAGCCTGCGCTCTCTACTTGAAGACAAAGAACAAATGCTGTGTCAGCTTACCGACATATACCGCCGACAGAAAGCCCTTGGTGACGAAATGGCCGGCAAACTGCCGGTGATAGCGCGTCAGAGTGCCAGTGAGGAGCCCCAAAAGACGAAGCGCAAAGGATTTCTCGGAATATTCGGTAAAAAGGAAAATCCGAAACCCTCCGCCACGACGACCATGCTTTACAGCCTCAACCGCGGTCTTATGGCAGAACACAGGACTCAGAATGAATACCTTAAAGCACATGCAGACAGTCTGTCCCGGCAAAACCGGCATCTCAATACGCGTCTACAGAATCTCATAAGCTATCTCGACTGTAAAGCGCAGGAAGATCTGGAACAGAAGGAATTGAAAATAAACGCCACCCGTGAGGAGTCTTACCGTGATGTCGGAGTGCTGCTGGCCATTACGCTCTTGCTGCTGCTCATTTCCTATGTTGTCATACACCGCGATATGTTGCGCCGCGACCGTGATAAATGCAGACTTGAGGAAAGTCTCAGACAGAACCGGTCGCTGCTTGAGATGCGCAAAAGGATAATCCTCACCATCTCACACGACATCCGCGGTCCCCTCAACGTGATAAGCGGCAGTGCCGAACTTGCCATCGATACACGCGACAAGAAGAAACGTGACGGATACCTGAACAATGCCCGGTACCTCTGCCGCCATGTGGTGCATCTCCTCAACAACCTGCTGGATGTATACCGGCTTAACGAGGCAAAGGAAACACCCAACAACATTCCTTTCAGGCTCAATGTCCTGCTTGACAGGATAGCCATCGGTGCATCACGGATAATCAATGACAAGGGACTGCTGTTCAAACACGATTTTCAGAATGTGGATGTCACTGTCACCGGTGACGAGGACAGAATAGAGCAGATTGCCGACAACCTGCTCTCGAATGCAGTCAAATTCACCAAGTCCGGATATGTCGGAATTACGGCCTCATATGATGACGGCCGGTTGTCGATGGACATAAGCGACACCGGCATCGGAATGACGGAGGAAACGGTCGGGCGCATATTCAGACCATTCGAGCGTGCCGACAATGTGGAGCATGTCGAGGGTTTCGGACTCGGACTTTCAATAACCAAGGGGCTGGTGGCATTGCTCGGCGGCACGATAGATGTCACAAGCACTCCCGGGAAAGGCACCGTTTTTCATGTGACCGTACCGCTCGCTTTGACAGAAGGGACGGTACTGTCCGACTTACCTGCCAGAGATCCGGCAGGCAGCCTTTGCCTGCCACGCCGCGTCGTAATCATAGATGACGACCCTCTGCAACGTGAGATCGCCGGAGAGATGTTTGAACGTAACTCTGTCTCATGTGTCGCCTGTGCCACGGTATCGGATGTTGTCAAGGCAATGCGTGAGCAAGACCATGACATTCTGCTTACTGATATAAACATGCCGGGCATCGACGGATTCGCGTTGCTTGAACTCCTCCGTAAGTCAAATATCGGCAATTCAAGGACAATACCGGTCATTGCAATGACGGCCCGGGACGATGACGGGAACAAGTCGCTGATCGAGCGCGGATTCTCCGGCTGCATATTCAAGCCCTTCTCCATGCAGGAACTGCTGGAACGGGTATCAATGGTCATGTCGAGCACCAAAGAGACACATGAAGACCGGATAGACCTTTCTCCACTTCTGGCAAATGTGTCCGACAGGTCCGCCATTCTGGACGGCCTTGCGGAATCGACATCAAACGACATCGCACAACTTCAAAAGTGCATTGACAGAAATGACAGGAAAGGCATCCTGTCAATCCTGCACAGGATCAAGCCTGTATGGGAGATGCTCGGCATCGCGGACAGTCTGCAACCGGTAAACAATGCTGCCAAGAATATGAGTATGAGAACCCCGGACCTCAAAAACACTGCCTCCGACATGATTGCCGTCATGGAGAATCTGCTTAAGAGTATATACAGACAAAAAGAGATGTCAGAATATGAAGAACAGGATACTGATAGTTGAGGACAACGTGACCCTCTCGCAGATGCAAAAGGACTGGCTTACACGCGAGGGATATGATGTCACGACAGCAATTGATGCCGTCGTGGCACGCAGGCATATACGCAAGACCGATTTTGACCTGATACTTTCCGATGTGCGCCTCCCCGAAGGGGACGGCCTGTCACTGCTTGCATGGCTTAGGAAAGAGAAGCCCGGCATTCCGGTAGTAATAATGACCGAATATGCCTCGTACCCTGACGCGGTGAAAGCGATAAAGATGGGCGCGAAGGACTATCTCCCCAAGCCTGTACATAGTGAGCGCCTTTCCGAAATCGTCAGGGAGCTGATGCATCCCGTCGTGACTATTCAGCATTCACTTGAACGGCTTTTCAAGCGAAACAGCCGCAAGGCGCAGGAAGCGATGCATCTGGCCGAACTTGTGGCTCCCGCCGACATTTCGGTGCTGATACTCGGTGCCAACGGCACCGGCAAGGAGTCCGTCGCGCGTACCATTCATTTCAACAGTCCAGGAAAGACGAGCCTTTTGTCGCGGTGAATTGCGGTGCCATACCTCCGGAATTGACAGCATCAATGTTTTTCGGCCATGTCAAGGGGGCTTTCACCGGAGCGGATTCAGACAGGAAAGGATATTTCGACGCGGCGAAAGGGGGCACGCTGTTCCTTGATGAGATCGGGACGCTTCCTTACCATACACAGTCATCATTGCTCAGGGTATTACAGGAGAATGTCTATATGCCGGTTGGCGGAAACAGTGAGCGACGGGCTGATGTGCGCATAGTCGCGGCAACCAACGAGGATATGGAGAAAGCCATATCCGACGGGCGTTTCCGCGAGGACCTCTATCACCGTATTTGCGAATTTGAGATACACCAGCCATCTTTGGCAGAATGTCCCGAAGATATCCTCCCGCTGGCCGAGTTCTTTCGCAAGAAATTTTCGGATGAGCTTCACAAGGACACTACCGGATTCAGCACGGATGCCGAGCGGCTTATGCTGGGACACTCATGGAGCGGCAACATACGCGAGCTTCAGAACCGTGTACGCCGCGCCGTCCTAATCTCAAAAACTCCGGTTATCTCAGCCCCGGACCTGAATATAAAAAGATTCTCAAATGACAATGCCGTAAAGGTCATTCACGATTTGCGGCCGATCAAAGATGACGAGGCTGAAAAACGGCTTATAATCCGCACATTGGAATCATGCAACGGCAACAGGACCAAAGCGGCGAAAATGCTGAACATCAATCCTACGACATTATACCGTAAGATGAACAAATACGGGATAAAGTAACATTTTATGCCCTGACATACAGCCCATCTCGCTACTTTTTTGTAACTTTGGGGCGTAAAATAGAAAAATACAAGCGGCGTATTACGATATGCCTGCTTTTACATACATAAGTTCGCAAGAGTCTCAGACAGAAATCTGGTAAATTGAAGTAAAGAGCACTGTTGCGTAATGCTTATGCTATGCCTTGTCATAGCGTGGTGTTACGTTTCTCTTTACTGGCTTACCAGAGCCACTGTCTGAAAGCGTAGTCACCGCGCTTTTCTTTTGCTATATAACAGAGAAACAAAACGACATGGCAACGGTACGCATCATAACGGCAATGACTATCGACGGTTTCCTCCCGGATGCCGGCAGTCCATTGATGCGGTGGCTCATGACCGATGCCAAAGGCTTCCGATACTGGCACGATGCAGGCACATTTAAACTCGGAGAGGATTATCCGGTACTTGACCTGGTATGTGACAAGGACAGCACTGACAGTTCCTGCATATATACCGCCGAAATATTGGATCTGGACGGGATGGTACTTATGACCGGACTGTTCCGTTACAATATCATAGACGAACTGGTAATCCATATTCTGCCCGAGATTGCGGGAACTGGGATCAGAATCTTTCAGAACGGCGCACGGTCGGGGTGGATATTACGCAAATCGACCCGCTTCAAAAACGGCATCTGCCGCAATATCTACCGGCGCAAAGTGCGATAGACCGTTGCATTCCGCCGGAAAGTCTTGCAGAATGCAAGACCTCTGATTTCCATTATTTTACGATTTAATATTTTTATTTCACTGATATTCTGATGAATATCGGTGTCCAGTCATGTCTTTTGGTGCCTGTGGCACGGCATTGGCCAATATATGCAGTATAACCGATTGCGCAAAACGGTGTAAACAGACCATTCAGTTTCACTAAAAAGAACCAGTTATGCTACATCACGAAACAGTGCACAAGATGTTTTCCGCACTTATGGAACGCTTTGAGAAATTAGAGCGGACATTCGAGCGCATGAACCGTCTCAAGGACTGTCTGGACGGAGACACGCTGCTCGACAATTACGACCTGTGCCGGCTGCTCGGTGTCACCAAGCGCACCCTTGCGAGATACCGCCAGAAGAAACTCATCCGCTACTACATGATAGACGGGCGCACATACTACAAGGCATCCGAGATACAGGAATTACTACAGATGAAAGGGAAGGCGCTGCCTGCCGCCGTGAGCAGCTGAAACAGACCGTAAAATCTAAAAATAAACGTAACATTATGGAAATAATAAGCATGGACATCAGAACCTTCGACGCCCTGTTCTCCCGTATCAGGGAAATCGAGGAAACATCAGAACTGCTGAGCCGGAAGCATGAGGACACCGGTCTTAAAAAATGGCTCGACAACGAGGACGTATGCAATGTTCTCGGAATATCAAAACGCACGTTGCAGACCTACCGCGACAAGGGCATCCTGCCGTTCAGCCGTATAAGGAACAAGCTCTTCTACCGGCCAGAAGATATCGAGAACCTCCTCCAGTCATCATATCACCCCAACACATCACACTTATGAGCCATTATTTTATCGACAGACAGGATCCGCGTATCGCGGACCTGTTGCGCCGCCTCGGAAATATCGGGCAGGCGCTCGGACAAGTGGAATCGGTCGCGCGTCCCATGTTCAAAGGGGACAGGTTCCTCACCGACGAGGAACTGTCGCGCCTGCTGAAAGTAAGCCGGCGCACTTTGCAGGAATACCGCACAGCACGCCTTATCCCTTACTACATAATACAGGGAAAGGCCCTGTACCGGGAATCCGAGATACAGAGCCTTCTTGAAAAAGCGCACCGTAAATGCATGGAGGAACAGAATTGGCTGTAAAAGCCGTCTGGTTCTACAATATGCGCCTCTATCATGTTACAGGCGGGGGCGGTCTGCTGTCACAGACCGTTTCCCGTCTTGTTTTTGAAATTGTATTTCCTTCTCTTTTCCATTTCCCTGTCCATGCTTTCGTCAATCAGGGTGATTTCAGAACCGGAAGCCTGCATACGCAGACGCTTCATATCCTCATCTACCTTGCGGTCGGTCACATGTGCGTATATCTGGGTTGTTGTGATGCTCTTGTGTCCCATCATGCGGCTGACAGTCTCAATGGGCACACCCATAGACAGCGTAATATGAGTTCCGAAATTATGCCTCGCCTTGTGAAAGGTTAGATAGAAACCGTATTTCTCGCCTAACTGTCGGGTAAGCTTTATCAAGTAGTGTCTGCAATACAGGTTGAAAATTTTGCCGTCCTTCCTCTCATTCCTGTATTTTTCCATGATTCGCATGGGGATATCAAGCAGGCGTATTGCCGAGCGGCTGCCTGTTTTTTGCCTGTTGACATGTATCCACCATGTGCCGTCAGGAGCCTGTGATATGTCAGCCTCTGACAAGCGTTTAAGATCCGCATATGCAAGTCCTGTAAAGGTGGAGAAGATGAACCAATCGCGTACCCTCTGAAGATTCGGGGCGTCAATCTGCTTTTCCATGAGCAGTTTCAGGTCCTCAAACTTCATATGACGGCTCTTGCGCCGTGGCAACGGGGGATGCAGCCTTGCATAAGGGTCACGGCGGAGCGTTCCCTGACTGACGGCACGTATCGTCATTTTCTTAAGGCGGTAAAGATGCTCGTGTACCGATTTCGGCTTAAGCCCACGGTCTGAACAAAGGAACATCTCGAAATCATCATAAAAAGATTTATCAAGAGAGCGGAGCGGAACATCTTCCATATCCCGCTTCCTGGATACAAATGCTGACAAGTGACGGTAGGAGTTGAGATAACTCTCGTATGATTCCTTTGTGCGGTCAACGCCCACACGTTTGTGAAACTCTTCGTTATGCTCCCGGAAAAGAGCCAACAAAGTCGACGGCTTACGACCGATACCCTTCATGGCGTTTTTCACAAGTTCGGCCGTTACGAATCCGAGGCTGCGCTTTATTTCCTCATAATGTTCGGTTATCTGCGCTGTCAACGAGTCTATGGCGCGGTTCACGGTGACGGCATTGGCACTGCGCCCATCGGCACGACCTTTTTCTGGATTCCAGATATCTGGATTGACAGACACTTTCGTGCCTATCTGCTCCCATCCGGCATCTATGCTGACTTTACAGAGTAGCTGACACGTCCCGTCCTTACGGACTTTTGTCCGGTTGATATAGAAGAGTACGGCAAATGTACTGCGCCGTTTCGGTGTATTGTTGTCTTTATCCTTTTTCATAACAATGCGGATTTATAGTTACTAAATGCAGACAGTGAAGCGTGACGCTATCCGGCTGTCAAGATTCTGTGTGTCAGTGCTTATTTTGTCATCGGTCACTTTCGCGTAAATCTGTGTAGTGGTTATGCGGTTATGGCCCAGCATCCGGCTGACGGTTTCAAGCGGCACCCCATGCGCCAGCGTGATCTCGGTGGCGTAGGTATGGCGGCCGCAGTGGTAGACCAGCCTGCGTTCTATCTCGCAGATCTCGGCAATCCTCTTCAGATACGCGTTTATGGTGGAATTGCAGTACATCGGAAGCAGCCTGCCTTCCGGTGCCATGCCGCGGTATTTTTCGATTATCCTCAGCGGCAGCTCAAGCAGGGGTATCTCATATTCCATTTTCGTCTTTTTGCGTGAGGATTTGATCCATACGGTACCGTCCTCCGCCGTTTCAAGGTTGTCTTCCGTCAGAAGGCAGACGTCGCCGTAAGGGATACCCGTATAGCAAGAGAACAGGAACAGGTCGCGGACATGGTACAGCCGGCTGTCATGGAGCGGGGTCGTCATCAGCCGGTAAAGTTCCTCCGACGTGAGGAACTTCTGCTCACGCCGTGGCTTCTCCGCCTCGTATCCGGCAAAAGGATTGGCGGTGATGATGCCGTCCGTGATTGCCTCCGACACTATCATCTTCAGCCGTGTTGTATGGAACCCTACGGTAGCGATGGCAAGCTGTCGCTTTGTCCGCAGATAGACGTCATATCTGTCTATAAATGAACGGTCGATTGCCGTAAACGGGATGTCCGACAGTTTGTATTCCGTTTCCAGGAATTCCGCCAGACACCTGTATGTGTAGCGGTAGGATTTAAGTGTTGCATGAACACGGTTGACACCCACACGCTTCGCGAAGTTCTCTATGAACGTGCTGAAATATCCCATCAGCGTTTCCTGCCCGAAAGCCATCCCCTGTATCAGGCACTTTACATCGTCGGCGGTCACGTTCATGCGGACAGCCGACAGCTCCCGATACACGGCAAGGCAACCGGCCCTGATTTCGTCAAGCTGACGGTTGATTTCACGCGAGGCGGCACTCTTGCCGGTGGCACGGCCGAGCATCCATGCCTTGGGCGATGCAGAGAGCTTCGCACTGAAGGCCGCCTCCGAGTATCTGCCGACATTTATGCGCCCCATCACCGGGCATAGGCCGTCTTCCGACATCCCATTCTTTTTAAGGTAGAACGAAACCTTTAATCCGCTCTGTTTCATAACTCTAATCTTTGTTTGCAAAATTAATTGATATGGAGTTATTTGCAGGTATGCAAAATATGGCGGAACCACGAATAGGAATCACGGATATCATCCCGGAGCCTGTATTTCTTCATATTGCGAAGAAAAATCGCTAAATTTGCAGTCGCAAGGATGCCCGACAAGCGAGTCCAGCGGCATGAAACAGGGATAATAATCCATCGGCAAAATAGTCTTCAGGACCGGTATTCCGGACAGGAAAAAGGCAACGGATAGGTAGCGATTCATTCGCTTAACCCTTCCAAAGACCGAATTTTCCGCCGAAAGCAGTCCCCGGACGAACAACGCCGATCTCTCCTAACTCTCAACACATTACTTTATTCCCCAATCTATGCCGTAATCTCGCGAATTCTTGCTATCTTTGAATATATGATCAGGAAACTTATTGCAATTATATGCGCCGGCGCATTTCTGCACGCATGCACAAAAGAAAATACTCCCGAAAAGGTAGTGATAGACCGCTTTGACATTGAAGTTGCGGGATATCCGGAACTTGACAGTCTGCAGATAAATGAGTTCATATCACGTTATCACGAAGCAATCGCCTTTGTGACAAAAGGAGACTCTGCTAATGTCGACTCAGCCTTAAAAGCCTATGCCGGAAGCAACGCAGTAACAATGTTCGGCCCCGACATATTACAACGTCTCCCTTCGACCGATTCCATCGAAACCGCATTGGGATATATAAAAAAGAACGCTGAAAAAATATTACCGTCAGCCCGATGGCGCTCAGTAACGGGAATTATATCCACTTACAATCAATCGGTGATACTTGCCGACAATTCCATGCTGATAGGGCTTAACCACTATCTCGGTTCAGATTATCCGGCATACAGCTATTTTGAGCCATATCAACGTAAGGTAAAGACTTCGAGGCATCTGCCATATGATGTAGCGGAGGCGCTTATCGTCAGTTCTTATCCTTATAATCCTACCGAAAATCCCACACTGCTGAATCGATTGCTATATGAAGGCGCGATTACCCTCGCAATCAATGAACTAATCCATGACAGCAACCCTGCCGAAAGCATGGGATATGACACCACACAATGGGAATGGCTCAAAAAAAACGAAAAAAACATGTGGAAAGCGCTAATCGACCGCCAGCTGCTATTTTCAATAAATCCAGATATAGCAGAAAGAATGACACGTCAGGCTCCATCGACATCAATATTACATCCCGACACACCCGGCCGCGCCGGACGCTATTTAGGTTATCGAATCGTAGAATCCTACAGAAAACAAAATCCCGAAAAATCTTTGGAATGGCTGCTGTCACCGGAATTCTATAACTCGGAAACAGCTCTTATCGAATCAAAATATTCTCCAAAATAAACATTTAGTTAACAACCATCGCATTCACAGTTGCAGGAAGTTCTTGCGACACCTGATAACAACGGGCAAACTGACGAATAAACTCAAGAGTGCGTTTTGACGGACGAGGCGTTGGCATATCTTTGCAAACAGAATCTTTTGGTTCTATACGTGAAGGAGTAGAATTTTCAGCCATAGGCAATATATTTTGCATTATCAATCCATTGAAAAAACGGATATCTGCGTCATTTTATTATATCAGCAATCAGAATTACATCAACAAATTTAAACAAATTCAAATATACATTGCAGGCAAGCAACGACAACTACTAATCTGATTATTTATTGTGTCAAAATAGCTAAAATAATTTAATTCATTTTGGTATTAAATTATAAGTTTCTATATTTGCATCCGATAAATCAACCTAATATTAACAACTTAAATCTTTAGCCTATCGTATTGACATTACTCTAACAACAATCATACACAGTAATGCAAATAATGAAAAAGCACACCGACGAGCAGTTGGTGGGAATGTATATCGATGGAAATAATGCGGCATTCGACACATTGCTGCAACGTCATCAGGCAAAATTATATACATATATATTAAGAATCGTCAGAAACGAGGATATTGCCAACGATATTTTTCAGGATACATTTATCAAAATCATCGTGACCCTCAAGCAGGGCAGATATATTGAGAATGGTAAGTTCGGAGCATGGCTTACACGCATAGCCCATAACCTTATCATTGATTTTTACCGTCAGGAGAAATCGGAAAACAGCGTGTCGACTGATGACGAAACCATAAATCTTCTGAACCGTCGCGATCTTTGCGAGGAAAATATCGAGGATTTGATGATTAATGATCAAATCAGAGCCGATGTGCGGAAAATAATCGACGCGCTACCTGAACCGCAACGCGAGGTAGTGATGATGAGATATTACAATGATATGAGCTTTAAGGAGATTGCCGATGCCACCGGCGTGAGCATCAATACCGCACTGGGGCGTATGCGTTACGCATTGATGAACATGAGACGCATAGCCGAAGAGAACGACATAGTTCTGTCGGCCTAACGTCCCGGAGATTCCTTATGCAATAACACCTCGTCAATAGTATTTTCAATAAAATCTTTAGGCTGAACCCCTGTCATACCTCTGATGGGGGTTCCGTCATTAGGGAACAGCACAAGCAGGGGAATTGACGATATCCCCAGCTCTCTTGCCAATTGCGTATTATCGTCGATATTCATTTTATAAAATTTAACCTGCCCGGCATATTTTTCAGCAAGCTCGTCAATTATCGACGACAGCCTGAGACACGGAGCGCACCACGGAGCCCAAAAATCTACAACCGCAGGAAGGGGCATCCTTTTTGCAACCGAATCAGCGCGGTAATCGTAAATCTGACTTATGAATTCGGCCTGATTTATATTCGTGATATTGTCAGCGGCAACCGCATGAGGAAGATTCATGGCAAACATCACCATAACCATTGTCAGAATTTTTTTCATTTTAATCAAGCATTAAACTTATATAGGGCCTTACAGCCGGGAAATTAAGCAATCGTTCTGTCACTTCGTTGCCAAAGAGCATTGAGGTAAGCACTTCCACATCGATATCATAGTCCAGCGAGTCAGGATTATAACTGTCATTGACGACACACTTGCCGGCGCCGACCAAATAAATGTGGCAATTATCCTCTATCAGCCTGTCGCGCACTTTTACGGCAAGCTTCAGATTGTCATGAGCCGAGGCCAATACCGACAACGCGCGATGCACATTGACAACACGGGCCATGCCACGCACGGTACGTTCGATACCGGGCGAGAAATACTCCAGCACAGTCATGGACATTCCGCCGAAAGTATCCTTGACCAACGCAAGCACTCCGTTTCTCGCATCATTATCGGAAGCAAGAACCTCTTTCACCTTAACCTCTCCGTCATCAGGCACGGCAAACGCCATTGCGACAATCCGTCCATCAGCATCGGAAATAGCTATCACGTTGCCTCCGTCGAGGGAATTATCCATTATAATCTGGTGATACTGTTCACGAGTGTGCTGAATACAGCACGGACGCATTCTCATCATCATGTCAAAAAAGCCGTAAGCCTCATCCGACCCGATATCGGTATAAGGACGGTAATCTCCTACATGATGAAAAGGATGAGCCGATGTGAAATGCACCACACAATTATAAAATACCGGAGAAAAACCGGCTTTTTCATAATATTTGAAAAGCCACCCCGAGGCCGGGATAAGGGAACTGAACACATCACCCCGTCTATATGATTCATTAAGCCCCACATCCAGCAACTCGGCCATATAGCCGTGGGCACGGGCGTAGGCAGCCGTGGCGGCACCGCATATATAACTGACAGGCAGCGTTACCCCATGGAAATTCATGGAATAACGCTGCAATAACATTGAACTGACCGCCCGACCGTTTTTTTCAAGCAAAAGCGCATCGTCATCACGATAGACCTGCGAAAAAAACATGTCGATAAACTGGTCGGAATCATTGAAGCATTCACGCCAGAGACTCAATACAATATCTTTCTTTTCCATATTATATATAACGCTCCGGCGACTGCTAATGTTTATCGGCTTTGATGTGCCGGACGAAGCAAATCGTTGACAGTCTTAACCGGATTGAAAGTGGCGATAGGCACCTCCACAAACGCAGTGTTCCAATCGCTCATGGCGCCGTTCCAGAGACCCGGCAACTCAAGAGCACGGAGCTCTTTTCCGCTCTTGGACTTTGACGAAATAAAGCCGGTGTCGGCATCAACATATTCGGTAAGGTTGAATTTCTTACCGTCAACATCTTTTATATAACATACAAGGTCGACCGGATTGAAATGCGTGGCTTTGCTCACCATCTCTTTATAAGCGGCGTTGGCCGGGTCAATCTGAGTGCTTTCAAGAATCTGCGGAGAAGAAGATCCGTCGGAATTAACTGTAATAAACGGGCCTCCTCCTGGTTCGCCTTCAT
>CAZYXN010000002.1:0-78187 GCA_964651105.1 uncultured Muribaculum sp. | reverse complement strand
ATGTTCTCCAATAGTCTTCATTCCGCTAATATGAAAGAGGGTGAAGCTGAGATTGGCTACTGGATTGGCAAACCTTATTGGGGTCAAGGGCTGATTCCCGAAGCGGTCAAAGCCCTGCTGTCGAGATGCTTCAATGACTTAGCTCTTGATGCCGTGTGGTGCGGATATTATGAAGGAAACAGCAAATCGAAGCGTGTCTGCGAAAAGACCGGATTCAAATATCATCATACCGACAGCGATGTAATATCTCCACTTGGAGATAAACGAACTGAGCATTTCCACATCATGCAGAAAAGTGATTATAATGCCATATATATCAATCAAGAACATTGTCAATCAATGAAATAAATATAATCCTATGGGTAAAGTCCTATATAGCAACATACAGAGTAAACTGCTTGATAAGCAGATGGTTTTCTCCATTTACTTACCGGATAAATACGATGGAGAATCAAGATTACCCGTATTGTATTTTCTTCATGGCAGAAGTGGGGATGAGCGTATAATGGCTGAACTGGAGATTAAATCTATCGCAGATGTGCTTATAGATTCCGGGCAAATAAGGCCGATGATTATAGTTTGTCCGAGAATGGACAATACCCGGGGATTGAATACATCGGAAGTCTCACATCAGAGTGTTTCAAATGGAATGAAAATTGATTCAGGCAGATATGAGGATTACTTAATTCAGGAGTTCCTTCCGTATATCGACTGCCATTTCAAAACTATTCCATATAGGGAGAATAGATTTATTGGCGGCGCATCGGCCGGTGGTTTTGCTGCAACGCATTATGGATTGCAATACCCCGAATTGTTTTCCCGGATAGGTGGACATATGCCGGCCATAGAAACAGAACTTGACCCATCAGACATTCCCTATTATGGAGACGAACATAGTTTTCATAAAAACAATCCTCTGGAGTTCAACCGATTTGAAGAGCTACATCAAATGCAAGAGTGGTTTCTTGATGCAGGGGATGAAGATGAAGGTGGTTTCAACAAAGCAGTGGAATCATTGTCCAAGATATTAATGTCACAGGGAATCAGCGTCGAACATCATATATCTCCCGGACATCATAATCTTCAATATGTCAAAAGCAATATTCGGAAATACTTAATCTTTTACGGAAACGGAATATGTACGAACTTGAACAAGTAGGGCCACAGAGCTATTATATTAACTGTCCGGCTAAGATTGGCATTTATGCCCGGTCGGAGCGTGAGGTGTATCTGATAGACAGCGGTAATGATAAGGAGGCGGCAAAGAAAGTGCTGAAAATAGCAGATTCCAACGGTTGGTCTATAAAAGGGATTCTCAACACTCATTCCAATGCCGACCATATAGGTGGCAATGCCTTTATTCAGAACAAATTGGGTTGTCCCGTGTTCAGTTCCGGCATTGAGGCTGATTTCACCCGTCATCCGGTTCTTGAACCGTCATTCCTCTATGGCGGTTATCCCTGCAAGAATTTGAGAAACAAATTCCTGATGGCGAAAGAATCCGTAGTCACAGATTTCTCTTCTCCTGAATTTCCGAGTGAAATAGAGATAATCCCTCTTCACGGACATTTCTTCGATATGGTTGGATTCCGGACACCCGACAATACTGTGTTTCTTGCTGATTGCGTCAGCAACAGGGCAACACTGGAGAAATACGGTGTTACGTTTATATATGATTCGCTGCCTATCTGGAGACGCTTAAAAACATAGAAACGTTGAAAGCGGATATATTTGTTCCTTCTCATGCCGACCCATGCAATGATATTAGCGAACTTGCGGAGGTAAACCGAGAAAAAGTGTATGAGATAGAACAGGTAATCAAAATAATATGTGATACGCCAAAAACAACCGACGATATTATCAGTGAGATTTTCAGAATATTTAATCTTATGATGACTATTGAGCAATATGTACTGGTAGGTTCTACGGTCAGGTCTTATCTCTCTTGGATGAAAGACCGAGGTGTGCTTGGTTTTACCACCGATAACTGTATGCTGCTATGGAAAGTCGCAAAGTAATCATAACTTGGATTGCCGTTACAATTGCGGTGATGTTCGCGTTACCCTTTGCTGTGGCCAGGCTCGCTTCGGAATGTTCGGGAATGGCATTGTGCATGATATTGTTCTTCATTGTCAATCCGATATATTCCGCTATACTCGGATTCCGTTGTGGCAGGGATATACGTCGAATGTGGAATCTTCCTTTGGTATCGTCCATCGCTTTTCTTGCCGGAACGTGGCTATTCTTCGACATCGAGGAAGTGTGGTTTATCATATATGCCTTGTCTATCTGATTATCGGGTGGACTGCAATGGGAATAAGCAAATATCTAAATAAACGAAATACTCAAAAAAAATAACAGTATGCCATATATATCAATAGAGAGCGGTCGGTTGACCGCTGAACAGAAACAGCAGCTCATAGAACGGCTGACAGCCACAGCCTCCGAGATAACTCATATCCCGGAGCAGTTCTTCACCGTCACCATCAAGGAACTCCCGGACGAGAACTTCGGTATCGGCGGTAAGTCAATCGACGAGATTAAACGCAACTACAAACCATGAGTTTGACATTACGCCCATATAAGCCTTCGGATGCCGCAGTGATAACATCGTGGCTTAAAAGCGAATATCTTATGCGCCAATGGTGCGCAGACAGATATGAGCATTATCCCGTCACCCCCGAAGATATGAACGCATATCATGCGAAGTATATTGACGGACAACGCTCACGCGCCCTGACAATGACGGATGACTATGATATTGTCGGATATATCACACTACGCGTTCCGGCCGACAATCCGACGGAACAGCGGCTGGGATTCGTCATTGTCGATGATTCAAAACGTGGTCGCGGTTTTGGAAAGTCTCTTGTTACAATGGCAGTCAAATATGCTTTTGAAACACTTGGAGCCACGAAAGTGTCGCTCGGTGTTTTTGAAAATAATCCGTCCGCCATTCATTGCTATGAAGCCGCAGGTTTTCATCGAGTATCACTACCTGAAATCGAGAGTTACGAATGTCTAGGCGAAATTTGGGGTTGCATTGAGATGGAGCGATGCCGGGAATCATAAACAACAGAACGCCATAATGAATCCTAAAAATATTCTCGATATTCATAATCGCACAGACTTCCGGAGGTGGCTGAAAGAGAACCATATTTCCGAAAAAGAGTGCTGGATTGCCGTGAAGCGCGGCAAGATACCACCGGAGGATATTTTGTGGTATCTCGACGCTGTAGAAGAAGCATTATGTTTCGGCTGGATAGATTCTACCGTCAAGAATGTTGACGGTATCACCCTCCAGCGTTTCGGCCCACGATCCAAATCAGGGCGATGGACGGAGTTAAACAAGGAGCGGTGCCGCAGGCTTGAATGCCTCGGCCTGATGACCGAAAAAGGAAGAGCCGCTTGTCCAAGTCTTAATGACAAATTTGTAATCATCCCTGAAATACTTGAAGCCTTCAAGTCTCGCCCCGTCGCATGGAAGAATTTTCTGAACTTCCATCCACTATACCAAAGAGTGAGAATTGACAACATCCAAAGGGTTATTTCAAAGCCGGAACTATTTGAAAGCAGACTAATAAAACTCATCGATGCGAGCGAACGGGGCGAAATGATAGGCGACTGGCATGATTGCGGACGATTATTGGAGGATTGAATAAATCACTTAAAGACATGACGCTGGAGGAGCTATGGCAACTCTTTCCCCCATAGCCCTGACTCCTCATCAGCCGCAATGGGAGAAATGGGGTCGGGAAGAAATCAATCACCTTTCAAAGATGCTGCATGAATTCTCTCCGGTTATCAACCATATAGGCAGCACTGCCGTCGCCGGCATCCAATCAAAACCGATTATCGACATTTTAGTCGAGATACCTCACGAAATCAACCTGCGGCTCATTGAACCCGCAATGGAAACCGCCGGATATATCATGATGTCATCTTCCGACAACCGCATAAGCTTCAATAAAGGATATACTCCCGCCGGATATGCAGAAAAAGTATTCCACATCCATTGCCGTCATTCAGGAGACAATGACGAAATTTATTTCCGGGACTATCTGAGAAACAATCCGGCAATAGCCCGCGAATATGAATCATTGAAACTAAGCTTGTTGCCACAATACAGGAACGACAGAGACGGATATACTGAGGCCAAGTCAGCATTCATCAAGAGAATCACAACCTTAGCCCGAAGACAAGATAAATAAGTCTTTATCCTCGTCAGAACGACATCTCGTTATGCTCTCTCTTTGACAATTGACGTAGCTTTATTGTAGCCATAAAACAATGCTATGACAATCAATGTAAGGAGTTCCGCCACAGGGATGGCAAGCCAAAGCCCGGCAGTTCCGAAGAAATACGGCAATAATATGAATCCAGGCACCATAAACACGATTCCTCGCAAAAGCATGTATGCGATAGAACGTCCTGATTCCTCACAACTCTGATAATAGCCGATAAATGTTATGTTTAACGCAAAGAATATAGCGCACATCCCCAGTATCGGGAGCCCCTTAACCGCCAGGCCGTAGGCCTCCTCCGACGAATTCAGGAATATTCCGGTCAACACAGGAGCGCCGACCCACATGCCAAGAGATATCACCACTCCGCAGATACACGCAGCTATAATGGCAATCTTTAATGCCTGACGCACACGGGAAAACTTTCCCGCGCCGTAATTGAAGCTTATGATCGGCTGCGATGACTGAGCGACGGCATTGCTTATTGAAAAAATCAAGGGGAAAAGGTAACAGCCTATGCTATAGGCCGCCACGCCGGCCTCCCCAAGATAAGAGAGAAACATATAGTTGCCGGTGACCATCATCACGCCTATTGAAAGTTCGGCAATAAAAGTGGCAAAACCGATTTTCAGCATGTAGCCGGTGTTTCTGATTGAAAGCTTTATGGATTTCACCGTCATCTTGAGTCGATAGAATTTCAATTTGTCGGAGAAAAACAGGAAATAGGCCAATACCATAAGTCCGCCGACTATGCATGCTATGGATGTGGCGATAGAAGCCCCCTTGATGCCCATATCGAGCGGAAATACCATAAGCCAGTCAAGGAAAATATTAAGTACGGCAGCCACAATCTGAACCCCCATCGCATATTTGGGCGACCCGTCGAGCCTGACGAGCATCATTCCGGCACATTGGAGATAAAAGAACACAAGCCCCGGGAGAAGCCACAACAGATAATCCGACGCCAGATGTTCCAACGCAGGACTGCAACCAAGCATATACAGCAACGGGCGTGTAAACAGAAGCGACACCATGATGACCACGCCGAAAATAATCGCGCCGGCTATGTAAGCCTGCGTCATTATTATTCTTGCAGCCTTAATATTTCCTTCGGCAAGTCTTATGCTCCCAATGACCGAAGCGCCGATTCCAAACATAAGTCCGATTCCCGTGCAGATGAGAAATATCGGCGCAACGATATTAATGGCGGCAAGAGCATTGCTCCCCACCCCATGACCGACAAACATTCCGTCACATATGTTAAGCGCCGAATTAAACACCATACCTATGAGAGTAGGGAAAAACATGGCGGCAAACAGTTTGTCTATTTTTCCGTTTCCAAAGTCAAGTTGATCTCTATTCATATTTTCTTACACAATTTATTTCAATCTGCAACAGAAAAACAATGTTGCAAATCAGGCCGTAAAGTTAATCATATATTACAAATTACGACAAGGATAAATCATTACAATACTGGTACTTTTTATAACAAAACTTGCAGAATGGGAATAATCATGGTAACTTTGCACAAAGAACGATGCAGATGGAAGAGCACAGAATACCTGCCGCCCACTCCGATTTCGATTGCGGAACAATCACAGGCAACGTCTGGCTCCAGGGAAGCCCCCTTCCCGTCGACGGATGCCTGATAATGTTTTGCGAAAAAGGCAATGCGGAAATCTCGATAAACTCCCTCAACTTCATGATGGGTTCCGGCAGTATGGCATTCATAACATTCGACATGGTCGCGGTATCAGCCGTAGTATCTGATGATTTCGAAGCGAGGTTTCTGTCACTTGGCTTTGAAACGACACAAGATCTTTTCTTTCTTGTTACTTCCAAACGCTTTTGGGAATTCATCTACAAATCAGCGATATTCATTTTGCCTCATGATTTAAGAGACGCAGCCAAGCATTGGTTCTCTCTGCTTGATTGGATAAAAGCCAACTGTTCTGGCACAACGTCAGGCACGGCATTACGCAATGAAGCTGAAAATTTCATCCTGATTATGGCCGAAAAGGTGGAAAATCTGCTCGGCCAGTTAGATAAAAATCCGGCAAAAAACAGAGCATGGCTCATTGTCAACGATTTCATAGGTCTGCTTAACCGACATTATGCGACCCGACATGACGTGGCATATTATGCCGGAAAACTTAATATCAGCCCGAACTATCTTAACATAATCACAAAAAGAGACACCGGCATAACAGCCAAGGAACACATAAACATCCAGATAGGACTTGTCATAAAAATGCTTCTGGACACTACCGATCTGACTGTAAAAGAGATTGCCGAAAGGCTTAATTACGATGACCCCTCCTACTTGTGCCGCATCTTCAGAAAACAGAACGGAATGTCACCGATACAATACCGCAACAAACTGCGTTCCGAATCAGACTGACACCTTATCGGATAATTTCTCGGGCGAGCTTTGAGATATATTGCGTCGGTACATCATGCAGAGGATTTTTCCGAAATCGCGCAGGGATGGGAACATGTCTGCGATAAGTGAAAATCTGTCCCGTCAAACGGCTCTCTGCGGCGTCAATCGCCGGCTTAGCGCCCTGCTCCGGGGTGGAGATGACCGGACGAAACAGCAGGTCGGAAAGTTTGTCGATGACACGATTTCCCATCGTTATTATCGCAGAATCCACAATTCCGGGGTCAGAACAATTGACTGTAATACCCTTTTCCGCAAGCATTCCGGAAAGGTCAAGAGCAAGATGAGTCAGCATAAGCTTACTGCGGCCATAGGTGATAAAACGGCTATGCCGCTCGATTGCCTGCGATTGCCAGTCGGGACACAATCTGACAATACGTCTTGTCATTGAAGTAGTAAACACTATCGAACCGCCACGAGCAATCATCGGCAGCAACAAGTATGTGAGCACCCCCGTAGATATGAAATTGGTCTGCGTCGCCGTCTCATATCCGTCGTCAGTGATATGAAGTTTACCTGGCATTGTGCCGGCATTATTAAAAAGAACGGAGACTACAAGACGGCGGGAAGCGCATTTTTCAGCAAACCGGCGAACCGAAGCAAATGATTCAAGATTCAGTTCCATAAATTCAAGCGCAGTTCCGCACTGACCTATGCCGGCAATCATCCTTCGGCATTTCGCCTCATTGCGGCACGCCAGAATCACGTGCTTCACGCCCCGGTCAATCAACATGCGCGTAATAGCGCTGCCAATGCCTCCGGTCGCTCCGGTCACTATACACACTCCATCAGTCATCATGCCTCTTGTCCAATGCCATTCGTTTTCCTTTCACACGGGCCCATTCAGGCAACAAAGCCACGGCGACAATCGAGATCCGGTTCAATCCTCCGTTTATATACTGAGCCTTTCGGCGGAACATCTTTTTCAACGCCCGTTTTACAAAATGCTCCGGAGTGACCAGCACCCCTATTCTTACGGCAAATCGCCTCAATTTCTCGGAAAGCCCGAAAAGGGTTGTCGCAATCCCTCCCGGACAAGCTACAGTGACCGACACGCCCTCATCCTTCATCTCAATCCTGTAGGCCCTGGAAAATGCTCGGATATATGCTTTCGTCGAACTATATAAAACGATTCCGGGCATAGGCATCCAACACGACATCGACGACATGTTGAGGATATAACCGTGCCTGCGGGAAGCCATCATCGAACCGATTTCCACGCAAAGCGCCGTCACGGCCCGCATGTGAAGATCTATGTAAAGATTGATGCGTTTACGGCCAAGGACACCGACCTTTTTGAAGTCAAATATCCCTGCATTGTTTATCAGAACCTCAGGGACAATATTTCGGGATTTCAAAAAAGCTGTTACCTTGTCAGACGCATCCGGCTCCGACAAATCGAGAAAAAGAGCGTGAGCCTCCACAAAATACATCGTGCGCAGATTTTCGGCGCAACGCGTCAATTCTTCCTCCTGATTGCTTATCATCACAAGGGAAAAACGCTTTTTGGCAAGCTGGCGGGCAAATTCAAGACCTATGCCTGACGAAGCTCCTGTCACAACCCCCCATCTCATGACTGACGGGCTTTTATCTCTTCGATCTCCTTGCGCAATGATTCAGGAAGATCTTTGACACATTTATGACACGCCATCTCAAGAGTGTACATTCTGCCTATGCAATAATTCACATGTTCACATCCCGACGATTCGATACCCTCTTCACGCATACGGTTAACGAAATCGGGCATCGTCAACAATGAACGCGCCATCTGCACAGCGTCAAATCCCTCGTTCAGAACCCGCTCGATACTTCCTCGGGTAGAACAACCTCCCACATATATCAAAGGCATTTTCAACTCCTTACGGAATTCCCGGGCATCTTCCAGAAAGTAACACTCTTTATAGGGGACTGTCGGAATCATCATTTTCCCGAACATTCTGACACCGTATTTGAGCCACCACGTGTCCATGTAATAAGTCAACGCGCCGATAGGCATCTCTCCCCTCATCACATACATCGGCGCTTTGCTTACAAAACCGCCCGACAATACAAGGGCATGCGCGCCAAGCCGTTCAAGCTCTTTGGCGATACGGATTCCATCGTCAATCTCTATACCGCCCTTAAAGCCGTCACGCATATTTGTTTTCACCACCACGCCAATATCATTTCCGGCCGCTTTCATCACCTCCTCCATACACATACGCATGAATCGCATACGATTGTCAAGAGAACCGCCCCAACGGTCGCGGCGATGATTGGTATACGGAGAAAGAAACTGACTGATAAGATAACCGTGTCCGGCATGAATCTCCACACAATCCATTCCTGCGTCGCGGGCAAGCCTCACCGCATCGCCAAACGACCTGCTCATAGAGACAATCTCGTCATCACGCATGCGTCTCACCGGTGTCGGGGAGTAGATGTTGAATCGCCCCGAAGCTGAAATCGGAGTCTCCCCTGCCGTTGACTTATGCGACATATTGCCGCAATGTCCGAGCTGAATCGACGCTTTGGCGCCGGTGGCATGAATGGCATCGGTTATATCACGGAGCGGAGCAACAATTTCACGGCGCATCCATAACTGGCGAGGGAACGACAGACCGTTGCGTGTCACCGAAGCGTAGGCAAGTGTGGTCATCCCCACTCCCCCTCTGGCAACCGAAACATGGTAGTCCTTCAACTGTTGCGACGGGCTGTTGCCCGGGCACATTCCTTCAAAAGCAGCCGAACGTATAGTCCTGTTGCGCAATGTCACAGGCCCGATATTGACCGGAGTGAATAGCAGTGAGTCTTCGTACATATATTTTTAGTATATAAACGGGATTATCTTCTTCACATTAAGCCGGGAAAAACGCTCGCCGAACTCCTTTTCATAACGGGAGTGAATCTTTCCGGCACGAGGAGCGAGATTGGCGAATGTCCAAAGAGCGAAAACAGCCCCGGCCCATGACCATGTAAGGACAGCAAATCCGGCCCATTCCACAAATTCTCCGAAATAATTGGCTGAAGAGACATATCGGAACATCCCCTTTTGAGGAATATAATGCCGAGTATCGCCGGGCTTTCGGAGATTACGTATCACATTGTCGCTATGTATATTTATCGCCATACCGGCAAAGAATATCAACGTCCCTGCAATAAATTCTGGAGAATACAGCCAGGACTCCGGATATCTATCGGCCGGCGAGACATAAAATATCCATCCGCCCTGCATCACGGCATTAAGCATATTGAACACTACGCCCATAAGAATTATGGAGACCGGCATCCTGCCGTTGCCGCGAATCAGAAGCGGAAACACAAACGACCTTTGAAAATAATGCAGCTCAAATAACAGAAACATGACCACCGGAGCAATCTCGTATCTACGGGCGGAGCAATACCACAATACCGCCATAGCCACAAAAACCGGAGCCTCCATCAGCACCCAGCCAAGACGGTTATTGACCGTAACCCCCCAACGCCGGGTATACATCATGCCATAGCCGGCTTCAACGAAATGCAACGCAACAAACACGATGACGGCAAGAACCGCCATAGCTATAAGCATAAAATTAAAATATTCCGGATTCCATGACATAGCAAAACATCTTAGATTGCAAATCTACAAAAAATATCACAGATTCACACCCCCAAACATAAGCTAAATAAATGAGAACATATTATTACATCATGATGTGAGCGTCACCATAACGAGAATTTCAGTCCGTGGTCGTAAGTGTCAAGAGATTCAATCCGTTTAAGTCGTTTCACAACGACTAAGGTCACAGGCAAAATAATGATTTCATACGCTGTTTTCAAGAGAGCCTGGGCAATTATAAGATGCAATATGGTCGACCATGGCAGAACGCCGCCAAAAGCGATCGGGAAAAAAATAACAGAATCCACTCCTTCTCCCCATAATGTACTCACAATCGCACGTATGGAAAAATAACGCCCCTGCGAAGACACTTTCATCCGGCTCATGACCCATGCGTTAACCATGGAGCCACAGATAAACGCGAGAAACGACGCGACAAGGATACGCGGCACGCCTCCATAAATCGCCACCATGGCATCCTGGCCGTTCCAGGAACTGTCGCCCGGCAATACGATGGCAAGCTGTAATAAAATCGTAACCAACAGATTCATCAGAAATCCAAGCCAGATCACCATTCTCGCCTTACGAAATCCATAGACTTCCACAAGACAGTCATTGATGATATAACTTACAGGAAACACAACCATTCCTGCAGTAACAGTAAGAAAACCAAAGGAGACGGTCTTGATTTCGACAAGATTGGCCACAATCAGACACACGCAGAAAAGCACCGCGAGGACGAGAAAAGGCAACGAAAAGCGCTGCGATGATATATTATTCATAATTCTTGTTTTTAACGAGGTAGCAAGCACTCGGTGATTTTTCAAGTGCAAAGTTAAGAAATTTAAAAGTTTTTACATAACTTTGCGACACAAATTTCACCATTTACCTCAGGTAATGAATTACAGTTTTTTTGACTTTTTAGCTCTCCTCGGTTCCGTATGCTTATTCCTTTATGGCATGAAAGTGATGAGCGAGGGACTACAAAAAGCCGCCGGCGACCGCTTGCGCAACATCCTGTCAGCCATGACCCGAAACCGTTTCACCGGCACTCTGACGGGTTTTGCAATTACAGCCCTTATCCAGAGTTCTTCAGCCTCGACCGTCATGGTCGTAAGTTTCGTAAATGCCGGATTAATGACTCTCGCCCAATCAATGGCAGTCATTTTTGGTGCAAATGTCGGAACGACTTTCACGGCATGGATTATAGCGCTGTTCGGATTCAAAGTCGACACTTCGGTATTTGTGCTTCCGGTAATCGCCTGTGCGGTTCCGCTGCTGTTTTTCAAGAAAAGCCGCACCAAATCTATTGGTGAATTTTTAATCGGGTTTGCGTTTTTGTTCATGGGACTGAGCATGATTAGCGAGTATGTTCCTGACTTGCAAAGCAATCCCGAAATGTTTGCCTTCCTTGAGCGATATGCGTCGATGGGCTACGGTTCAGTGTTGTTGTTTCTTTTAGTCGGAATCATTCTAACCGCTATCATCCAGTCTTCAGCTGCGACATTCGCCATCGTGCTGATTATGTGCACAAAAGGCTGGATTACTTTCGATCTCGGATGTGCCGTTATACTGGGAAGCAATATAGGGACAACAATCACTCCGTTACTTGCCTCAATGAGTGGAAATGTGGCGGCGAAACGTACCGCCATGGGTCACCTGCTTTTCAACCTTTTGGGTATGATATGGACTCTTTTGGTATTTTATCCGTTTGTAAGACTCAATGTCGATATCACTGAATGGCTGGGGCAGGGAGATCCTGAAGCGCTCTATACTTATGTTAACAATCTCGAACGTACAGATCCTGAAATATACAACAAAATTTTCGACGGCTCGTTGCCTACCTCCCACCCCGTACTTGCCCAGATAGGACAGATGCAATTCAGCGTCTCGTTCGGAATGTCAATGTTCCACACAGTCTTCAACCTTATCAACCTCGCTATTATGATTTGGTTCACCGGACTATACGTCAAGATTGTCGAAAAACTTATTCCGGCAAAGCACAAAGAGGACGAAGAATTCCAGCTCAAATTTATTTCCGGCGGTCTGATGAGCGCATCGGAATTGAATATCGCCCAGGCTGAAAAAGAAATGTATGTCTACGCACAACGCGTCCAACGCATGATTGACATGGCCGAACAGCTGGTACACACTCCGGAAAAAAGCGAAGATTTCTCCAAACTGTATTCTCGGCTTGAAAAATACGAGGAAATTTCCGACAGAATGGAAATCGAGATCGCCAATTATCTTAACCGATGCGCGGAAGGTCGCTTATCTAATGAAGGGAAACTGCATATAGCTTCAATGCTCAACATCGTTAGCGAGATTGAAAGCATCGCCGACTGCTGTTTCGGATGCGCGAAAATACTTATACGCAAACAGGAAAACGGCGTATCATTTGACGACATGATATTCAAGAACATCGATACAATGTTTGATTATGTCAAATTTGCGATGAGCGACATGCTTGTGCTTCTAAGCGATGTAGAGAAAGTGAGAGAAGTAGATATAATCCGCTCTTACAACAAAGAACGCGAAATCAACAATCTGCGCAATCAGCTACGTTCAAACAATGTCGAGAACATCAATAACCGCGTATATGAATATCAATCGGGAATATATTACATGGATATAATCAACGACCTTGAAAAGATGGGCGACTATATCATCAATGTAGTTGACACAATCCGCGACCACTTCCGCCGTCACGTGGCATAGGCATTGTTTACAACTCGATGGCAACGCAGTGACAGTTATTACAGCCATTTGACATTTTGAACACACGCGCTACAATGCGGTTACTAAAATTGCGCGTAATTGTTTAATCCCATACTTTTGTTGAAGTAATTTTAACAAATACGAGATTAACGCTATCTACTAATTATGCCGTCTTCTGACAACAGATTAAAAATAATGATTGTCGATGACGATCCGCTCATCCGGGAATTGATGCAATTCAATCTGGAGAGAGACGGATTCTCGGTTGACACATATCGAGATATCAGTTCTGCATATAATTCCGAGCTGACCGACTACTCAATGTTTATCATCAACGCAATGATGGAAAACAAACGCGGAATGGATTTAGCGAAATATCTTAAACAAAACAGAGCGACTTGCAACATACCGCTTATTTTCTGCTCGTCGAAAGATGATGAAAACGCTGTCATAAGCGGACTTGACCTCGGAGCCGACGACTATGTGTTGAAACCGTTTGCCATGAAAGAGATAATAGCCCGCATACGCGCTATACTCAGACGGCATGGATTAAAGGCATCCTGATGTTGCCAAACTGCTACATAAGCGGACGCAACGAAGCCGGATGTGATGAAGCCGGACGCGGATGCCTGGCAGGTCCGGTATATGCGGCGGCAGTTATTCTTCCCGATGATTTCTCCCATCCGCTTCTTAACGATTCAAAAAAACTGACCGAAGCTCGCCGCGAACAGCTACGCCCGATTATCGAATCACAAGCCATAGCCTGGGCGGTAGGCATAGTGACTGCGGAAGAGATTGACAAAATCAATATACTTAGAGCGTCAATACTCGCAATGCATCGAGCGCTTGACTCTCTGCGCATACGCCCCGGAGCGGTGATTGTCGACGGCAATCGCTTCACCCCTTACAAAGATATACCCTGGCAGACATTCGTAAAAGGAGATGGCAGATACGGCAACATCGCAGCCGCATCGATTCTTGCCAAAACCCACCGCGATGAGTTTATGAAATCATTGCACAAACAATACCCTATGTATGGCTGGGATGAGAACAAAGGATACCCCACAAAAGCCCACCGCGAGGCCATAGCCCGCTACGGAGCCTCTCCATTACATAGAATGACATTCCGTCTCATAGACGACCAACCCACATCGTTCTGAATGTCATAACAAATCTATCCCCGCGCAATACAGAACGGGTATTCTGAATTGCCGGGAATAGAAGACGCAATGCAAATATGTCGGCCTACTTGTGTTTTTTGACCTGATGTATGATTTTGCCTTTACTGTCAATCATCGACAATACCAGATTTTCCTTTGTCGCTTCAAGAACCGAAAAACCGGCCGATCCGCTGACAAACACGGATCCGTCTATCTTATCCACATTACTTCTGGATAAGGATGAAGAACTGTTGACAATATAATCAACCGGACTGTCATCACGCTTTATATGCTGGAAATTATGTATGTGCCCGCATATATACATTGCGACATTATGTTTGCGCAGTATCGGGTCAACTCTCGTTTGCATATCTTTACGTTCCGTTTCCGATTTATCGGTGTCGGCATAAACAGGATGATGACCAACCACAATCACCCAATCCTCGGAAGAATCCGACAACGTCTTGTCAAGCCATTCAAGCTGCGCGTCAATATCCTCCAGAGCCGCATCGGGATAAGTGTCAGGGTTCTTTCTGTATTTGTCGATCAAGGGAGTAGTGTCAAGAAACACCACTTTCAGCGTTGTGCCTTTATTTTCAAATCTTTTTACATAATACTTGGCCGGCATGCACCACCGCCTCGAAACACCGCTATAATCAACCACCGCTCCGGTATTACCGCGATATTCATGATTCCCGCAGATAGGGAACCACTCAATCATCAGTTCGGGATGCGAATAAATCAACTCGTAATTAGTCATCCAAAGCGGGTCTTGCACACTGCGCACACCGCCATAATGATGCACATCGCCCAAAGCCAGAATCGCGTCAGGGCCAATCTTATCGGCAAATTCACCCATGAGCGCGGCAATAGGCTTCTGTTCATAAAATCCGTTGCGTCCGTTATCATTAGTCACTATGACCCTCACATCGCCATATTTCAGGCTGCTCATCTCCTCGTTGTTTTGCGCTGCCGCCACATTAAAGATGAATACTGCGGCCAACAATAAATTACGTAATTTCATATTCTTTATTCTGTTTAAAAACTAACTTTCATACCTCCATTCAATTTCACTCCATAATATTCGGCCTGCATGGTATAACTCCGGCTTCCCTGATAATATCGGAGAGGCTGGTTAAGCAGGTTGGTACAGTCGGCATAAATTGTGAATTTGGTTTTCTTACCGAAAGTATAACCTATATTAAAATCAAGATATTTTACCTCGTCGTAATATCTGTCATAGAAAGAAGAAGCTCCCATCTCATCAATGAATGATGACGCATAATTAAATGACAATCGCGTCGACAGCCCCCATTTCTCAAAATAAAGCGAAAGATTGGCGGTATGGGCAGGAGACCCCGGCAAGCTCAATCCCTTTTCATCTTCACGTCCGGCAAAATTGAAATCCGTGACCCTGGAATGCGTATATGTATAAGTCCCGTAGAGCCCTACGCATTTGAAAGCCGGAGCGACAAAACCAAAATCACGCTGGTAGGAAATCTCGGTGCCGAAGATATTGGCATTTCCGGCATTTTTAGGTTGAGTGAGCTTAGTCCACACATTACCTTCATATTCCACATTGTAAGCGACCTCATCTACAATAAAGCCATCTATATGTTTATAAAAGATTCCGGCAGATACAAGTCCGATAGATTTCCAGTAATATTCGACATTCAAATCGATATTATGGGAAGTTGTGGCCTTAAGCCCCGGATTGCCAATCGTTATCTCATTGTCTCCTCGCTTGACATTTCGGCCGGGAACAATCGCAGAATACTTAGGACGCGACAATGACTGATTATATCCGAATCTAAAGAGAAAATCTTTATCAATCTCCCATTTCAACAAAAGCGAAGGAAGGAAATTTACATAATCGGAAGATGAAGGTCTGGTTTTTGTGACAGTATTGCTCTCGTCATCATATATCCGGCCCACATATCGCAAGTCGGTATTTTCGACACGCAATCCGCCGGTGAAATCAAGATTGTCGGCCAGTCGCGAATCTATGCGGGCATATACTGACGTCACATTCTCACGGGCGTTATAATTTCCGGCAAGTTCTTCAGATATCTGTTCACGCTCAAATCTATCCTTGTCATCAAGATCAAGCGAACCAAGAAATTCCTTATCGACAAAAATTCCTGTACGGTATTTTGAACTTGGCATGAAATGCCTTGTCGACTCATTGACCGTATTGGCGAATGCCTCCGCATTAAACGACTTTTTGTCAATAGGAGTGTACTCATAAAAATCCACATCCTTGTCCTTTGTCTTGTTGACAAACTTGAATCCGAACTTTATTTTGGAACGTTCGCTCAGTCTTGCCTTAAAGTCAAGTGCCGCCTTGAAATCCTTTTCAACAATATCCTCCTGCTGCTGTGTAAGTTCCTTCAACGAATAACTGTCATAGAGAGTCATGGTCGAACCCTCTTCGGGAACAGCAAACGGTTGCCGAGTATCAGTGATGTCAAACGCGAACTTCTGTTTTTTCAACCTATAGTCGATATATCTCTCATTAGGGCGTTCTTCCGAAGCTCTGGCATAGCCAAGTTTCCATTCAAGCCCGAGAGCCCCTATCCGGTTCTCACCGCCAAGCGTGAAATCCATCGCACGTTGACGTTCAAGACGCGCATTGCGCTCATCTCCGGAACCGCCTTTGGTCTGCACTCTCACATCCCCCACACCCTCGGGAGTCACATCTTTCAGAGTGGTGCGATAGCGGTTTTCCCAGTCATTGCGGTTATTGAAAATACCCTTGAACCATATCTTGTTGAAGTCATTAAACTTATAATCAAGCGCTAATGAATAGCTCTGACGTTCACGGGTGACGTAATATTGCCTGATTTGGTAATCATTGATATAAATCGACCCGTCATCATCTTTTTCCCAAAGGAATTCGGTGTTATAAGAACCGCCCGGAGCATTGTTGTACGAAGCCGAGAAAATTACGCCCATACGGTCATCCAAAAAGCGGTTGCCGAGAGTAAGCCCGAAATTCATCTGCGCTTTTCGGCTAATCCAGTTATATCCCGAACCCGCTACGGCATTTACCGCCAACCTGTTGGGCGAATTTTTCGTCACCAGATTGATTGAGCCTCCGATAGCGTCACCGTCCTGATCAGGCATCAGAGTCTTATTGACTTCAATCGCCTGTATCATGTCGGATGGAATCAAATCAAGCTGCACATTGCGTATATCGCCCTCTGCCGACGGTATTCTGGAGCCGTTCAAAGTCACAGAACTGAATTCGGCCGGAGTGCCTCTGACTTGTCCGAAACGCGCCTCCCCCTGGTCATACTGCACATTTATTCCGCTTATACGCTTGAGCGCGTCGCCGATATTTGAATCAGGAAATTTCCCTATCTGGTCGGAAGAGACAATATTTGTGATATTCATATTGCTCTTCTGAGTGTTAATCGCCCTCTGTTGGTCTGAAAACACCCCGGTCACAACCACTTCTTTCAACTCTTTTGAAGTGTCGGTCATGATAAAATCCTTGCTAATTTCTTTTGAGGCGACCGCAACAACCCTGTTGACCGGAGCAAAACCGATATAAGTGATTTTTACATCGTGATTGCCTAATGAAAGATTGGAAAACGAATAAAAGCCGTCGGCATCAGAAATGGCGGAACGCCGGTTGCCGTCAATAGCGATTAATGCTCCCGGCAACGGATTGCGGTCATTGTCAAGAATACGCCCTTTAAGCAGTCCGACAGCCTGACTGTCGCTCGCCGATATGGTCATCCATGTCAGGAACAAGACCATAATAATTGTCAAATTTCTTTTCACTGTGTATAATTGTTAATTGTACACCGCAAAATTCATCATCATTTATTTCATGTTTCTTTCATAATTATTTCCTTAATGTTAAAAGACTCCAATCGATGCAAAAACCGCCTTTTATTACGCCCTTAGAGATTTTATTGCTATTTTTGCGCAACAATTGCCAGACTCCGTTATGATTATCCTGATTGCCGAATCCAAAACAATGACAATGTGCGACGGCACCGTCAATCCCGACGACTACATCAGCCACGCCCCCCGTTTTGGGCAGGAAGCCGACCGGATAATGGAATCGTTGCGCGGCATGACGGCTGAAGAGCTCGCCGTGGAGATAAAAATCAGCATGGCGATGATCCGGAAACTACAGCAGATGATATATGAATTTCCCGACAAAATGCATGGCGTCAACGCCATCGAGGCTTTCACGGGAGTAGTGTTCAAGGCATTCGATTATAAATCGCTCGACAGGAACGACCGACAGACAGCTCACGACAGAATCCGGATTATCTCATCGCTCTACGGATGGCTGCGTCCTGACGACATAATCAAATCTTACCGGTTTGATTTCACCACCCCTCTGGCGCCGGAAGGAAAACGATTTGCCGCATACTGGCAGGAGAAAGTTACCGCATCATTGCTCGATGAAATCAGGGAGACCAAAAACCGCCATATCCTCAATCTGCTCCCCGGCGATGCAGAACGAGCCATAAACCGCAACCTCATTGAACAACACGCCCAAATATGGAAAGCTGAGTTCCGTGAAGTGATTCCCGGAGGAAAAACCCGCACCCCCAACGCCAATAAGCTTAAAACACTACGCGGATTGCTCCTGCGTCAAATCATACAAGAAAACATAACATCGCCCAAACAGCTGGCATCACTTACACACAGCCGCTATTTTTGCGAAGAATTTTCTTACGAGACCAAAACCGCGACCTTCACCACCTCCTTTGATTGAAATTTAATCCAACCGCAGATTCCGGGTGTCAGATATCGCCCCATGACTTCTCATGAGGCGATCAATCGCGATATAGTTTTTACCTTTTGCTTACCACTTAACAGGCTCTGACAGAATGTTGCCGTCAGCTGCGTCATCAGCAGTAAAAGCACCGCTGCGATATTGTACACAAAGCATCACAAGCGGTTGGTCGCCATTGTTGCGAACGGAACGCCGTCCCGCAGGAGCCACCCGCACAACACTCCCCTCTTCGACGGGAAACACATGGCCGTCAACCTGAAATTCGCCCTTGCCGCTCAGGAAGAAATAGAGTTCCTCATGATTTTTATGAGTGTGCAAAAAACCTGTCTCCTGACCGGGAGCGAACACTTGAAATGAGAACTCTCCTCCCGTAGCTCCGACTGCCTGTCCGCCAAACACTTTTCCGGGAATTTTTATTTCCGAGCCGAGTTCAAGAACATAATCCTTGACATCATTAATTTTACCGAGATTGATAGCGCTATAATTTTCCGCGCCTGAAAGATTTTGAATCTGTTTCATAGTAATTGTTTTTAGTTGTTTCACATAGCAAATTTACATCAAAAATTCCTACATATCAATAGGTTACCAATCCCCCAGTAAGTAACCTTTTTGTTAGTCTTGCAGATAAGCAGGCATTTAAAATCTCATTTTTTCTATTTGTTTTTGCAAAGATAATACATAAAATGACACAAAGTAGGCACAAATTATCGCAGCCCCATGAAATTTTTTCCACACCGGTAAATCGGTTTTGAACTTCGTCCCGCAATTTTTTGTGATTTCCGGTCTAAAATTTAGGATAATCAAATTTTATAGTTAATTTTGCTTGATAATGGGAAGAAGTCTATTGTGACACATCTCATTTCATCCAGTTTAATTACTTCATTTTTATCTATGACGCATCTACATCTCAACAACAGCAAGTTCAGCGGCGCTACCCCTCCCGACATCACAGAGATGAGACATGCATAGTTTTCCTCCTACATTTCAACCGCAGAAAATGCCCTGACAGCCCGTGGTGTGTCCTGACGTATTCGTATCATGGCAGTCCGGAGCAGAGAGCACATTGACATGTTGGTAATGATTCAGGAGGCAGGCTTCCGGTTGAGATTAGTGAATTGAAGTATTAACCCCGACGGCTCCAAAAGCCGTCCCTTTAAAACTGTATGAGTATGAAAAGAAAATCCCCTATATCAATAAATAGAATCCAATTCTATACATACGACCGCAAACAAATAGATGAATTAAGTTCCATCAATCAATTTCCTTACGATGACCGACACGATTTCCTCGTTGGCAGATGTCCGGGCGGCATCGCCGTCAAAACTGAGGTTATCAACAATCGCTACGACAAAGGAGAGCGGCGGAATGTCTCATTCTCGCTTGTCGATATGACGAAGAGATGCGAGGCAGCCAAACAACAGGTAAGAATCAGTCTTTCCAAAGATGACTTTAAGGATTGTTACATATATTTCCCTGCTGAAACATCGGGGCTTATCGCAGGTCATACCTACAAACTTATGGTATGCGACGAAACTGCCGCTCAAACGCTCACCGAGAGCATTATCCATCTATTCGACAAATCGACGATGGGCAATCCGGAAGAATGGTATGAGGTCTCTGACGGAGGAGTTCGCCCCGGCTGGAATGATAATCTTTTTAAATCTCTTAATACTGTTGACGAGCACGACTATTGGGTGCAATTCAATGTTGCCCCCAAAATGGGGAGCAGACTTCCGGCCATAATGCCCGAACTTGAGATAAGAATTTATTATCCGGATGGAAAAAAGACTTTTTTCAAAGAACCATATTGCGTCAGTCGGGAGAACTATGACGACAACCGTTGGACAGTGGAATGTCCGTTTGAGACAATTGCCGACATAAACGGTGTGTTTTATGCCGAGCTTCTCTGCATGAAACATCCCATTGCCGGTTTTGTGTTTGACACCATGAGCGCATACGATGTAAGCGGCAAATGGTATGGATATGAAATTCAGCCCATGAATGAATACTCTCCTGAGAATGCGATAAAGCTGATAGATGAATATCTTCCCTATCGTAATGAGTCAGATACCGCCATAGAAGCAGATATCCTTGATGAAGCACTCGACAGATTTATTGCTTCTCAACAAGGAGATGAAACTAAACATCGACTTCAAAGTATCGGCATAACCGGGCATATTATACAAATAAATGTTATAGAGAGCTAAAGAAGCGAAAAATATAGCAGGCTCATGCAAGATTTTTGAGAATACGGATTTATGTAAATAAACAACCTATTCAAATTATCAGCATGAAAAAAGTAAAATTCCCAATCTGCGTATTAACCATCGCCACCTGCCTTGCATTTCAATCTTGCGAAAGCGACAGCAACGACTGTTTTGATTTGCGTTATCCCAACGCACTGGTAACCGTTTGCCCGTTAAATGACGGCAGTTTCGAAATGATACTCGATGACGTTACACGACTCTATCCGGCAAACATGTCATCGTCGCCATTCGAAAACAAGGAAGTGAGAGCGCTGGTCAACTACACACCGGCAACAAGCCAGACTTACGATGACCGGCAATATGTCAACATCAACTGGATTGACAGCATCCGCACCAAGTATCCGACACCATATATCGATCCGGCCAACGCAGAAACCTACGGCAACGATCCGGTCGAAATTATAAAAAGCTGGGTGACCGTGGCGGAAGACGGATATCTGACTTTGCGTCTAAACACTTTATGGGGTCCTGGAACGACAATACACCGAATCAATCTTCTCTCGGGAGTCAATCCTGACAATCCATTCGAGTTTGAATTACGACACGACGCGCAAGGCGATGTGGCAGGCAGATTCCGCGACGCTCTAATAGCATTTAATCTTAACGAGCTTCCACGCACCTCCGATCAACCGGTAAAAATCAAACTGCGCTGGAATTCATTCTCAGGCACAAAAACAGCAGAATTTGACCTCACTCTAAGACCTCATATAAACGACAACAATAGCGACAACCTGGTTTCGGCAGCGCAATTGAAGTAAAAACCGCGTTTTGAAAACCGCAACAGAAGAAACGGCTTTAATCAGCCTCGCCAAACGCGGCGAGCATGCGGCGATGAAGGCGATATATTCCAGATATATCGGTCAGCTCACAGCCGTGTGCTCCCGCTATATTATTGATGAGGAAGATGTAAAAGACGTGCTTCAAGAAAGTTTTCTAAAAATCTACGCGTCGCTCAACAACTTCAAATATCAGGGAGAAGGCTCTCTAAAAGCATGGATGACAAAAATACTCGTCAACGAAGCTCTTAAATTCATACAACGCACTCGCCCGACTGCGTTCACTCCATTGACTGACGACATAGAATATGCCATGGATGAAGACACAGAAATCACCGATGTCCCGGCATCGGTGATTCACAATTTTATACGCGAGCTACCCGAAGGATACAGGATGATATTCAATCTTTATGTGATCGAAGGACGTTCACACCGCGAAATCGCCAAAATACTCGGAATCAGCGAAAGCACCTCAGCTTCACAATTGCACAGAGCAAAAATGAATCTGGCAGATAAAATAAAACAATACCTAAACGGCAACACAATATGAAAAACGGCAATAAATGGGAGAATGAAATCCGCGATAAAATGAGCGAATTCGAGAAGAAAGAACCCGAAGGACTGTGGCAGGAAATCGAGAGCCGCATGCCGGCAGGCAGAAACACGCCGCGTGTTTCAATAAAAACATGGCTAATCGCAGCGTCAGTTGCAGCTGTAGTATCAGCCATCAGCATACTATCGCTCCAAAAACACGAAACAATCCGACTTCAAGAACAATTATCACTGTCGGAATCAGCATCCACAAATGATTCTCCCGCTATTGCGTTCATTGCCGAAAAAACTATGCCACGAGAAAAAGCATTCTCCCGAAAGCATAAGGCCAATACTATCGACAGCCCGCAAATACCAAACACGTTTACCGAGCCGGCGGAGCCCATCGATTCGGCATATCATAACAAAGCCGGGGCACAAGAACATAAAAATCCAATAGCCCTCCAAAAAGGAGCGTCATTGCAAACAAAAGAGACACACGCCACAAGCACAGTCATACCAAAATCCAGAAAAAACATCAGGAAAAAAAGCGTGGGCATAGGACTATTCGCATCAGGCATCATAGACAGCCAGTCAAGCGGCGTTCACAAAATCAATAGATACACGCCGTTAAAATCGTTACTTTTCAATGATGAATATCTCGCATCGCCGATCTCGCCACAGGCTTTGTCGACCAATTCATTCAACATAAGCGATGTAAACATGCGGCATGACCAACCGCTGCGCTTCGGAATCTCAATATGTTACAATATAACTCCGCGAATCGGCATTGAAAGCGGAATCACATATTCGCTTTTAAACTCGGACTTCAAAGACAATGGCAAGGACACTTATATCACCGGCAAGCAAAAACTGCATTATATAGGCATTCCGCTGAATATGAGATTCCGGCTTGCAAAGTGGAAATCTTTCAGCGTATATGCATCAGCAGGAATTCTCGGAGAAAAATTAATAGCCGGAAAACTATGGGGAGACATACGTGGCCACAACGGCAACGACACTCGAAAAAATATCACTCTTCACGAGAGACGATTGCAATGGTCGGCCAATGCCTCAACAGGATTGCAGTTTAACATGACTGACAACGTCGGATTATATGTAGAACCGGGAATAAGCTACTTTTTCAACAACGGGTCGGATATAAGGAATATCTATAAAGACCGTCAGCTAAATCTCAATATAAATATGGGGCTGCGTATAAGCTTGGGAAACTGATACAAAAAAAGCTTTCCGAATGGAAAGCTTCTCTGTGGGCGTTGAGGGATTCGAACCCCCGACCCTCTGCTTGTAAGGCAGATGCTCTGAACCAGCTGAGCTAAACGCCCGAAAAAGTCGCTTATCGAAGAACATGTTAAAATTTACTGTGGGCGTTGAGGGATTCGAACCCCCGACCCTCTGCTTGTAAGGCAGATGCTCTGAACCAGCTGAGCTAAACGCCCGTGTTCTTCGTTAAAGCGATGCAAAGTTAAGGGTATTTTTTGGAACGTCCAAACATTTTGACAAAAAAATCTCAATCCTTTCGCATTTATTGAGTAATTTTGCAGTCATCATTAGTTTAATCAACATATCTGAGCAATATGCAACTGACCCAACTGACCGCCATCTCTCCTGTCGATGGCCGCTATCGCAACAAATGCGCAAGTCTCGACCAGTATTTTTCGGAATATGCGCTCATACGTTATCGTGTGAGAGTGGAAGTGGAGTACTTTATCGCCCTTTGCGAAATCACGTTACCCCAACTTTCCGACGTAGACAGCAACGTTTTTCCGGAATTGCGTAAAATCTACCAGGACTTCACTCCGGAAGACGCTCTCAAAATCAAAGAAATCGAATCAGTCACAAACCACGACGTAAAAGCGGTCGAATATTTTTTAAAAGAGCAATTTGACCGACTCGGACTTTCCAAATACAAGGAATTCATCCATTTCGGACTTACATCACAAGATATCAACAATACCGCTGTTCCCCTTTCAATAAAAGAAGCACTTGACAATGTATATCGTCCCGCGCTGACAGAGCTCGTGGAACATCTTGAACAACGGGCTGATGAATGGCAGGAACTCCCAATGCTTGCGAAAACCCACGGACAACCGGCATCACCGACCCGTCTCGGCAAAGAAATACGTGTGTTCACCTATCGCCTGCGTCAGCAGATGAAACTCCTCGACGCGACTCCTGTCAGCGGAAAATTCGGAGGCGCCACCGGTAACTTCAACGCCCATCTTGCAGCATACCCCAATATCGACTGGCGGGCATTCGCAAAGCAGTTCCTCATGGACAAACTTGGAATCGAACGCGAAGAATACACGACCCAGATTTCAAATTATGACAATCTCGCAGCCTTGTTTGACGCATTACGACGCATCAACACTATAATCCTCGACCTCGACAAAGACTTCTGGCAGTATATCTCGATGGAATACTTCAAGCAGAAAATCAAGGCCGGAGAAGTCGGCTCGTCGGCAATGCCTCACAAGGTCAACCCGATTGACTTTGAAAACTCGGAAGGCAATCTCGGAATCGCCAATGCCCTCCTGGAACACCTCGCCACCAAACTTCCGGTGTCACGCCTCCAACGCGACCTCACCGACTCTACAGTACTACGCAATATCGGCGTTCCACTCGCCCATATCCTTATCGCATTCAGCTCGACACTGAAAGGCCTGAACAAACTGCTGCTTAATGAGACCGCCATCAACCGCGACCTCGACAACATGTGGAACGTAGTGGCTGAAGCCATACAGACAATCCTGCGCCGCGAGGGCTATCCAAAACCATATGAGACTCTGAAAGAGCTGACCCGCGTAAACACAACAGTCACCGCAGAAAGCATCGCGGCATTTATCGACACTCTAAACGTCAGCGACACGGTAAAAGCGGAACTTAAGAAAATAACACCACACACTTATACAGGTTATTAATTCCGGAATACAATCAAAAAAACTTATAACCGGGATTGGACGTTTTATCTTTGTGATAGAACGTCCAATTCATTAAATCCACTTATACAACCAACCCATCCACTATATTATGACCCGGATATACAATTCGCTTACCGAACTAATCGGCAACACTCCGTTGCTTGAAGTAAAGAATATAGAGATTTCAGAAAAGCTCAACGCCCGCATACTTGTGAAAATAGAATCGTTCAATCCCGGCGGCAGCGTAAAAGACAGAGCAGCCCTGTCGATGATAGAGGAGGCAGAAGCGGCCGGAATACTGAAGCCAGGCTCCGTAATAATCGAGCCAACCAGCGGCAACACCGGAATCGGGCTCGCCTGGATAGGCTCACTTAAAGGCTATCGGGTGATTTTGACAATGCCCGACACAATGAGCGTGGAACGCAGAAATCTTCTAAAAGCCTATGGAGCCGAACTGGAACTTACGCCCGGCACAGAGGGCATGCAAGGAGCCATACGCAACGCGGCAGAATTACGCGACAACACTCCGGGGGCTGTCATCCTCCAGCAATTTGAAAACGCAGCCAACACGCGAGCCCATTACCACACCACAGGCGAGGAAATATGGAGAGATACCGATGGCAAAGTGGACATACTCGTCGCCGGCGTAGGAACCGGAGGCACATTATCGGGCACTGGAAAGGCGCTTAAAGAGCATAATCCTTCAATCAAAATCGTAGCAGTAGAGCCGGCCGATTCTCCGGTTCTTTCCGGAGGCAAACCGGGTCCGCACAAAATACAAGGAATAGGCGCCGGATTCATTCCCGGCAACTATAACGCCAATGTTGTCGACTGCATAGTAACCGTAACCAACGAGGCGGCTTTTGAAGGAGCGCGCCTGCTTGCCTCCAAAGAAGGAGTGCTGGCGGGAATCTCAGCAGGAGCCGCATTGTCGGCAGCTATCGAAATAGCGCATCGAAAAGAGAACGAATGGAAAACGATAGTCGTCATTTTACCTGATACAGGCGAACGCTACCTGTCGACTCCGCTGTTTACATGAGAGTCAATAATCGTTAAAAACCGCTTTACGTGAAAACCATATCACGGCGTGTCTCGTTATATCTCCATAACTAAAGGTTTAAAATATGAAACAACTGAAATTCACCAAGTTATTTGCGATGCTTCTTATCGCGACACTGAGTATGGGATATCTGACTTCGTGCGATGACGATGATGACAAGAAATTCACACCTACCACCGATTTTGTCAACGAACTCAACAAGCTTTATCCTAATGTAAAAGCTCATTGGGAAACACGCCATCACGACTATCGTGTAGCCGAGTTTGACCAGTCAGGCGACGAATATGAGGTCTGGTTCTCAAAAGAAGGACAATGGGTAATGACCGAAATAGACTATGAGGCTCCCTACACTAACGTGCCGGCCGATATAATGAGCAGTTTTTATGGCTCGGAATATGGCAATTGGACTATTGACGACATTGATTATTACGAACGCGCAAGCGATTCCTTCTATGTATTTGATGTAGAGCAACGCGGCGAACACGATATGGATGTATATTTTGATGCTGACGGAACCTTCATCAAGGCGGAAAGAGAAAGCAATAGCGATATCCTTCCTTCGACCGTGATAAAATAATTGGAGCTAAACCCCCGATTATATAACAAAATGACCGTGTCGGTTAAGTCTGAATGACACCGCCACGGTCATTTTTAATAATCCGTCAAGATTTTGTATCTTTGTCACCGCAATGATACCCAAAATCGAAAAAGGAGACAAAACAAGAGAGCGCATAGCGGCAGTCGGGATGTTTGACGGAGTGCATACCGGACACATACATCTTGTGAAGACCCTTATTTCTTTCGCTGAACAGACGGGATTGTCACCGGTCGTAGTGACTTTCGAGAACCATCCCCGCGACATCATAAGGCCGGAAGACGCGCCTAAAATGCTAACATCTCCCGAAGAACGCAGGAAACATCTGGGGGAAACACCGCTTGAGGGCATCATCATGCTCCGTTTCAATGAGCAGCTGCGCCGTATGCCGGCATTCGATTTTCTCACGATGCTTCGGGACGACTATAATGCGCGTGCTCTGGTGCTTGGCTTCAACAATCATTTCGGACATGACCATCCGACCGAGGAATCGGAATACCGAGCTCTCGGCGAAAGCGCGGGAGTAAAAATTTTCCACGCCGGTGAATACCGTCATGCCGATGCCGAGAAAATCAGTTCGTCAGTCATTCGCAAACTGATTCTGAATGGCGACATTCAGGAAGCCAACCTCATGCTCGGATATAACTACCGAGTCTCCGGCACCGTAGTACACGGCAAAGAGCTCGGACGCACAATCGGATTTCCGACAGCCAATATCGAACCCGCCGATCCACGGCGGCTCATCCCCGCCAACGGAGTCTATGCGGTGAGAATTCATCTTGACGACACATCCTATCCGGCAATGGTGAACATAGGCCACCGTCCTACAGTGGACTCGGAGAATGCTCCGGAGACCATAGAAGCTCATATAATCGGTTTTACGGGTGATTTATACGGAAAAACCGTGGAGATTGAATTTCTCCGTTTTCTGCGCGAGGAGCGACGCTTTTCATCACTTGAAGACCTCCGCCGCCAACTCACTCTCGATGCGGAAGCGGCTCAGTCCTGCTGTCGCCGACCTCACGGAAAATAAAAATATCGGACACGCGCAATTCGTGCATATCCGATATTTGCAAGCCCTGTGGTATGCCACAGATTAAAAGTTCTTCATCGCTCTGACATTGCGGCTATTATCCTTGTTATTGTAGAAATAATAGCCATTGCTATAGCCCATATAGGATGTTTCCGTTACTGTGGTTATCCAAGCGATATTATCATCATATTCCGATGAAGACCAGTAAAATCCCTCGAAGACAGTCCCGTTCACAGCACGCAATCCTCTGTTTATTTTCGCAAGATTCTCTTTCGAAATCACCAGCTGTCCGCGAGCCGGCCCATACCATCCCGCTCCATGTCCGTTAACCCATTTTGCATATGGATTGGTGTTTCCCATATTGTTTAGAGAGCCGTCGGAAGTGCTTCGGCAATAATAACGAGTACAGAAAATTCCGTTAAGATCCCATTTTAGATAATCCTCATCAAGCGATATGATGGTTCCGTTGGCGCCACCATTCTTAACGGAACATACAACCCCTTCGGGTGAAGTCGCATTAGGATATGGATCCCCGATATTGTATATAACCTGATACTCGACATCGGCGCTCTCGACCTCGCCTTCATACTTAATCCCCTCGTCAGCTACAATCGCTTTGTAATATACCGTGCCATTGGTCGCAATACCGGTCACATTTCTTTCAAACGTGCCATTGGAGATAGCGCATGTATATTCCCAGCTGTTCGACATATCCCTATTGAAAGAATAACGGATGGAAGCTTTCGGGCTTTCAGCCGCGCCGGTATACGAGCCACAGAGTGTCATTGAGTTTTTCCCCACATTTTTAGCCGGAAGAGTAGTCACCACGATTGGAGCCACCATGTCAAACAAATCTGACTCGATAGGAGCAAAACCGATGGCAATATAATTCCTGCCGTCTATATTGCGGTTTATGACCGTACCAAGAGTAATGCCGTCGGGAGACACATAAACCGACGCGCCATCGATATTGCCAAGATATTCATAACCGGTAAACTTATAACGTCCTGCGTCATTAACGGAATTTACAGGCGCGAGAAGCAGCGCGGCACGCAAGCGCTCATTCACAAAATCATAAGATATGGTGAATGATTCGCTTTTATTGGCATATTTCAAAAATTCCGAATCCTCATTAAGAAGCTTTAACCCCTTACGCTGTTCACTTTTAACAGCTTCGATGTAATCACCCCATGATTTTGAGACAAGCTCAATCGACGCTTCCGAGATTTCCGTATTGTTTTCGCCATCATCATTCCCAGGAATAATCTCTTCAGGGATTCCATTGTCGGAACTGTCAGAACATGCCGTTGTATTAACAAGAAACAACGCGCACGTCATCAGCATTACCGTGAAAATATATTTTGCTTTCATATACGCTTTATTATTTCGTTATAACTGTTCGGTTTATAAGTGATTTAACAGCCTGTATGCGTTGGCGCAGATTGCGATGATCCATAACTGCTGTCGCCGGACGCCTTACGGTAAGAGACATTGATTCGCTGCGGTCAAGCAATTTAGATGTTGCTGTAATAGTGCACGAGCCTTCCTTTTTCGCTGTAATCACTCCGGCAGCCGACACTGTGGCGACCGACGTGTCTGAACTGCTCCACTTTAAATCGTCGGTCGAGTTCAATGGCTGAATCTCAGGAGTTACCGTATATGTAAATCCCAGATTCACAGTAGCGCCATAAGGCAAAGAAAAATACGAGAATCTTTCTTTGACAAGCACTTTAGCCTCTGCCGACACGCTCCCGTCGGCTGTGGCAGCTTTGATTGTGGTCGTCCCGGCTGAGACGCCTGTGACAGTACCGTTTTCATCGACAGTCGCAATTGACGGGCGGTCACTGCTCCACTTCAAGTCAGCCCAGGCCGACGAGGGAGTAAACGATGGCGACAGAGCCGCTGTCTCTCCGGTATGAACCGTCAGCTCTGCCGGCGACAACGCAAGAGCGGTTGGAGCCTCCTCTTCGGCATCTTCCGAGCAAACTATTTCTATCACATCCGATTTCTTCTGATCCTCGTCAACCATGGCAAGCAGGTATGCCGAACCGGTCCTCTTGGCCGTTACCACAGCGCTAAGGCCGTCATCGGCTATTTTAAGGTCGAATTTGAATGGAGAACCCAGCGCGGTTAAGAAACCCATCGTGACATAGCCGTCCGCGCCGGCAGGCCTGAGGTCGACATGCAGCGTCTTGGATGTGCCGGGACGCATAGTTATCTTAGCTCCCTCACGGAAGTCCAGCCCGGTCGCACTTGGCGCTCCCGTCACTGAAATATAGTCATAGTACGTGCCATGTCCGACATGTATATTATTGTCATAACTGCCCTTGAAAGAATAAGCGTAGGTGACCTCGATCTTTATATTGGAGCGTGTCTTAAGCCCGTAAAATGTCGCCTGCATATCTGAAGAGGTATAGGAAAGCCCGAGGTATTCCTGATCCTCGGGATTGACAAACGAGAAAAACGCATGGGTAATCCACCCGCCGGCAGGAGCTGTCGCGGTGCAATTGACTTTTATAGTCCCGCCTTTCTTTACGTTATAATTGCCGGCGTAAGCCGAACTGCACAGTGCCATAACGCAAAAAAGCGCCAGCATCCGAAAAATCTGTTTCATATATATGAGTTTATTTTAATAACTATTATTTTGTTCCTGAACCATGACATCCGGGGCATGATTTATGCCAATGGGTGGTTTGCATATTCTTGCCACACTCATCGCAATACTCATACTCCTTTATACCAAAATCTGCAGCATATTCAACCAAATACCCCTTTCCTGCACAAAGCCCGCATTTTCCAGGTTTCTTTGTTGCCGATTTAGAGGTATAGTTCTCATTATCATTGTCATCCCCAGCAGATGAACTGTTGGATGACAACATGTCCGAGCCTGAATTTGATACAGACCTCGATTGTTGTTTATTATACTGTGATGCAGCGTATACTGTTGCGGCTGTTGTCGCCAACGTCCCAATAAATTCTCCCCACGCCTGCGCGTTTTCCTCATCTCGTTGTATCTGCATAGTATAAGCACTGTCATATAGAGATTGGGCTTCTGGAAATTTACCGCTAAAGTCCATTTTGATAACATGCTGCAAATCGTTCATTGCCTGCTTTAGCTTGCCGCTATTATACCATGCAACCCCCCGATTATAATAAGCGACTAAAGCCGCATTCCCTTCTTTTATTACGCGCGAGTAACACTCAATCGACTTCTTATAGTCCCCTCGGTTCAAATATAGCTGTCCGGCATAATACGCGGAATTTTCAGAGATTTTTATATTCTCGTCCACCTCCGACATCGGAAGCTTTACGGGAATATCTAATATGACTCCCGCGTAGCAATCAGAGTAAGGATTGAAAGCATGGATATCTTTGACCGACACCCCATATTTTGCGGTTATGCTTTCCATGCTTTCCCCCTTTTGCACCTCATGGCTGATGATATTTCCTTGCGATTTTGTAACCTCTGCCCTGATTCCATCAATCCGCCGATAAACCTCCATTATGCTGTCGACTTTACTGATTGGATGTGTCATCGGCTTTGTCGATGAAGAATCCGACATTGCTATCGGAACATCTCGCATTGCGGCGATATTCACAGCTGTCATGATTTCGCTTTCGTCCAGGATATCTACATCTTCAGGATTTTCAACCGGATCAATCCCATACAACGATATCATAACCTCTCTCACTTTCGACGTGCTATCCGGAAGATGGGAAGGAGAAAACGCAATGCTGTCAGCAAAAGCAAATCCGCCGCAACAAAAAATGACCAGCAATAATATTTTGAGACGAGCCATAGTGATTCCGCTTTAATAGGAACTCTACCAAAGAAAACCAAACGAAATACCGAATGACGCCTCTTTGGCTATATCGGCAAACACTCCGCAAGAAAATGCATGTATGCAAACCAATGGATTAATTCGGCATCCCCAATCTGTATGCCATTTGTCGTTATCATCCATCGTAGCGACACAAATAAGTTTTACAGGAACATAAAAATCAACGTCATCGCTAAGTTTTGTACACCAAAACGGTCCAAGGCCAAATACACAAGAAGAAACATCAAATTTCGGTTTCCAAAAGACATTCCAACCCCCAGAGAAATCCACTCCAAAAGGACTATTGTCTCCTTTTATCAGCCCTTCAAAACTAACGTTAGATCCATACTTCACAAGATCGGCCTCAAAATAGCTGTGTAAATTTACTCCAAATCGACCTTTGGGATATTCTGATATCGTTGTCGCAGAAGAGACCGTCCGATGACTGGCCGCAAATAAAATATTTGAAGATGCGCCCGTATTATCCGAATGCTTTGCAGCACTCTCAGAAGATGACCGTTGTATGCCGCTTTGTTCGGGCTGAGAGACCGGGCCTTGCATATCAACCGGTATCAGCAGCTCCATTCCTACATAAATAAATTGGGAGGCCTGAGGATTGTGTTCAATAATTTTTGCAGTGGTCACTTTGTAATGTTGGGCGATGGATTCCAGCGTTTCTCCTCGCTCAACTATGTGCTTTGTCATTGTTGTCTGAGCCAACAACGATCCTGCGGCGACAATTATAGCCGCAATCAAGACTATGCACCTCTGCATGAATTTAACTCGTTTCATAATCGGATTGTAAAGTGTTAATAATTAATCAGTCTGAATTATAAGGTAATTGGATATTCTCCAAAAATCGGTCGCGTTATTTATATGAAGCGTGAAGTTACCGCTGCCGTCGGTAGTAAGAGAGTATGCGCTTTGCGGCATATCAGTCAATATTTTGGGTTTCTTTGCCGAGAATGTGACTTCACGGTATTTGCGTATATCCACACGCGCAAATTTATTTTTATCAAGAGCCGATTCGGGGATAAGACGCTTCTTTTTAATTACGCCTTTTCGTTCCAAATCCTTTTTCGTTCCCACAATCACGTATCCGGAATTGATTATCTCATCCTGACGCACAAGCGCCTCGCCTTGCGCCTTTGTCGCTTTATCAAGCTGGACAATGGTATTAGTCTGTTCGTCAATCCTGGTCTGCTGAGAAGCGATCTCCCTACGTAGACGTGATATATCCACATCTTTTTTGGCCAACTCCGTTTTCAATTGAGCTATCTGACGGTCTTTTGCAGCAAGCTGTTGTTGCAAAACGGCAATCATTCCTCCAAGCCCGACACTGTCGGAACGCATTCCGGCCTCATGTTTAAGTTTCTCTATACGGTCTCTCTGACTTTTAAGGACTTGCTCATATCTGGCAAGATTTTTTATCGCGTCATTACGCGATACCTGAATCTCCGATTCCGGATCAATGAACAGCATATTCTCTTGAATCGCAATTGAATCCAATACAGAATTAATCGTCGACACCATTGAATTTATCTTATCAAGCCTCTCTCGCTGCAAAGAGCTTTCTGCCATTAAAGAATCCCGCTCATGAATCAATGTCAGAAACGCGTCACTCGAATTGTTTCCGGAATTACATGCCGCCAGCAATAAAAACATCAATAACATCCCGAGGGATGCCACGTGCATATCATGGTATTTCATAAGAATATGCGTATCAGGGATTTGTATCAATCGGCTTTACATACAGCATCAATTGCATATCAGGCTGCAATTTGGCCGTCGGTTTAAATTTTGCAGGAAGATCATTCCAGGAAATTATATCCGTAACGGCGACATCATATTTCTGGGCAATCGATGAAAGAGTCTCCCCTTTTATTACCCGGTGAAACACCACCTGCAATTCATTTTCTTCATGTTTCTCTGTCTCGGCCTTTTCTTCAATGAGTGCCGGCTCGACTTTTTCCTGTTTACCCGCTAACGAAATATCAGTAAGCACATCTCTTGTTCCGTCGGAATAACGTATCATAAACACAGCCGAACGCGGAAACACTTCAGCAATCGGAATAACCTTGGAATTCTTGTTCTTTTTAAGAAGAAAGGTCACACGGTCCTCCATAACCCTGAGGTCATAGGCAGGAATCTCCTTCCCTTCAACCAGATATACGATATCAGCATCACGCGGAATTGTCTGATTCTCCCCGGTCACTCTTTTTCCCTCGGCAGTTATGTAAACATTGCCGCGTTTGGCAAAACGCAACATATATATTTCGGAATTGTTTATGGAAAGCTCGGGAGCGTTTTTCTTAATCGACTCTTTATATATGACCTCCCTATCGTTGACCTGGACTATTGCCACATTAGACTCACGTCCGTTTCGCAATATCATCAAATCATTTTGAGCTGACAATGGAACAAGGCAGCCGCATAGGACTGCCATAATAGCAAAAGCTCTTTTCATTGGTTTATTAGGTGATGCTTTTTGTCCTTGTCGGCTTTCCTGAGACAAGGGATTAAAATACAAGACGTGGGAAGCCTGTACTTAGCTCATCCCGGTCTCAAGGCCTTCGCATTGCCCACCTATCGAGATAAGCAACCCAGCCAGCCCACGCCGTGGATGATATATGCAATCAAATATGCAGCCATTTTACGCCATAATGGCATAAACGCTACACTTAATGATGATATATGCATCACCCATGGACGTCTACGTTGCCGTTTCTTCTGATAGGTCGATGAAGTTGCGAAGTTCTGAGACCTGAAGATTACGTTTCAGTATACGTCTTTTACATATTCCCGCTTAACCTCTCTTGGCAGGCGGGTCGTTGCAAATATAATAATACTTTTTCAATTCCTAAAATAATTTTATTATCCCACTGATGTTTAACTGACGGCTCCCGTCTGCCGAACAGAACCTCATATCAAAATAAAGCCGCAGAGTCCATAAGAACCCTGCGGTTTTATTTGATATAAATCGCACGAACAAAGAGGCGAATCTATACGTAATTACACGGTAAGAATCTCTTTTTCTTTGGCCGCGAAAAGATCATCAATTTTTTTCAGATATTTGTCATGCAGTTTCTGCGCTGTCGCTTCGGCATCCTTCTCGACATCTTCAGGCATACCTTGCTTTATAGCTTTCTTTAGACCGTCGATAGCGTCACGGCGGGCATTGCGAACTGACACTTTGGCGGTCTCGGCTTCGGCCTTTGACTGCTTTACAAGTGTCTTGCGGCGCTCCTCGGTCAACGGAGGAATAGACAGACGGATTATTTCGCCATTGTTTTCAGGTGTGATTCCGAGCTCGGAATTAATGATAGCCTTCTCAATCTCTTTAAACATGGATTTCTCCCACGGAGTAATCGTAATCGTACGAGCATCGGGAACGCTGATATTGGCCACGTTTCCTACCGGGACAGCGCTGCCATAGTACTCCACGCGGATTCCGTCAAGAATCTTCGGATTGGCTTTACCGGCACGGATGTGGGCAAGGGCTTCGTCAAGATAAGCGACCGCCATTTCCATTTTCTCTTCGGCGGGGTCAAGATAAGTCTTTACGTCAGTCATGATTATATGGTTTTAATTTAATATACAAGTGTTCCGATGGGTTCTCCCGAAAGCACCTTCTTAAGATTGCCGGGAGTGTCCATGTCAAATACGATAATTGGCAAGTGATTTTCTTTACAAAGAGCCGTAGCGGTAAGATCCATCACCTTAAGACCGCGAGTGTAAACCTCATCATAGGTGATTTCAGAGAACTTGGTGGCTGTCGGATCTTTCTCGGGGTCGGCAGTATATATGCCGTCGACACGAGTGCCTTTCAACATGACATCGGCTTCAACCTCGACTCCGCGAAGAGCCGAACCGGTGTCGGTGGTAAAGAACGGATTGCCTGTACCGCCGGAAAGAATTGCCACAGCACCTTTCTCCATAGCCTCGATAGCGCGCCATTTGCTGTAATGCTCTCCGATAGGAAACATATTGATTGCGGTAAGCACCACAGCTTTCTGCCCGTGGGCCTCAAGAGCCGAACTAAGAGCGAGCGAGTTTATTACAGTCGCAAGCATCCCCATCTGATCGCCTTTTACACGATCGAAACCTTTTGACGCTCCCGACAATCCCCGGAATATGTTGCCGCCCCCTATTACGATTGCAATCTGCACGCCTGAGTCGGCAATCTCCTTAATCTGCTCGGCATACTGGTTCAATCTCACGGTATCGATGCCGTATCCCTGGTTGCCCATAAGCGACTCGCCGCTCAGTTTGAGCAATATCCTGTTATACCTGGTTCTCATTGCAATATTTTTTGTATATCACAAAGATAATGCAATCCTTGCGAAAAGAAAATTTATTTGCGGGTTATCTCATAGATTATTTCCGGAAGCTCGATATTGTTATGCATTCCCTTGAATTTATCCGCGCCGACACCGATAGCGAATACAGGCACGGGATTGGCGGTGTGGCTGCCGCTGATAAAACTCATTCCAAGCCAATAATTATTGACTTTGAAAACTTCGGAAATAAAATCGTTGAATGTATTATACAGTCCTTTCTCATCGTTGCTCTGCCTCTTGATGAAATTTTTGTCGAAAAGTTCTTTCAATGTCGCAGTCTGCTTTTTAGTCACCGGCACTCTTGTCCAGAATCCGAGACGGTCAGTGAGCATCTGTTTCATTTCTTCCCATGTAGGCACATTTCCTTCATTCATACGGTCTCGCCAATAATCGGCAAAATGATCTTTTGAGATTCCCTGCTTGCCTATGTTGCTCATATCGCGGTTACCGTCAGATATGGCTATACCCCCGGTATCATGATCGGCTGTCACGACAATAAGCGTTTCATCGGGATGTTGCAGATAAAAATCATACGCTACTTTAAGGGCATCCTGGAGCACAAACACCTCAGTGACCACAGCTCCTGCGTCATTGGCATGAGCGCCATGGTCGATAAGGCCGTTTTCGACCATGATAAAAAATTTGTCGGGTGAATTCCGGTATACATGGTCGAGAGCTACCCGAGTGAGATTCTCAAGCTTCATCGCCCCTTCAATAGAGTCCACGATAAAACCTATGTCATTGTTGTTGCCCCACACTCCGTCAGGGCTGAGCACCCAAAGCGGCCCGCGGCTCTTACCGTCATAAGCGTCGGTGCCATAAATCACCTCTATGCCGGCCTTTTTAATATCGTCAGCCACACCGGTATCATTGCCGCTCTTATCTTTCAGTCCGCGCAACGAGGCCCCTCCAAGAAAATCATATCCTGAGGCGGCTGCCTGGCAGTCGATATCAGCATACATCTTACGATTTGGCACATGAGCATAAAAAGATGCCGGAGTAGCATCGTCGGGGGCATTGGAACTCAATATTCCGACTCCCCAGCCCTCATCTTTAAGTTTACGCGCGATTGACACCACTTCCATCGTATCGGGATTCATGGCGATCATTCCGTTTTTTGTCTTGTTGCCGGTCGACAATGCGGTTCCGGCCGCAGCCGAATCGGTGATTTTTGACGATGCGGAATATGTAAGGGCATAAGAGGCTACCGGAAACTGCATCATGAGCATAGGCTGGTCATTGCCTAAAACCAGCCGATTGTAATACTCTGCAGCATTGACATGTCCCATACCCATGCCGTCGCCGATAAAAAAGAATACATACTTGGCCTGCGCCGATAATCCCAACGCCAAAAATGCTGCAAGGACGCTGATGAATGCCTTTAATTTCATTATTGATATTAATTTAGGTTAATCAAGATTATTCATTGAGAGCATAGAACCAATAAAATGACGGTCATTGCTCAGACGCGGCACCTTGCGCTGTCCGCCGAGCTTGCCTGTTGATGCAAGCCAGTCGTCAAACAGTCCGGCACGGGCAACCACGATAGAAAGACGGTCAAGAAAAATGCCGTTGGCGCGTTTCGCCTGATAATCGGAATTCACCTTGCAGAGATTGGCATCCAGCGTCTCGGCGAAACTTTCCATATCAGAAGGCGGCACGGCAAACTCAATAAGCCATTCATGCCGCCCGCGAGAACGGTCGCCGGCATAAACGGGAGCGGCGGTATAATTGGTTATCTCGCAATTCAGCTCCTTGCATGTCAAGGATATCGCCTCTTCTGCGTTATGCACCATCAGTTCCTCCCCAAACGCATTGATATAATGCTTGGTGCGTCCGGAAATTATTATTCTTACCGGATTGACCGATGTGACCTCTACCGTATCTCCGATTCTGAAACGCCACAATCCGTTGCAGGCCGTCACGACAAGAGCATATGTTTTTCCAAGCTCAACTTCCCACACAGGAACAGCCTTCGGTGATTCCGACAAAGCCTCCTCCACAGGAATAAATTCATAAAACACTCCGATGTCAAGCAGAAGAAGCATTCCCCGCTCTTCGGCACTATCCTGCACAGCAAAAAATCCCTCTGATGCGTTGTAGGTTTCGACATAACGCATTTTTTCAGAATCGGTTATATGCCGATACTGTTCACGATACGGCTCAAAAGCGATCCCCCCGTGAAAAAACACCTCAAGATTAGGCCACAAATCATGTATACTGTTTACTCCGGCTTGAGCTATCACCTCTTTCAGCACGGTCAGAAACCAAGAAGGGACACCGGAGATATTCGTTATATTTTCATGCATCGAAGCCTTGACGAGAGCCGGAAGCTTGTCCTTCCAGTCAGCCATCAGAGCGATTTCTTTCGACGGCACTCTGACAAGATTTACAAGGGGATTGATATTACGTATCAGATTTGCCGACAAATCGCCTACCGACACTCCGGGCGGCAGTGACAGTTCATTGGCGAAACTTCCTCCGAGAATAAAGCTTTTACCGTCAAAAATACGGCTGTCGGGATATTGGGCGAGATAAAAGGCCACCACATCGGCTCCTCCGGGATAATGGTTCCGGTTGAACGAATCAGTCGTGATGGGCACATATTTGCTCTTTCCGTCAGACGTGCCCGATGATTGCGCGAAATTGCGTGTCACGCCACGCCACAAAATGTCACGCTCCCCATTGACCATACGCATGACCAACGGACGTATGTCGGCATACTCTACCAGCGGCACCGATTGTCGGAATTTCTCATAAGAATCAATATTCCGGAATCCGTATTTCTCACCGACAAGAGTATTTCGCGCCGACTTAAGCAACCAGGCGAGCTGTTCGCCCTGAGTCTTTTCAGAACGCATCGCCCTTTCACGGGCCGTTTTTTCGCGATGAATAAAAAATGGTCTTATGAATGGAGTTATCGCCATCGGTATCAAATGTTTTCAGGAATAGCCTTGCGGAATACCGAACGTTTACGATGAAGCCGCCGTTCAAAGAATTTCCATTGCTGTTGCACGCTCTCATTATCGGCAAGCTCAAGATTGCTTTCAGCCCACTTGTATCCGTTTTTATTAAATACAGGAATCAGATCGGTGAAAAGCAACGCATTGACACCTTTTCCCTGAAGATCGGGCCTTACAGCCACAAGCAGTAGGTCGACAGTGTCATTCTTGCCATACATTCCTTTCAGCAGATGATACCATCCAAACGGAAACAGTTTTCCGCGCGATTTCTGGAGGGCTTTGGACATTGACGGAATCGAGATTCCGATACCTGCCAGCCTGTCGGTCTCATCTACAATGACACATACATTCTCAAGCCGGAGTATCGGCAGATACTGGTCGATATAATAGTTAATCTGACGTTTGGTCAACGGAGAATAACCATAAAGCTGGTCATACGCCTCATTGATAAGCTCAAACAGAGCTATGCCGTAATCCTCCTTGATTTTCTTGCCGCTCTTATATTTGAGTATCCGCAATTTCAATTTCTTCTCCACGACAGCCCCGACACGGGCAAGCTGCTCGGGAATGGCATCAGGCACCTCTATCCTATATTCAACCCAATTGGCGTCTTTCTCAAATCCCATACGTTCCATATGCGTCACGTAATAAGGATAGTTATAAATAGTGGCCATTGTGCCCATTTCGTCATATCCCATCGTAAGCATTCCCTCATGGTCCATGTCGGTAAAGCCCATAGGCCCCACAATAGAATCCATTCCTTGCTCCTTGCCCCATTTCATGGCGACAGCAAACAGAGCGTCGACAACTTCGGGATCATCTATAAAATCAGTAAAACCGAATCTGACATCTTTTTTACCTGAACGCTCGTTGACGATGGTGTTGATGATCGCAGTTATGCGCCCCACAGGCTTGCCGTCACGCATAGCCATCCAGCATTTAGCATCACAAAACTCAAATGCCGGATTCTTTTCAGGAATAAGCGTATCTATCTCATCGAAAATCAATGGCGGCACAAAATAAGGGTTTCCATCATAAAGGTCTATTCCAAACCTAACATATTTGCCAAGTTCTTTTTTATTCTGTTTTACTTCAATGATTTCAACAGCCATACATCAAGAAATTTTATTAAACGTAAGCCATCCAAGCGCCAGCGCCATAATGGCCAGAAAAATTATCAGCAACATCAGCAAATGAGAGGATTTACGCCCCTCAAGCGCCAGATGCAGATCCTGGACATCGCGATAACGCTTTTTGGGATCCGGGTCAATACACTTTCGGGCGATTTTGCGGAGAGCCGGATCAGGATCAGGCACAGCATCCAGTGCAGCCGCAAGCACAGCCCCGTAATTGTATATATCTTCTGACACATCGGAAGGCTTCATATGGTTGAGTTGGTCGAAACCTACATCTATAAGTTTAAGATTGCCTATGTTTTCTGTAAATATTATACGCTCGGGACGTATCGGATGATGCACGATATGATTGGTCTGGATATAATCGATAGCGTCAATCAGATTATGACGCAGTTTTTCGATAATCTCCGGAGTGACTTTATTTTCTTTAATCAGTTTCTGAAGCGAATCGCCATATACATCATCGGTAATTATGCACCGCCCGAGACCCGGTACATCCTCAAAATCATTTATCATGACTATATGGGGATGGGCGAGATTGTAACGGACATCAAACTCCTTCTCTATCATATCCTTGAACTCCGGCTTGTCGGCATATTCGGGCTTCAGGGTCTTCAGCATGACCCATTTGCCATGCTTTTTTGCCGTATAGACAAGATAAAACTCTTCCTCCCATTCCGGGAGCAAGGTTATTTCGGTCCATTTTTCAGGAGTTGCGAAAGGAGTTTCATTATTAGCCATAATACGTCATTATAACAATTAAAAAAGCAAAAATACAAAAAATAAGCGGTAAAGAGAGTCTCTCAACCGCTTTTTATAAAATTAATCCTATGAATTGATAGCTTATTTCATGCCGCAACGTATTTTGCGGAAAGAATCAAAGAAAGAGGGCGAGGGTCGCAAGTGTGAAAATCACGGCATAACCGGTAGCGGTAAACACATCGGATATGCGTATATTGACAATCTTGACTCCAAGAACCGGAGCCAGCACCGGGCCGGCTTCGGTAGCATAAATCACCGACATCGGAGTATAATCTTTGGCACGATGGCGTATGCCTGCCAGATAACATGTCACATAATAACAAAAGGCCCCGCATATAATGCCGATTATAGCGCCACAAAGCAAATCGCCGGGATAATGAACCCCTAAATAAAGCCGGGAATATGAATTCAGAACAGCCCATCCGAAAACAAAAAGCGTGCAACGGCGATAACGCACAATAAGCGAGATAATCGCGGCAAGCGCAAACGAATTGGCAGCGTGGCAAGAAGGGAAACCGTATCGTCCTCCGCGATAACCGTTGACAATATGCACGAACTGAGACAACGGATTTTCAGGATTCGCAGGCCGTAAACGTTCTGCCATAGGGCGGATGACAGTCGCGCATATCTGGTCAGCCATAGTGATGGCGACCACTATGCCAAGCAACAATGCCAACGCCTGTTTCCATGAATAGCCCTTGAACAACACAAACAGGATTGAAGCATACATCGGCACCCATGTGAACTTGGCTGTAATAAGCGGCATAAATTTATCGAAATATGCGAAGTGGATGCCGTTGAAGAAAAGAAACACCTGCGTGTCTATGTTATTGAGAAATTCTATCATAAGTTTAATTAAGATTATCGGTTTTCAAAATCATTATTTATCAGTTGAATATATGCTTTAAGTTTATCTATCGCAGGATCGGCGCCGGATGATTCGACTACCTCCCCTGTTATTACATTGATTGCGGCATAACCTTTTTCATCGACAATTCCCGCAAGTTCCGGCTCAACAAAATAAGCGAATTTCGGAGAACCCGGGTCAAACAGATTTTTACTGAAAGCAAACTCACTGTGGTCGAGACCGAGCATGCCAAGAATAGTGGCGGCAATATCGGCCTGCGATGCCGGAGTGATGTTCTTGCCTGTTTGCCGTAAGGCGCCGCCCGTAAAAACAAGTGGCACATGATGCCGCTGCTTCATCGAGTCGAGCGGTTTCGGATAAGCGCCGTAATGGTCAGGCACAAGAACAACAAGGGTATTATCCCATTGAGGAGTAGCTTTCAAGCGGTTCACAAACCGACCGACGAGACTGTCAGTATAAGCGAATGCGTTGGCCGCCGGATTTTCAAGTTTGCTATATGGCACCTTGAACGGTTCATGACTGCTAGAAGTCTGAACAACACGCAACACGGGAGCGTCGCCGTCACGTTTGCCAAAATCCGCTGTCACACGGTCAAAAAGCACATCGTCATGCGCGCCCCACTTACCGAGACGCTGAGACACCGGAAAATCTTTATCACAGACAATCTTTTCAAATCCTCCGCTTACAAGAAACGCGAGCATATTGGTGAAATTAACATCACCGCCATAATAATAGGCCAAGTCATAGCCGGCTTTCTTAAGCGATTTCGATAGGGATGGAAGAGTCTCAAGCTTTCCTACATACTTCATCACGCTCACCGGAGGAATTCCCGGATATCCGTTAAGGATTGACGGCAACGCACGGTCGGTACGAAAGTTGTTGGCATAGAAATTAGTGAATGTCAACCCGCTCCTGGCTATTGAATCAAGCGATACAGCTATAGGCTCACCCGATTGATATGGCAAAAGATGAGACGAGAAACTTTCCAGAATCACGATGTAAATGTCAGGCCGTTCGACGGCAAGCCTCAGAGTGTCTACATCGGTCGATGAATTTGTATATATTACCGACGGTTTCAACGCGTCGAGCTTCGACTCATCAAAGAAATTCAGATTGTCATTGTCGCCGCTCTGATGCGTGGCAGAATAAAGCAAACTGAATGCCGGATTTATGGCGGCATGATTCAATTTCTGGTTCTGGCTGAAATAGGCCGTGCTCAAATTCATGGTCGACACGGTAACACCGCCTCTTATCGGGATAAACAGCAACAACGCAAGGACACCCATTACCGATGTCACGACAATTTTCGCCTTTTTCATTTCCGGACGCGGCAAACGCACTTTTATCACCGTAATCCGGTAAATAAAGAAAATCAACACCGCACACACTATCCACAGCGCCAGACCGCCAAGCGACTGCCACCATGTCATACCTCCCACTACCGCTGAAGGCGATGTAAGAAAATAGAACAGCGGCGTAGCGTCAAGTTTAAATCCCCAATATCCATACAGGCCGGCATCAAGAACAAAAATCGCCGACAGCAACGCCGAAATCAGCACATAATAGCCTCTCTCTACTTTAGCAATCGTTTTCCCACTGCTCCATGCAGAAGCAATAATAAATAATGTCGGAATAATCGTAATATAACCCGCCACACTTAAATCCATCGGTAGCCCATGGGCTACCACCGACAGAATGTCGGTGGCCGGCAAACCGGCATAAAGATTCCAGTAAGCAAGCATGAACACACCCTTCTGGACAACGAATATCGCTACCGTTATCACATAGCAAAGAAAAAACTTAAGGAGATAAAATTGCATCTTAGCCAAAGGTTTCCGTTCAACCCGCAAAGGTAGCGAGTTTTTGATTGACAATAAAATATTTATCGTTAAAAATAAGACTGAAAATAAAAAACATATTAGAGCCTGTGAATTTACGTCAACGGATTGGTTCCCAATATGCCTGGATTATATTTGCATATGTTAAACAGGAGGTATCGTCATCAAACAGGCATTAACACGGTTGACGGACGCGACCACATCGCAGTCCACGCCCATCAAAATGAATCTATGATACAACAAAAACGGCTTATCCGTGAGTCTCAACCTTAGATGTAGGAGGAAGAGTATTGTTGCGTTCATCAATTGCGTCAACCACATTACGCGCCAGTTCGGCAAAAGCCTCGCCGGTAATTGAATCCTGCAATGCTATCGGCGCTCCGGCATCCCCACCCTCACATATAGTGCCTACGATAGGAATCTGAGCAAGAACTCTCACGCCAAGCTCCTGAGCAAGACGCACCGCTCCATCCTTTCCAAACAGATAATAACGCTCATCGGGATGAGCCGCAGGCGTGAACCATGCCATATTTTCAACTATGCCGAGAACAGGTACATTAACTTTATCGTCAGTAAACATAGCGACTCCCTTACGCGCATCGGCAAGAGCCACTTCCTGTGGCGTACTCACGATAACAACTCCTGTGACACCGAGAGTCTGCACAAGCGTAAGATGAATATCGCTCGTCCCAGGAGGCATGTCAATCAGGAAATAATCCAACTCACCCCAATTGGCTTCAGTAATAAGCTGATTCAAAGCCCGCGAAGCCATAGCGCCACGCCACAGAACAGGAGAATTCCGATCAACGAGGAATCCTATTGAAAGTAACTTAACTCCGTATTTTTCCACAGGAACAATCAAATCGCGGCCATCGACATTTTCCATATAAATCGGAGCATCCTCTACTCCAAACATCTTAGGCACGGAAGGCCCGAAAATGTCAGCATCAAGCAGCCCGACCTTATACCCCTGCCGAGCCAACGCCACGGCAAGATTGCTTGCAACGGTTGATTTTCCGACACCCCCTTTACCCGATGACACTCCTATAATATTTTTCACTCCCGGAAGCGGATTCTCTTTTGCAGGAGCCTGATTGGCATTTCTGAATTTCACTGCCACATTTCCTTTCACCTCGACATCAGGAGATATGTAAGTGTTAATTGCCGTTTCAGCAGCTTTTACAAGCGACTTGACAAACGGATCGGTGGGACGGTCGAAAACAAGAGAAAAACTGACTTTATTACCGTCTATGCGAATGTCGTCTTCCACCATTCCAAGTTCAACTATATTCTTCCCATTGCCCGGATACCGCACATTGGTCAGCGCGTCCAAAATAAGTTTAGGATATAACGTTTCCATAATATATTGTTTATTTAGTTTTCAGAATCATTGTTAATATAACGTACTTTGGGAGCGCAAAGATGCGGACATTGCAATTCGCCCCTCGAAAAACTGCGATAGGTATCCTGTTCAATTTCAACTTCAGGCTCCGAGAGCGGCGTGACATGGTCAAGTCTCCACGATATATACTTGATTGTCAATCCTCGGTCAAGCCATTGCTGTTCATAGAAAGTGCGTATGTTCAGAATATCATCAAGACCGGGATAATTATGATACAAATCATCAGTGTCAGTAACAACAGGCAATCTGTTATGCTCAGTCATGATTTTAGTATAAGTATAAAGAAACGGACTGTCGCTTTTCAGATGGACAATACCATCAGGCCTCAGAACCTGACGGTAAAGTTGCAAAAACCGAGTGCCGGTAAGCCGCTTGTTGACCTTTTTCATCTGAGGATCCGGAAATGTAATCCAAATCTCGCTCACTTCGTCAGGCCCGAAAAAATATGGCAGCAATTCAATGTTGGTGCGCAAAAACACAGCATTACTGATGGATTCGGTCTGAACTTCCTTGGCTCCTGTCCACATTCTGGCGCCTTTAATATCTATTCCAATAAAATTTTTGTCGGGAAACTTCCGGGCAAGTCCAACCGTGTACTCGCCTTTACCGCAACCAAGCTCCAGCACAATAGGATTATCATTGCGAAAATATTCACGCCCCCAGGAACCTTTCATGGGAAAACCCGATTCCTGCAAAATCTTAAAGGGATATTGGAACACACATTCCATGCCCTCCATCTCACCGAACTTTTTAAGTTTATTTTTTCCCATCAGTATATGATTTTTTTAATTGTAACCAATCGACCGTTCTCCAGCAGTACCGAGAACAACAGCACTCCCGAATGTTCGGGAAGCGACAATGACACACTTTTCCCCTCAATCGATTGCGTCAGCGTCATTTTCCCGTCAATTGTATATACTTTCAATAATTTCATCGCTTCCGAAGAAATTATACGCACATTATCACCCTCTATTTCTATCGACAGCGGAATTTTCATATCCATGCTCACGTAATCATTGCCAGTCGTGCCCGAGATGATATTAAAACGGCTCCATTGAGAGTCGGACTTATAATCAGCCTCAAGCGCTGAAGGGATATACAGACTGACTCTGTCGGCGGCAACGCCATGCCACACATCATCACCGGGCAACGGCATACGATCGACATCCACCGCGTCAATTCTGCGTAATCCGGAACAGCCATCCATAGCCGCCGTCCCGATACTCCGCAATCGTCCCGGCAGAGTCAAATCGGATATCGACGAATCGCCGGCAAGCATCAGTTCCGGAATCTCTTTCAATGAACCCGGAAGGACTATCGCCGACAATCTTTCACAACCGAAAAAAGCACTACCGCCTATTTCCGACAAACCGTAAGGAAGAATCACTGCCTCAAGCAAAGAACATCCCGCAAACGCCATAACTCCAAGAGAATTCAACCGACTATCAACCGGAGAGACAAAACATCTCAACGCCGCTCCGCGAAAAGCCTCATCGCCAATCACCTCCACCCCGGTCGGAATTTCCAACTCCTCAAGTGACGAACATCCGGCAAAAGCTCCGCGTCCGATATATTTCAGTGACGACGACAACGATACCGATTTTAACCCTTTACACCCGGAAAAAGCGTAATCACCAATCGCAACAACCCCTTCGGAAATCCGTATTTCACGCAACGCGCTTCCCGCAAACGCACCTTCACCTATAAAATCCACCCCGTCAGGGACTTCATAAGTTTTTATTGAATCTCCAAGATATGCGCACGGTTCCACTTTATCAGGAAAAGCGGCTATCGGTATCAATACTAAAAGCGCAAAGAGAGACAACGGACCCGACATCAAAAACAATCCTGAATATTTATAATTCTTTCCACCACATATAAAGCATATACCTCATTCAGAAATATATCTATATCGTCATAAGCCGGATTGGCGCTTTTAAGAATAATCTTATCAGGATTTTCATGCCGCCGCACATATTTTACAACCCTACGGTTTTCCATCACGACAACATAAATCTGCCCCCACAAAATATTCTCCTTATCGCTTACAGGAAGAAACGCCACATACCCTCCGTTGTTTACCACCGGTACCATCGAATCGCCCTTAGCTCTTACAACCACCCACTCAGGATTAAGATGGGGGAAATTCAATTTCCCGATCATATTCTCTCTGGTAAAAGCCATCGACATCTCTGTGCATCCCGCCGCCACATCGATATCAAAAACCGGGATTCCGTCTCCGTCAAAATCACGGCATATTCCTGACGCAGAAACCGACTCGGCATGAACCGGCTTCTCATAGGGCACCCCTACACCTTCTCTCAACCAATCTTTCGAAACATTAAAATCCACAATAATGCGATTGACCAAAGAATCGCTGACCGGCAGACGCCCGGACAAATATTTTGAGACATTTGACGGGTCTATACCGAGACGACGGGCAAATTGCGCCTGAGTCAAGCGGTCACGCTGCATCAGCATACGTATACGGTCAAGTATTGACGAGGTAGAGGATGTTTCCATGTCGTTATATATTTACATTGCAAATATACAACACAAAATGTCGATTTCCAAATTTTTCACGGTAATTTACCAATTGCCCCTTGAAAATAACGCCATTTCAATACCGAAAAGAAGATCCGCCCAAAAATTCACGCAAAAGAGAAGTGTGCGGAATCAGACGATCAGTTATAGGAATAAAATAATTCAACAAACGATGGAGTCGGTCGGCTTCGGCATACTCCGGAACATCATGCGGCACACCCCGTAATATATCCTCAGCGAAATCCTTCATCACACCCAGTTCAAATATGAGCGATGAATTGAACAGAGCGTCGGCATTTTCCTGATACGGGAAGATCCATCTCTCCTCGCCGCGACGCACGCTTGGCCAACGCTTTATCGTATCAACCGCCGACACTCCGCGATATTTGTAATCTCGGATAATGCGACGCAAAAGACGGTTGTCGGTTGTCGGCACCCAGTTATGGTCATCGATAGACAAAGTCGTCAGAGCAGACACATACACAAGATCTTTCATGCGGTCTTCAATATGGGAGGTAAGCTCCGGATTCAACCCATGTATCCCCTCGATGAGAAGTACGGAATTGGAATTAAGCTTCAACTTCTTTCCCTTATACACGCGTTTTCCCTGCTCAAAATCGTAAGTTGGCAATTCTATTTCTTCTCCTGCAATCAATGCGTTCAAATCCTTATTGAACTGCTCGAGGTCAAGAGCGTAAAGGGATTCAAAATCATAATCGCCGTCGGCCTCGCGCGGAGTATTCTCGCGGTTTACAAAATAATCGTCAAGAGAAATCATGCGCGGTTCAAGCAGATTGGTCATGAGCTGTATGGCAAGACGCTTGGTAAAAGTCGTTTTTCCCGAAGAGGACGGCCCGGCGATAAGCACAATCCTCGCGCCACCCTCGGCATACCTCCGGGATATCTCATCGGATATACGCCCTATCTTTTTATCGTGCAACGCTTCAGCCACATTTATCAACATTGCCGTATCACGGCTCATAACTTTTTCATTAAGATCTCCGACGTTGTCTACTCCGATAACTTTGTTAAACTCAAGATAATCGGTAAACGCCCGATAAAGTTTCTCCTGAGCGATAGGAGTAGCGGCCACATCAGGATTAAGAGAATCACGCCCTAAAAGAAGGAAACCTGACTTATACAGAACCAGATCAAACACGTCCAGCATTCCGGTAGACGGAGCCAGATTGCCATAATAACTGTCGCACAAACCGTCCAACCGATAATATACGGTATACAATTCATGTGTTGTCTTCAACAACTTGACCTTGTCATAAAGTCCTTGCTTCTCGAAAATCTCAATCACGTCGGAAGTCAGACGTTCTTTGCGCTCGAACTTCAAATCGCGTCTGACCAAATCAGTCATATAATCCTTAAGCCTGTTGACCACTTCGCCGTCGACATGAAAATCACCATGCAGCCGACAATAATATCCGCGCGACACGGAATGTTCAATCACAAGGCGCGCATCCGGATAAAGATGATTGACCGCGCAATACAACATCATGCACAATGATCTTACATAGACCCTATTGCCTGAGGGAGTGTCAACTGACAGAAACCGCACTTGTTTGGGCGAAAACAACGGGAACTGCATATCCTCGGTCTTGTTGTTAACCTGGGCGCAAATCGGCACAAACGGAATGCGGTCGGCAAGAGACCGATATATATCATACAAAGTCATTCCTCCGACAAAAGGAACATATTCCTCGATATTCTTGCAGTAGATTTTAAGTTGATCGCTCATAATTAATAGTTGTTACGGTTTTAAGAAACTTGCTACACTCACAAGGCATCATTTTTTAATCATAATATCTAACGCCGTCGCCGACATCAGTGTTCAAAATGACGCATAAGCAAAGATATAAAAATATTTCATTCTTACGGCAAATGGAAACAACTATTATTCTAACCGGCTCCAATTTAACGGCACCCTGAGACATTTGCGCCCCAGGTCGAACGGTCGAGATTACGGTAGGATATCGCCTCCTGGAGATGATTGACGAGAATCGGGGCGCGGACTGCCTTGTCAACTCCATAATCAGCCCTGCCGCTGTAATCCAAATCAGCGATAGTGCGCGCGACCTTCAAAATACGGTCATACGCACGGGCGCTCATATCAAACCGCTTCATCGCATATTCCAGTTTATTCATACACTCCCGGTCAAGTGAAGCATAGACCGACAGCATCCTGGAATTCATCTGAGCATTGCAGTGTATATTTTTCTCGCCATTGAAACGCAATGTCTGCACCGCCCTTGCACGCACAACCCGGCCACGGATAGACGCGCTTGGCTCACCCTCCTGCATGGATGACAGCTCTTCAAACGGCACAGGCATAATCTCGACCTGCAAGTCTATCCTATCCATAAGCGGGCCTGAAATACGGCCAAGATAGCGGCTCACCTGACCCGGCATACATGTACATTCTTTTGTGGGATGGTTGTAATAACCGCACGGACACGGATTCATCGAGGCCACAAGCATAAAACCGGCAGGATAATCTATCGAATACCTTGCCCGGGAAACGCTTATCACCCTGTCCTCCAGTGGCTGACGCATAACTTCAAGAACCGCGCGCGGAAATTCAGGAAACTCGTCAAGAAACAGAACCCCGTTATGCGCAAGCGATATCTCGCCGGGCATCGGGTTGCTACCGCCGCCCACCAACGCCACAGGAGAAATCGTGTGGTGAGGCGAACGGAAAGGACGCGTGGTCATAAGCATCGATCCTTTACGCAATTTTCCGGCGACAGAGTGAATCTTGGTCGTTTCCAATGCCTCCTGAAGTGTCAGCGGCGGCAATATCGACGGAAGCCGTTTGGCCATCATGGATTTACCTGAACCCGGAGCGCCGACAAGAAGAATATTGTGACCTCCGGCACAAGCGACCTCAAAGGCTCTTTTCACATTTTCCTGCCCCTTGACCTCTGAGAAGTCGAAGTCAAAATCAGACACAGCTTTACCAAACTCTTCACGTGTATTTACAACAGTGGGTTCTATAGTCTCGACACCGTTGATGAATCCGACAGCCTGGGCAAGCGTATCGACCCCAAACACATCAAGATTATTGACGACAGCCGCCTCCCTGACATTGGATTTCGGAACTATAATTCCACGATACCCAAGTTCACGGGCCTTGATAGCCATCGGAAGTACGCCCCTTATAGGCAGAACCGTACCGTCAAGCGACAATTCGCCCATTATCATGTATTGACCTAAGGCTTCGGCAGGCATAACTTCCGAAGCCGCAAGAATAGCGAGACTTATCGGCAAGTCATATGCCGCACCCTCCTTGCGAACATCGGCAGGTGACATATTTACCAGCACAGAGCGACGCGGGAATTCATAACCGGACTGCTTCATAGCGGCACGCACACGCTGATAACTCTCTTTGACGGCTATATCAGCGAGACCAACAAGATTGAACGTGGCTCCTATCTCTACCGATACTTCTATCGTGATTACAATGGCATCGATACCATGTACGGCTGCTCCATAAGTTTTGACCAACATAACATAGGATTGTAATAATCACAAATTTATGAAAATAAATTCATTTATCTGCGATTAGCCCTACAAAATATGCGCCCAACTTACGGAATCAACCGTAACCAGATTTAATCAGGCGGCTATATCTTTACTGTAATTGTGGAATAATCGACGCTCGAAGGCCCTACCATAAGCTCATACTTACCGGGGATAACACGCATCTCCTTAGCGTCAGCGTCCCACACCTCAAATCTTTCGCGAGGAAAATCGATCTCCACCTTCTTGCTTTCACCGGCCTTAAGACTGACACGCTCATAACCACGCAGGGTCTTGATAGGCCCCGCAGTATCAGCCGGACGGCGTACATATACCTGGACAATCTCGGTTCCGTCGACATTACCGGTATTCTTGACATCGACAGTCACCTTTCCGTCTTTATAGCTCGGTTTTCCATGGCGATAAGTCGTATAGCTCAACCCGTGCCCGAAAGGATAGAGAGGCTCATCATGAAAATAACGGTAGGTGCGACCCGCCATTCGATATTCGTCAAACGGGGGCAACTGAGCGTCATCTTTATAAAACGTGACAGCAAGTTTACCCGACGGGTTGTAATCACCGAATATCACATCAGCGACTGCATGTCCACCCTGCTCTCCGGCATACCATGCCTGAAGAATAGCATCGCATATACGGCTTTCAGGAGTAAGAGCTACCGCGCTTCCGCTACAATTGACAAAAACGATTTTTTTACCGGCATCATGCAAAGCCTGAAGTATCTCACGCTGTACTGCCGGAAGTTCGATACTGGTGCGGTCGCCGTTATCAAATCCGGGTTCGGTAACACGTGCTTCCTCACGTTCAAGGTTAGGAGAAATGCCGCCAACAAAAATAATGACGTCTTTGTCGGCTGCACGAGCCACAATCTCATCGGGAGTGACTGTCGCGTTGCGGGCCACATCAATACTAAGCGTAGCGTCGTCGGCAAGCTGCTTGTAATCAAATTCAAGATTGTAAGTCTTGCCTTTTTCGACATTCAGTTTGAACGTGCGGAAATTAAACGGATCGGTTTTCCAACGATTATGAATTGTGTCACCGTTCACGATTATACGGCCTCCGTCATCATTATTGAAATTGATGTCAAGCGTCTCATCGGCATCCGCAACAAACGACCCCGTCATTCTCACTGTGAAATCAGTGAGATTCACCCCCGGAGCAAATACAGTGTTTCCTCCATTGTCAAGACTTATAGGACTGGTGTAATTGACCACAGCTACCGGCTGGCCCGACATTTCAGTATTATTCCAATATTCTGCTCTAAGACCCGGCTTGCCGTCGGGAGCCATAAGACGGTCAAATATGCTCCGCGTTTCAGTCATAGCGGTGATTTCGCAACCTTTGGCGTATGCCACATCTCCGACTTTATCAGTAATACCTTCAAGCACAGTCACCGTATGGGAGGGCTGCCCGTAATAAATACCCCAAAGCATAGTTGAATCGGCGGCGTTAGGCCCCATTACCATCACACGCGACGGATCTTTGGCAAGAGGCAGAATTCCATTGTTTTTAAGAAGCACCATCTGCTCCTGAGCCATCTTGCGGGCAAGGGCTTTATGCTTGGGAGAAGCTATAACGCTTGCCGGAATCTTGGTCCATTCAACTATATCATCCGGATCAAAGTCGCCAAGCTCAAAACGACCTTTCAACAGCCTTTTCACACTTACATCCAGGTCGGCTTCCGAAATATCTCCCCGGCGCACGGCATCAGGCAATTTTTTATAGGTAGTACCGCACTCTACATCGGTGCCGCTCAACACTCCGAGCGCGGATGCAGCAGCAGCATCTTTCGACACCTCATGCCGGCCTTCACGCCAGAAATCGGCAATAGCGCCGCAATCACTCACCACAAGCCCTTTAAATCCCCACTTGTCACGAAGTATCTGATGAAGCAACTGATTGCTGCCGCAACATGGCTCTCCGTCAAAGCGCTGATACGCGCACATCACCTGCTGCACATTGCCATTCTGCACAAGTTCCTTAAATGCAGGAAGGTAGGTTTCCCATAAATCTCGTTCCGGCAAGTCGTTGATGTCAAAGCTATGGCGAGTCTTTTCGGGTCCGCTATGTACCGCATAATGCTTTGCGCATGCATGAAGTTTATAATATTTATTTCCTTCTCCGCCTTGCAGAGCCTTGACCACAGTTTTCCCCATCAGTCCGTTCATATAAGGGTCTTCGCCATAAGTCTCCTGACCGCGTCCCCAACGAGGATCTCGGAAAATATTGATATTGGGAGTCCAGAATGAAAGACTCTTGTATTTGCCTACCGTTCCGTTTTTACGGGCGATAGTATTTTTTGCCCGGGCTTCGTCACTGACTGCGGTAAACACCTCCTCAATCAGTCCGTTGTCAAACGAACAAGCCATGCCGATACAGGACGGAAATACAGTGCTGAGGCCATTGCGCCCCACTCCATGAAGAGCCTCGCTCCACCAGTCAAACTGAGGAATACCGAGACGAGGAATGGCAGGCGACCCGTTCATCATCAACGCCACTTTTTCATCAAGAGTAAGGCGCGAGCACAAATCGGCTGCACGTTCTTCTGCCGGCAAATTAGGATTCTGATAAGGATATGGCTGGGCGTTGAGAGCCGCCGCGCCAAACAGAAGCGTGCCCCCTGCCAAAATAGACTTGATTGAGTTCATTGTTACGTAATGATTATTTAGTTATAAGTATATCTGAACCAGTCGAAAGCGGCATCGCCGCCATCGCCGGCACGGTTATATGAGAAAATACCGATATGAGGCCCTTTCCAAAATGCAAACGACAATTCAAACGGCTCTCCTACGGGAATAAATTTCTTCCCGTCGACACTGTAATAAAATTGGTTGCTGTTGTTGACTGCATCAAGGCCGACTTTAAAGTAAATTGTCGATCCTTTCACTTGAGAGTGACGGACGAATATGCCGTTGTCCTCAGTATAGACATAAAGCTTTTTTCCCTCCTTTTCAACTCCTACGCCCATAAACCGCTTGGCCATCGCGGTAAGACCTGCAAGTTGGCCGTCAGCCATTTTCGACATGTCGAGCTTTATCACGGCATCGCCAGTATATCCCATCACTTTTTGCACGAGAGTGTTTCGGGCTACTTTCAATGAATCGCCGTGCATGGCAGTCAAAGTGAGATGACCGGGCTTTTTTGTAAAACTTATGTTATCGCGATAAAACTTATGATTGGCACGCCACTGCAATCCAAGCGATTCGCCGTTGAATTCATCGGAAGATGCCGGACGTTCTATTTTGCATTGTTTTCCCACATTAGGTTTTGTCCATACTTTCACCGGCTCGCCTATTCCGTTACGGTCAATATCCACTCCGAGTTCAGGCCACTTGTTTTTCCAGACTACCGGCTGCAGATGTCCCACACGCCCGAGATTATTGGTGCGCTGGAAATGCAGAAACCACCATTCACCGTCGGGAGTGTCGACCAACGCTCCCTGATGAGGGCCGTTGACATCGGTAGAACCTTGCTGAAGCACAACCTTTTTCTGATAAGGCCCGTAAATATTCTTAGACCGTAAAATTGTCTGCCATCCCGTACTCACACCACCTTCGGGAATACTTATATAATAATATCCGTTAAGTTTGTGAAACTTGACCCCTTCAGCAACCGGACCGGTATATACTGTCACGCCGTCATCAAGCAGTTCCTTGCCGTCATCCGACATACGATGAATAATAATAGGCCCGGCGCCATGCTGACTGCGCCCCAGATAAGCCTTTCCGTCCTCATCCCAGAACGGACACGGGTCTTCCCACTTCTCAACATGTTTCACGCAATGAAGCGGCGACCACGGCCCGGCCGGATTACTTGCCGTAGACATGAACAGCCCCTCATGAGGAGTGCAGAAATACACGTAATACAATCCGTTGTGGTAACGTATCGCCGGGGCCCACGAACCTCCGGCATAACGATTGAAGGCAGCATATTCAGGATAGTCGATGCTGTCATAGACATTCCCTATTATACGCCAGTTCACCAGGTCGTCCGATTCAAGCACCGGCATTCCCATGAAATGAAATTCGGAACAGACGAGATAATATTTATCTCCGACACGTATCGCGTCAAGATCGGAATAGTCGGCATTAAGAACAGGATTAACGTAAGTGCCGTTCCCTTGGTCGCCCCAGGACAAGACCTGAGCGGAAACCGTCGAACAAAAAAGGGCAGAAATCAATAAAGAGGTTATGAATCTCATTGGGTTAGACTTATGGTTTTTCACAAAGTTAATAAATTTTCGCAATATAGAAAAACCAACATCAAAACTCTCGCAAATTAAAATTCCACCAATAAAAGTGATGCACTCACAAAAGAACGCTAAAATTTATGCCACAGAATTCTCATAGAATTACATACGGCAAGCAATGCGACTCCTACATCGGCAAATACAGCGACCCACAGAGACGCATAGCCAAACGCGCCCAGCAACAATATGACGGCTTTTATCGATATGGCGCCGACAATATTCTGCGTCACTATCTTTCGGGTATATCGGCCGATACGTATTGCGTCGGCCACTTTCGACGGCTGATCGGTCTGTATCACGACATCCGCGCTCTCTATGGCAGCATCCGACCCGAGTCCGCCCATAGCAATACCGACATTGCTCATTGCAAGCACAGGCGCGTCATTGAATCCGTCTCCCACAAATGCCACATCACGTTTCTCCTCTTTTATCATCTGCTCGATGCGGAGGGCTTTGTCCTGAGGCATCAAGGAGCCATAAGCCTCATCAATACCCAATTCCGAGGCGCAATCCTCAACAATTCCGTTCCTGTCGCCAGATAACATGACCACTTTCTCAATACCGAGTCCGCGAAGTCGCCTTACAGCATCAAAAGAATCTTTTTTAAGAGTGTCCGACAAAAGGACGGAACCAACGTATTTTCCGTCGATAGCACAAGCGATAATAGTGTGCATTTCTCTATCGAGTTCAGCAGGATAATCAATATTCCTACGGGTCAGCAATCTGGTATTGCCAACGATGATATTTTCACCGTTGACCATCGCTTCTGCTCCAAGTCCGGAATATTCTTTCATTTGCCGGGCAACGGGAATTTCAAGATTACGTTCCGATGCCGACGCGACTATTGCCGACGCTATCGGGTGGGCGCTTCCGGTCTCAACTGCCGCGATAATGGAGAGCAACCGGTTATCGTTCATTTGCACCGGGCGGATACTTTCTATATGGAACCGTCCGGAGGTAAGAGTTCCGGTTTTGTCAAAAGCGACGCTGTCAATTTTGGTCACAGCATCAAGATAATTTCCGCCTTTGAATAATATTCCGGCTTTTGAAGCAGCCCCTATTCCGGCAAAATATCCGAGAGGCACACTTATCACCAACGCGCACGGACATGAAATCACAAGAAACACCAATGCGCGGTAAAGCCATTCGGAAAATACGAAATGAAATGCCGGATTTAAAGCGCCGACGATGGCAGGGACAATTATCAGGAGAGCCGCAAAAACTGTCACAACAGGCGTATATATTCTTGCAAACTTTCGGATGAAGTGTTCCGCAGGAGCCTTTCGCGAAGCGGCATCATTCACAAGCTCGAGAATGCGGGCCAATGTGCTTTTACCATATTCCCGCGTCACCTCGATACGCACGGTCGAAGATGACGAAATCATACCGGCAAGAACCTCTCCATCCTTTTCGATTATTCTGGGGACGCTTTCTCCTGTAAGAGCAGAAGTGTCAAACTCGGTGTCACCGTCGCGCAACATGCCGTCAAGAGGAACTCGCTCGCCGGGATGAATCTCCATAATTTCGCCAATACCAACTTCTTTCGGATTTACTGACACATATTGTCCGTCACGAATTATTGTTACCGATTCACCTCTCACGTCAAGCAACTTGGAAATATTTCTTGTAGCTTTACTGACAGCCCTGTGCTGCAGCGTCTCGCCAATACAATAAAACAGCATGACACCGACAGCTTCGGGGTATTCTCCAATACAGAACGCGCCTATACATGCCACTGTCATAAGCATAAACTCATTGAAGACATCGCCATGCTTAATCGAAGCCATCGCCTCTTTAATCACGGGCAATCCCACAGGAATGAAGGCTGCAATATACCATATAATCTGCACGTGACTATTCTCCGAAAAATACTTCAGGCCGATATGATTCATCAACACACCAGCGACAAGCATCAGAAACGAGACAGCCGGTCGGAGAAATTCGGTTGTGTTTACGTGGTCGTGACCATGATCGTGACTGTGACCATGGGAATGACCGCAACAACAGGAAGAATTATCGTTCCTATGATTAAAATTCGAGCTGCAAGAGCACTCTTTATTTCGTTTTGACATTGTATCCATAAAATCGCGGTTTTCATCTCTTATAAAACAAAGGTAGCGGCTTCCCGGCGCAACCCGGTTGCGATTTAAATTGCAACGTCTATTTAAAACAGAAAGCATGGGAACTGTAAAACCCATGCTTTCTGTCTATATACTCAAATTATAATGCAGTTATAAAGATTTCCGCATCATGAAACCGCTGTTACTTTACGAACTTATAGTTTCTTGAACCGTTGCCGTCCTCGACAACAAGAATATAGATGCCCTTGTCAAGGCCGTCAATGATATCCTCGCGGTCTAAGCCGACAGCCGTGCGCACGATAATACCGGTCATTGCGTCAACCACCGTGTAAACGGCATTCTCATTATTGAACGTCACATCTTCGATTCCCGACAATTTGAGCAAATCATATTTGGCTTCAACTTCATCGGCCGACAAAGCCTTGGGTGTGATAACAAGCTCGTCAATACAACCGGAAAATGTACGATGCACGTCCTGACCGGCGGCCACGCTCAATTCATCGTCTCCACCAATATACATAAATTCGGTTTCCGACTGTACAAGCGCTCCGGTTGTCACGCCTTCAAGTTTCTGAGCCTCCTGCCCGTCGACGTACAAAGTCAACGTCTTGCCGGCAAAGTCACGCACTGCCGCTATATGATGCCAGTTGCCGTCAAATGCAGCGCTCGCATCCTCAAGCTTGCAATCCTTTTTATTTTTATCGTCATCAATCGAGAAACAGAGGTATCCCGCTTTACGCTCAAGTCCAATCCAGTTGCCGGTGCCGCTTTCAACATTGGTCTTGTTGTGAGAGCCTATACAGAACAGATAGCCGTCATCATCGGTCGATTTTATCCACATGTCGATAGTGAAATCACTCTCACCCATATTGATGCCTTCATACATAGGCTGCGTAAGATAACCGTTGTTGTCAAAACTCATCGCTCCGGCTTTAAGACCCGCAACCAACTCCACGCCTGTTCCGTTTACAACGGCTGAACCAAACACCTTGTTAGGTGTGGCCTCGCCAAGTTCGTCCATCGGGAAATAAGCAAGCTCATTGCCGGCCGATTCAAAACGTTCCTTTACTTTGGCCGCCGTCATTGCTCCCTGATAAATTGACAACTCGTCAATGCTTCCTTTAAAGAAGTTGTCCAGATTCGCGCAGTTGCCTATAATAAGAGCCTCAGATGGGCAGACGATCGCTCCGGTAGTGTCGTCATTGCTGTTTTTAAGCTCCCCGTCGACATACATAAGCAATTTTTTCGCATAAGTGTCGCGTACAAGCACCACATGGTGCCATTCATTGTCGAAAATTGAAGAACCTTCAGCCCATTTGACCTCGCTCTTTTTCACATCATCGTCTATGGCAAACCGAAGTTCTCCCGATTTAAGTTCAAGGCCGATCCAGTTACCCGTAGCCCCGGCAGCGCCGCCGTTGGACTCGCTTGTCATCGTGCCTTTCTGAAGTATATAAGCCGCATTGTCATCTGACTTTAACCACATTTCTATCGAGAAGTCCCTCATGCCGAAGTCGAGAGCGTCATATCCTTCCTGAACGAGATAAGAGCCGCCGCCGAGAGAAAGCGCGTTACCCTTTTTACCCTCTGCGATAACGGCATCATTTCCGTTAATCGAAGCCTCGCCGAAAATATTGTTGACGGTAGTAGCGCCGGCCTTCTCAAACTCAAACTGACCGATAAGATTCAGATTGGTATTGCGGCGCACTTTAAGCACACCTTCAGAATATCCGTTGTTGTCATCGGCGGCGCCGGTTGTCGTCAATGTAAATGTAAATTCCCCTTCCTCAACCGGCATGCCTGAAATCCGTCCTTTCAATGTCACAGCGTCAAAGTCCATCGTGACACCCTCTGGCAAACCGATTTGCGTCACTCCGGTAGCCCGTAACACATCAAATTCTATCGGAGTCATCTCATAACCTAAGTCCACGACCTGATTTAGATTTCCGGCAGTAACGCTGATCGCGCCGGCACTGTTGAAATACTCCTCAAGATTATAACTTAAATGAGGAGGCTGGTTGTAAGCTACGTTCTGCCAAGCCACAGCCACACGGTACTGGCGGTCTTGCATCAGTGTCGGAACACGGTATTCCGACGGGGTGGTCGTCGTGAATATGATAAGGTCGCTCTGTGTGCTTCCGTCATGCAGAATCACCTCCTCACGCCAGTCGCCAAACAAATCGGCCTGCAAATTTGGAGTAGCTTTGGTCGAATTGCAGGATGCTGCGTTGGAATAGGAACCGAAGTTTATGACATCGTTGATTTTCGACATCGCGTCATTAGGCTTGGTGATTTTAGTCCCGTCAAGGAGTTCGTCAAGATAATCGCCGTCCCAATAAATGCGGAAATTAACAGACGGGCGTTTTGCGTCAAGCTGAATGCCGTTGTTAAACACCTTGCCTGTCGCCGACCATGTCTCGTAGCCCGGATATTTTGCCGTCACATTGGCGGCAAGACCTCGGCCTATATCTGCTCCCGACTGGTTCTCGCCATAAATTATTTCACCCGTTCTGGCATCACGAAGCTCGGTATCCCATTTATATGCCGATGACGTCTCCTCATGAGGCATGAATACCTCCAGGCCTTTGCGATCTGTAAGCATGTCGGTCAGGTGAAGAGCGTCACCATGTCCGGCTCCTGTACGGTAAAGCAGTTTGCCGTCATGGTCCACAGAGGCCGCGCCATATACTATTTCGTCACATCCGTCTCCGTCGACATCACCGATAGTAAGGCTGTGAGCGCCCTCGCCATAAAGACCTTGACCGCTTGTCTCCGACTTATGAAACCATTTTTCGGTCAGTTTGGTTCCGTCAAAATCCACCGCCCACACGTATGCGGCTGTATAATATCCGCGACAAAACACAGCGCTCGGTTTCTGCCCGTCGAGATAAGCGACTCCGGCAAGATAACGCTCCGAACGTCCTCCATAACTATCCCCCCAGCCTGATGATGTTTTATCAAATTTTCTGATACTGCGCGGCGGATTATACGCAATGGTATGAATCTCGGCTCCCGTCTCGCCGTTGAACACCGTCAGATACTCGGGTCCCGACAAAGGCGTGCCTACCGAATTACGATAATCGGCAGCCGGATTGTCACTGCCCATAATCACGTTTTTCCCGGTGCCGTCAACGGTGCCGGGAGCGGTCTTGCATATAAGTTCAGCCTTACCGTCTCCGTCAAAGTCGTAAACCATGAACTGCGTATAATGGTTACCGGAACGTATATTGATACCAAGGTCTATGCGCCACAGTTTGGTTCCGTCAAGTTTGTAGCAGTCAATAAGGGTATTTCCCGTAAAACGCTCATGCGAATTATCGGCCGCATTGGTTGGAAACCACTTTACGATATATTCCCATTCGCCATCGCCATCCACATCTCCTACCGACACATCGTCGGGAGTGTAAGTGTAGTCGCGCATCTCATATGAGTTACCATCCTTATCTTTGCCCGCTCCTGCCGGAACAGTTCCGCCCGACGGACGGTCAAGATGTATTTTCTTATAGAAAGTGTCCCATGCTGCAACCTCGGCAGAGGTCTCCAGCACCTCATTTCCCAAAATAGCCTTAACCGCATATTTGTCACCGGCTTTCCCGGAAGGGTCTGTAAAATTAGTGCCTGATTTAATGGGCGACGCGTTGATTTTTACACCGTCGCGATACACATCGAAAGCGATATTCTTGTCATCGCTTGCAAATGAGCGCCACGACACAAATACGCAGTTTGTCGCTTTAACCGCCAGAACACCTCGGTTAAGTCTCTCGGCTTGCACAACGTGGGAATACTGAGCGTTCACAGTCAATGAGCCCAGTAATGCCACAACAGCCAATAAAGTCTTCTTCATGCTTCTAATGATTGGGGATATTTATTTAGGTATAGTTCAGGTATTTTGCACAAAAATAACAAAAAACAGCCTACAATCCAAAAAAAGCGTCAAAAACCAGAAATTTAATAATATTATTTATTAATAAGTTTCAAATCACAACCCGTCCAACAGTTCTATCATTTTATAAATGGTAGTTGATGGATTATTATATGCCTCCAATGCTTTGGCTCTTGCCGTTGCTTCTGAAGTCTTTTCAGACAGTTGCTGTTTCTCATTTAATCCCAAAGTCCCCTTTATATAATGCTCCATATGTCTTTTCAATCTCTTAATGCAAGCATTTTGAGTTAGTTCGGCATGATACTCCTCAAAGTGTAACATATACCATAATTCAATACATGGATTCGACACTAATAATACTGCATCTGGCATACCTTGCAGGTGTTCCAGCATTCCGTCAACATCCAGGTCAAACATCAGACATGTTTTATCATTTTCAGTTGGTATATATTCTAGTTTACAATTCTTTATATACCTATCGGATATGTTTGAATCGCTCTTTCGTGGGATAATCTGAATAGGTGCACGGTATTGCGAACGGAGGTGACTGATATAGGCGATCTTCGACTACCCTTCACAGAAAACAAAGAAGTTTGGCTTCATTGTTTTACCCTTAGATTTCCTTTTTTGCCGTCCCATGATCAGTCTTTATTTTTCAAAATTATCCGTCTGTTCATCAATATACGGGATGGCATCGAAACGGCCTTGCAAATATGCCTTCTCTGCATCCATACCATCGCGGAAATCTTTGTAATCAAACAGAGAATACAAATCCGAAGATCCGTCATTCCGTTTGTTGACAAAATATATCTGATCTTTACGCAATTTATCATCTTTAAGAAGATGGGTATTATGTGTCGTATAGATCAATTGCGCTGATTTACTCTTATTAAACAGACTGATAATATATTCCACCAATTTTATATGCAGCTGCGTCTCAATCTCATCTATCAACAAGATTTTATTATTCTTGACGACATCCAAAATTGTTAGCATCATCTCAAAAAGACGCTGCGTTCCGGCTGATTCTTCTGCAAAAAAATTGAAGGGCACCTCCGGGTTATTCCTGTGATAGGTTGTAATAACAAGCTGTGGTTTCTGAATATCTTCCACCGACAATATTTGATTGACTGCAGGGTCAATCACCGCTGTCGAAAGCACTTTATTCTCGTGGCGGCTATCGATTCTGACAATATCGCTGTCAGCAATTCGCAGTACATTGAGAAACTGATCCTTATTCTCATTCAGCAACCGTTCAATGGAAAATGCGTTATATCCGATATAATTCAAGATAAAACGCTCATTGAAATACCGAAAAACATCTTTTGCGACATCACGATCCATCTGACTGGCACGCGATACAAAAAGAGTTTTCTTGGATGTATTGGCTGCAACATCCATCGGTCGGCGATTCGCCGACCGGAATTCATAGATATCCTTTTTGTCGGAGCCCTTTGTCTCATCACGTGAAAACACCAGTGATCGACGGCCATTCGGATAATAGCACAAAGCCTCTTTCAGTATCTCAACTTTATTGAGTTCAAAAGAATATTCGTATTCTATATCGTCAAGAAGGAATCGAATGAAGAATGTACTTGGTTTCTCAATACCACCAAATTTGAATGGAGTAAAGGCAAATATAGTATTCTCGTTGTAATTGTGTGACGAGAATATCATTCCTACACAAGCACGAATAGCCTTTACGATGCTGCTCTTTCCTGATGCATTTGCACCGTAAATGGCAACAGTTTTAAGCAAACGCTCATCACCGCATACAAATGTATTGTATTCAAGTCCCTTTGCTTTTTGGGTCTGGATTTTTGCCGCTTGCATATCCAGCACCACCTCTTCTTTTATTGAAAAGAAGTTGCTCAAACGAATTTCAAGCACCATTTTATCATTCAAATTTGCAATTCTTTTGCAAATAGAACGAAATAAAAGGCAAAATCACAATTTTGGCAGCTTTTTATGAAAACAAAAGTCACTCTTCCTCCGGGTGGAGGGAATTGTAGATAAGCGAAGCCTTGGCCGGCCCTACTATATCGGCCAGCTTGTCAATCGGAGCTTCCTTGATTCGCTTTACTGACTTAAACGCCTGAAGCAGAGCCTCTTTAGTCTTTGTTCCGATACCTTTTATTTCATCCAATTCGCTGACAATCTGCGACTTACTGCGCCGATTACGATGATGCGTGATGCCAAAACGGTGAGCCTCGTCTCGTAGATGCTGCACGACCCTCAGTGATTCGGAATTCTTGTCGATATAGAGCGGCACACTGTCACCCGGGAAGTATATCTCCTCAAGACGCTTGGCTATACCCACAACGGCGATTGTGCCGCGCAGCCCGATTTCATCAAGAGCTTCGACTGCGGCGCTCAGCTGACCTTTGCCTCCATCGACAACGATAAGCTGCGGCAGCTCCTCACCCTCCTCCATCAAGCGTGTGTAACGCCGCGTCAGCACCTCCTTCATTGAGGCAAAATCATTAGGCCCCTCGACGGTCTTTATGTTGAAATGTCGGTAATCCTTTTTCGACGGCTTGGCATTCTTAAACACCACGCATGATGCCACCGGATTTGAACCCTGGATATTTGAGTTATCGAAACATTCGATATGAGTCGGTAACACTTTCAGTCGAAAATCCGACATCATCCTCACAAGCGTACGTTCTACCCGTTTTTCCGGATCATGCTTCTCCATCATTTTGAGCGAGTCGATTTTATTTTGACGGGCATTGTGTGTCGAGACCTCAAGCAATTTCAATTTGTCGCCACGTTTCGGCACATTGAAAATAACGCCATCCAACGGAATCTCGGGAAGCAGCGGCACTACGATTTCATCATATTTCAATTTAAATTTCTCTGCGATTTCCATAATCGCATATCCGAGAATCTGTTCTGCCGATTCTTCAAGTCTCCGTTTATATTCAAGCGTTATGCTTCGCACTATCGCCCCTCTGCGCACATGCATGTAATTCACGTAAACGACCTCGCGGTCATCGTCGATTCCAAATACGTCAATGTCGTCAAGAGTCTGGCTGACGATGACGCTCTTGGACTGATAACGGGCAATCAATTCATATTTCTCTTTAAGCAATTGTGCCTCTTCAAAGCGCAATTCCTCCGCAAGACGCATCATGTCGGCCTTCAGATAATCCAGAAGTTCCTGAGTGTCGCCGCTCAGAATTTTTTTCACATTGTCGATCATCTGCCCGTATTCCTGCTCGTCAATCATCCCTTTGCAGCATCCGAGACAATTCTTAAGATGATATTCCAGACACAACCGACCTTTTCCCCTTTTCACATAATCCGGCGTGATCGCGTGCCGGCATGTCCTGACTGGATAAAGCTCGCGAATCAGATTCAACACAGCCTTGGCTATGCCGGTATTGGTATATGGCCCGTAATATTTCGAGCCGTCTTTGATACGCGTGCGTGTCAGAAACACCCGTGGATAATGTTCCTTAGTGACCACAATCCACGGATAAGACTTGTCATCCTTCAGCAACACATTATAGTGAGGCTTATACTCTTTAATAAGGGAGTTTTCAAGATTAAGAGCGTCCTGCTCGGTAGGCACAACGATATAACGCATATCGGCGATATTGCGCACAAGCAGATTGGTACGCACTGAATCATGGGTGCGGTTGAAATAAGACGACACTCTCCTTTTGAGATTCTTCGCCTTGCCTACATAGATGACAGTCCCGGCTGAATCATAATAAAGATAACAGCCGGGAGTCTCGGGAAGAATGGATATTTTCTCCTTCAGCCCTTCCGATTTTTCAACTTTTGCCAATATTTCAATATTTAATCAAAGATGTCACTTCGGCATCGGCAGGAAGATTGGCGCGCCCGTTCAGAGCGGTAAGCTCGACGATAAAGTTAATGAAAACCTTACGCGGATTCATGCTCTTGACCAGTTCATAGCAAGCGGCCATAGTGCCTCCCGTAGCCAGCAGGTCGTCGTGAATCACAACCACGTCGTCGGGAGTGATTGCGTCGCGGTGAATCTCGATCGTGTCAGTCCCATACTCTTTCGCATATGACGCGCTGACCGTATCAGCCGGCAACTTTCCGGGCTTGCGGGCAGGCACAAATCCGGCTCCGATTTCATATGCCAGAATAGAGCCGCCGATAAATCCTCTTGACTCAATACCCACTACTTTAGTAACACCCTTGTCACGATAAAGTTGTGCGAGATCCCAGCCAACTATATGAAGAGCGCGGGCATCTTTGAACATGGTCGTAAGATCGCGGTAAATGATTCCTTCTTTCGGGAAGTCAATCACGTCACGAATTTTTGATTTCAAATATTCCATATTGTATCACGTTAATTAATTGTTTTTCATTATATTGTCATTGTTCCACGTGAAACATCAACGTCCGAGTAACAAAAGCAGGATATTGATGTCGCTTGGAGATATGCCGGGAATACGGCTTGCTTGAGCCACCGTCTCCGGCTGGAATTTCTCAAGCTTCTGCCTGGCTTCAGTCGAGAGCGATTTCAGTTCCGAATAATTGAACCGCCCCTTTATCTTCAATTCCTCAAGACGATGGAGCTTATCAGCAACCAAACGTTCACGGTCTATATAGCCCTGATATTTTATCAATATCTCCGCAGCCTCCACTATTTCGTCACGACGGGCCTCCTCGATAGACGCAATCTCATCGGCAAGAGCCGCAATATGCGGAACAAGATTGCTAAAGTTCAATTGCGGACGTAGAAGCAGGTCGTAAAGTTTACATCCCTGCTTCAGCGGCACGACACCCATATCTTCAAGCACGGGATTTATCAATGCCGGTTTAATCGAGAAGTTTCGCGTAAACTCGATCAGACGGTCGCGCTGTTCCCGCTTTGCGACCATGAAGTCATAACGCTCCTTGGTCGCAAGCCCGATTTCATACCCTCGTGGAGTAAGACGCATATCGGCATCATCCTGCCTAAGCAAAATGCGGTATTCGGCCCGGGAAGTGAACATGCGGTACGGCTCGTCCACCCCCTTTATTACAAGGTCATCAATAAGCACTCCTATATACGCCTCATCACGGCTCAATGTAAACGGTTCTTTTCCGACTGCCTTTAAAGCCGCGTTAATACCTGCGATCAGTCCTTGACCGGCGGCCTCCTCATATCCCGTCGTGCCATTCACCTGGCCGGCAAAATAAAGATTTTCCACAAGCTTTGTCTCAAGAGTGTGCCTAAGCTGACGCGGGTCAAAAAAGTCATACTCTATCGCATAACCCGGACGATAAATCTGGACATCGGCAAGAGCAGGCACAGTGTGCAACGCCCTAATCTGGATATCCATCGGCAGCGAAGAAGAAAATCCGTTAAGATAGAACTCCTGAGTATCCTCTCCCTCCGGTTCCAGAAAAAGCTGATGCTCCGTTTTATCGGCAAATGTCACAATCTTTGTTTCTATACTTGGACAATAGCGCGGCCCTATGCTTTGGATTTGTCCGTTATAAAGCGGCGAATCAGGCAATCCCTCGCGCAGTATCTCATGAGTGGACTCGTTTGTATAGACAGTGTAGCATTGGCGTTGTTTAAGTTCCCTTTTCACCTCGGGAAGATAGCTGAATTTATGATAGTCGTTCTCCCCGTCCTGCGGTGTGGTAAGTTCCCATTTCACACTCCGACCGTCGATTCTCACCGGAGTTCCGGTCTTCATTCTGTCGGTAGCGAAACCGTATTCACGCAACTGTTCGGTCACTCCGTAGGCAGCCGGCTCTGAGATTCTTCCCCCTTTCACCTGGGCGCGTCCTATATGCATCAATCCGTTCAAGAAGGTGCCTGCGGTTAGAATCACCGCTTTGGCATGAAATTCAGCTCCGAGAGCCGTCTTCACGCCTTTCACCTTGCCATCTTCTATTATAAGCCCGTTGACGGAATCCTGCCACATATACAGATTAGGCGTGTTTTCAAGAATATTCCGCCACATGCCGCTGAACTTCATACGGTCACTTTGAGCGCGCGGACTCCACATAGCAGGGCCTTTGGATCGGTTCAGCATTCTGAACTGTATGGCTGTTCTGTCGGTCACTATTCCCATCATGCCTCCGAGAGCGTCAATTTCTCGCACAATCTGCCCCTTCGCAATCCCGCCAACAGCCGGATTGCAGCTCATCTGGGCAATCTTGTTCATGTCCATGGTGATAAGCATCGTTGATGCCCCCATGCGCGCGGCGGCCGCCGCAGCCTCACAACCGGCATGACCGGCTCCGATAACGATTACATCGTAGTCAAATGTCATATTATGATTCCTTATATATGGACTTTAGCACTTCAAGAGCGTCATTCTCATGAGATTCCATGATTTCTCTCTCCCCCGGCCCCTTGTCGTTGATTCCGCACAGGTGCAGAATCCCATGGATAATAACACGGTCAAGCTCGTTGTCATACGTGGCGCCGACCATCTCGGCATTCGTAGCCACAGTGTCAAGCGAAATAAACATATCGCCGCTTATCAGCTTGCCTCTCGAATAATCAAACGTGATGATGTCGGTATAATAATCATGGTCGAGAAACTGCCTGTTAACCTCGATAATCTTGTCATCGTTGCAAAATATATATACAACCGATCCAAGAATTCGGTTATGCCTGCGAGCAACCTCTTCAATCCATTTTGCATAAAGGTCGAAGTCGAGCTCTGGCAACGTCACTCCATCGGCAATCCATTCCAATTTCTCCATTGTAAAAATCAAATTTTTTCAATGCAAAAATAGGCAAAATCCGCCATATAATCAAGCGGTAACACCCTCCTAATGGAAGAATATATATGCGGCTATAATTCCCGAAATGGAGCCTACGACATCAGCCAGAAGAGCGTAAGGGACGGCATAGCGGGTCTTGACCACGCCAACGCTGCCGAAATAGACCGCAAGAATGTAAAATGTAGTGTCAGTGCTCCCCTGAATAGCCGCCGACACTCTTGAAACAAACGCGTCGGGTCCATACGCGCTCATCAGGTCGACCATCATGCCACGGCTCCCCGAACCGCTAAGCGGCTTCATCAGCGCCGTCGGCAACGCGGCCACCCAGTCGGCGTCAAGCCCTATCGCATTAAAGCACCCGGCTATAAAATCGGTTATAACCTCCATGGCTCCTGACGCTCTGAACATCCCTATCGCTACAAGTATCGCCACAAGATAAGGAATAATCATCACCGCTGTCTTGAATCCCTCTTTAGCCCCCTCGATAAAGCAGTCATATATGTTAATCCGTTTACGTAATCCGGCACAGATAAACATTATTATAACACTGAAGAGCAAGACATTGGCAATGAAAGAGGAATACAATTCCACTTCCTCTTTCGGTAATGAGGAGAAAAACCACACCACTCCGGCTACAATCAAGGCGAGACCGCCAAGCCACGCAATCATGACCCGGTCGAAAAGCCGAATACGCTGCTTAAGACACAGGGCGACAATTCCGACAAATGTAGATATAAACGTTGCCAAAAGGATTGGAAGAAACACATCAGTAGGATTGGCCGCTCCCGCTTGGGCACGGTACATCATAATCCCGATAGGTATAAAGCAAAGTCCCGACGCATTGAGTATCAAGAACATAAGCATCGCGTCGGTAGCGGTGTCCTTCTTGGGATTCAACGATTGCATCTCCTGCATCGCCTTGAGGCCCAATGGAGTAGCCGCATTGTCAAGCCCCAGCATATTGGCCGACACATTCATAAATATCGAGCCCATTGCTGGATGCCCTTTAGGAATACCGGGAAACAACCGGCAGAAAAGCGGACTTATCAATCGTCCGAAAAACTGAATGACACCTGCGCGCTCTCCAATCTTCATGAGGCCCATCCACAATGCCAGAATTCCCGTCAGCCCCAGAGAAATCTCAAATGCGGTAGCGGCCGATGTGAACGACGCTCCCATGATATTGCTCCAGATTGAAAAGTCACCAAAGAATATGGTCTTGCCCAAAGCGACGATGAAGGCAAGCAAGAAAAACGCTATCCAAATATAATTTAATGCCATTGCAAGTTTTTTTACAAAAATAGCGGAAAATTTTGAATTCGACCTCTACCCTACCCCATCTGACCGTTATTTTTACAAAATGAATCAGCGGTTATCAATTACCGATTTTTCTGAATAAAAAACAGAATTGCGGATAATCGACTTATTAGCCTGATTACCCGCAACTTAATATTAATTTTACCCTTCTGAGATTTTAAAATTCGGAATCCGCCCTGACAGATACCCGGAAAATCCGATTGTCAGCGTCAAAAATGTTAACGAATTTGGCCGTACATTCAATCCTGCTTCTCGTTCACCGGGTTCTCTATCGAGTCGAGCAATTTTATCGCGTCGACATACTGAATGATTCCTTCCGCGACTTTCTGCGCGTCCTGCATGGCATGCACTACCGTTGCGGGACGATTGGTGACATCGCCGCCGGCAAACACACCTTTGCGCGTAGTCATTCCGTAAGGCACGTCGCGAGTGATCACGTAGCCCTTGCTGTCGACCTCTATGCCGTGTGTCGTCGAAACGATGCGTGAGGCCGGCTTGCTTCCGACCGCCATAATCACCTTGTCGGCAGAGAAAGCGTTACGGACACCTTCGGTCTCTATGACCACCTCATTCAATTCGCCGTCATTGTCATGAATTTCTACAATCGAGGATTTCCACATAAATTTCACTCCCTCTTTCACCGCATCATCATACTCCGCCCTCAAGGCGCTCATTTCATCGATAGTCCGATGGTAAACCACCGTTACTTCCGAAGCTCCGAGTCTCACTGCCGTCCTGGCGGCATCCATGGCGGTGTTGCCGCATCCGACGACAAACACTTTATGCCCCTCCTTCACATGCACCTCATCGCGATTCAGATATCCGGAATTGTACAGACTGACACGGCGGAGAAAATATACCGCCTGACGCACACCAACAAGATTGCCCCCGGGAATGTCAAGCTTCTTGGGCTTGCCTGTTCCGGTCGCCATGAATATAGCGTCAAAGCCGTGATGAAACAAATCATCAATCGTATAGTCATGCCCTACCGTAGTATTGCAATGAAATGCGACACCAAGCTGCTCGATCTTTTTAATCTCACGCCGCACTACATCTTTGGGCAGACGGTATTCGGGAATACCGAACATCAGCACACCCCCCGGCTCAGGCTCCATCTCGAATATCTCCACGGCAAACCCATTCCGGGCAAGCTCTCCCGCAACGGTAAGTCCGGCCGGTCCACTTCCTATGACAGCCACCCGGCCTCGATTTTTCGGCAGTATATTTTCATGAGTTAGCCCCATCGAGGAATCGAAGTCCGATATGAACTGTTCAAGCTTGCCGATATGTATGTGCTCACCCTTCTTGTTGAGTATGCAATTGCCTTCACACTGACGTTCATGCGCGCATACGCGGCCGCAGACCGCCGGCAGGCTGCTCTTCGCGTTGATCAACGCCATCGCATTGCCGAGATTGCCCATCGACAACTCGTGAATCCAGTCGGGAATATCGTTGGAAATCGGGCATCCCTTCTTACATTGCGGCACCTTGCAGTGCAGACACCGCTTGGCCTCGCGTATCGCCTCAAGCATCGTGTAATTGTCATTTCCGTCTTTAAACATAGTATATCGCGTTTATTATAGATTATTATAGATATATTAAAATCGCGCCATCATTCACCTCCGCAAAGTTACATCTTATTTCCGACAAAATCCCCGAAGCGCTCCAAAAGTTACCTTTCTCCGTCTTGAAGTTTAACCAATTCGATCAACACATTGTCCCGACTGCCGAGAAGCCACAAAGTGGTATCGGTCGGAAAATCGCAGGATTCCACAAGCCCGAGACATGACTTGATGCAGCGTTCCACAACCTCCTTTTCACAACCCAGTTCCGTCGCCGATATGTTTACAAAACGCAGTTCTCGGCCATTTACCACGTAATCGCCCGAAATCGTGTTACAGTCAGTGGTAAATGAAAAGAATCCTCTGTCGTGTAATCGCAAAATATAATCACCGTCGGCCGACACTATGGCTGATACCTTGGAGGAAGCCATGTCGGCATATGTCGTCACCTTCCAGCGTCCGGCAAGAGCGTCTTTTTCGTCCACCGCACGTGGAATCTCGATTTTCTCACCAAGGAAATGAGGACGCTTGCCAAACAGGATGTCAAGCATCATCTTGTCTCTTGCTAGCCACTCGCGTATTGCAAGACGCGCGCGTGTCCATCTCCCGGCACGAAGAGGGGCCGATATCGCCACCGCGTCAATGCCGTTGGCCTCGGCGAGATACAAGGCCCTGGCGTTATGGTCGGCCTGGGAAATTATCGTTATCGAGTCACAACCGAACACCTCCTTCGCCCTCACCACCGAATCCAATGTTCTGAATCCGGCAAAATCCATCACAATTCTGTCTTCAGGGATTCCATGCGCGACAAGCGAGTCACGCATTGCCGTAGTCTCATCGTATCGTTTTGTGTGATTGTCACCGCTTGCAATTATGAAATCCACCTTTCCGGCATGAAATAGCCGGGCCGCAGTATTTATCCGATTCGTAAAGTATGAGTTAGGCCGTCCAAGCCTGTTTATCGGATTTGTTCCCAACAACAATGCGACCCTGTTATGCTGTATCGCGTCTACATCAGTATAAATTCTGTCTTTCGCCGCGTTTTCCACGCGTACATTTGCATAAACCGTAAATGCGACAACCAGAAACAGCGCTATGCACAGGCCGAATGCAGCCCGTTTGAAAAACGTTTTTGATTTTATCCCCATCATTGATTTTCTTTCAAGTTCAAGTTTTATTCACCATTTACAAAGTTAAGCGTTTTGAGCCAATCGCCGAAAGTTTTTCCACCCATAACTATCTGCCCGAAAATTAGACAAATAATATGCGAGTGAAATTGAGGAGAAAATGTTTGCGAGAGTATTTGATAAGCCGTAACTTTGCCTCGATTTTTGTATTAACCAAACTATTATGTCAACTTATACCGAAGATCAGCGCAAGGTCACTACCCACCGCCTGATTGAAATGAAACAAAGAGGCGAAAAAATCGCTATGCTCACAGCTTATGACTATTCCATGGCCAAACTTATTGACGAGGCGGGAATGGACGTTATACTTGTGGGCGATTCAGCGTCAAACGTGATGGCAGGCAATACGACTACGCTTCCGATGACTCTCGACCAGATGATTTATCATGCCAAATCGGTGGTGAAAGGGGTGAAACGCGCGCTCGTGGTTGTCGACCTTCCTTTCGGCACTTATCAGGGAAACAGCGTCGAAGCTCTTACCTCAGCCGTAAGAATGATGAAGGAGAGCCATGCCGAAGCGGTGAAAATGGAGGGCGGTTCTGAAATCCGCGAGTCAATCGAACGCGTGCTTTCGGCCGGAATTCCCGTCATGGGGCATCTGGGACTGACCCCTCAGTCAATCAACAAATTCGGCACATATGCCGTAAGAGCAAAAGAGGAGGCCGAGGCAAAAAAACTTATCGCGGACGCGAAGATGCTCGAGGAAATCGGATGTTTCGCCGTAGTGCTTGAAAAGATTCCCGCCAAACTGGCATCGGAGGTCGCCCAACAAATCAGTATTCCCGTGATCGGCATCGGCGCGGGCGGAGGAGCCGACGGACAGGTGCTTGTTATGCACGACATGCTCGGCATCAACAAGGGGTTTTCACCGCGTTTCCTACGCCGCTACGCCGACCTGGCAACCATCATCAATGAAGCCGTGGGCTCATATATAGAGGATGTCAAGACCGGCGACTTCCCCAACGAAAAAGAGCAATACTAAAACACAGTTTATACCATATAACAAAATGAAAGCCAAATTATTTATTGCATTTGCGGCGGTTGCCGCCATGTCGATGACGGCCTCAGCCGAGGAACACCTCAAAAGCCTGAATCCGTCATATTTCGACAATTCGATCCCTGCGGGAACCGATTTCTATATGCACGTCAACAAAGGATGGAAAGAGGCTCACCCTCTGACTCCGGAACATTCACGCTACGGCGCGTTCAATATTTTGAGCGACAGCTCGGAAGTGCGTGTGAAAAACATCGTCCTAAATCTCGGCAAATCCAATCCTGAACCGGGCACAGTGGCATATAAAGTGTGGACTATCTATTCACTTGCCATGGACTCGGCGCGCCGCAATCAGGAGGGCGCGACCCCTATTCTCGCCGACTTGAAAAAAATCGAAGAGACCCCTCATGAAGGGATGGAAGACCTTTTCTTCTGGATGCACAAGAACTATTCCAGCCCTTTCTTCGGCGCAGGTCCGATGGAGAATCTCGTCAACAGCAAGGAATACGCGATGTACGTGAGCGGCGGCGGCATGGGAATGGGTGACCGCGACTACTATCTGCTCAACGACAAGCGCAACACAGAAGTGCGCGAAGCTTACAAAAAGCTTATCGTGAAACAGATGCAGAACGCCGGATACTCCAAGAAAGACGCCAACCGTATCATGAAGAACGTGATGCGCATCGAAACAGCTCTTGCCGACTCAGCGTGGACACGCGAACAGAGCCGCAACATCCCGGCCATGTACAATCCGCGCTCAGTAGCCCAGCTTAAGGAGTATTATCCGAACGTGAACTGGGACCGTTTCTTCGTAGAGACCATGGGAATCCAGACTCCGGAGACAGTCATCGTCACCGAACCCAACACGGTAAAGCAGGGCGACAATCTTTTAGGCTCACTCACCGACCGTGAAATCAAAGACTATTATCTATGGAAATATGTGTCTCAGGCGGCCAGCTGTCTAAGCGACAAATTCACCGACGCAAACTTTGAGTTCAACAAAGTCGTAAGCGGAGTTCAGGAACAACGTCCACGCTGGAAACGCGCTCTCGGCGCCACTGAAGGAGCCATGGGCGAAGCGGTAGGACAGCTCTATGTGGAACGCTATTTCCCCGAATCTTCCAAGCAATACATGGTGGGGCTTGTTGAGAACCTCCGCACGGCTCTCGGCAAACACATCATCAACCTTCCGTGGATGAGCGACGACACCAAACTCAACGCAATCAAGAAACTCAACGCCGTAACCGTAAAAATCGGCTATCCCGACAAGTGGAAGGATTACACCACAATGGAAATTGACCCCAGCCGCTCTTATTACGAAAACATGCACAATGTAGGCATGTGGCACCAGAAAGAACAACTTGACAAATGGGGCAAGCCGGTGGACAAGACAGAATGGGGCATGACTCCGCAAACAATCAACGCCTACTACAATCCGCTTGCCAATGAAATAGTGTTCCCTGCCGGAATCCTTCAGGCCCCATTCTACGATCCTGAATCAAGCGACGCGGAAAACTACGGCGGTATCGGAGTAGTAATCGGACACGAGCTGACTCACGGTTTCGACGACCAAGGGTGCAACTTTGACGCAGAGGGCAATATGGTCAACTGGTGGACACCGGAAGACGCAGAGGCATTCGCCAAACTCACCCAGGGGCTTGTAGCACAGTTCAACGAGGTAGAAGTGCTTCCCGGACTTCATGCCAACGGACAATTCACCCTTGGAGAAAATATCGCCGACCAGGGCGGTCTTCGCATCTCACGCACAGCCTTCCTCGATTCCCAGAAGAAGAAAGGCGTAGATGTAACCTCTCCCGAAGCCAAAATCGACGGCTACGACCCCTTGCAGGTATATTACCTCAACTATGCCAACATCTGGGCCGGCAATGAACGCGACGAAGAGATACGCCAGCTGACCACTTCCGACCCCCACTCGCTGGGCAAGAACCGCGTGAATGTGACTCTAAGAAACATCACTCCGTTCTTTGAAGCATTCGGCATCAAACCGGGCGACAAACTTTACCGCCCGGCCGAAGAGCAGGTAGTCATCTGGTAAAACAAGAAACAGGTCAATAACGTACCGGGCGCAGATGCGGAATCTCCGTATTGGCGCCCGCTTTTTCTTTAATGGCCGCCAACTGCCTGTCATAGCATCCGCCATAATTGCGGGCAACTTCTCCGTCACGATCAAGGAAACAATAGTACAGGACTCTCATCTGTATCGCATTTTCAAGGGCACCTTGTATGGCAACCATATCAGAGCAACCGGCCATCATGTCAATCGACACAATCTCGTCATCAGCGCCCGCAAGCACAGCTTCCAATGCAGACAATTCCATTATGACCTCCACTGCAGAATTGCGTATAAGCAGGTTCAGAGCCTCGCTGCAGTCATAAGTGAGAATGGGAGGGGGATCATCGCGAGAAGGCGAAAGATAGCATTGCAGAGCGCTAAGAGCGTAAACCGACTCCTTGATTGAACTCACCGAAACGGCAATTGTAATTTTTTTAAGCTGATTTGTCGACATAACTGTAATTGTATTTAAACCTGAAAATAAAATCTGTCTTTTTTGTTATCTCTATTATATTTCTGCAGGATTTTGATCATCGATTCAAGCTCAACGAAAAATCCCGAAGCCGGCTCTCTCATCAATATATGAATAAGAGCTCTCCTAAGCGACAGATTCGGACTGCCCCTCTGTAAAGCGAGAACCTTATGAATGATTTCCTCCCACATGCGCTTAGTCTCCCGCCGCCTCGGCAGGGCCGCGCCCTGACGCATCAGCAGAATTCTACGATAGGCAAAAGCAACATCCACATAGTAACGCGGAGCTCCGCAAGCAACAGCAGCAGTCGCAAGCTCTCTCAAAGATTGTATTTCACCCATGCATGAGGAAATCATAAGCGAACGGCATAATGAAACAATGTCCCGGTCGCGTTGTTCATAAAGGCGGTGTGATTTCATAGTATCAGTCATTTTTATCAGTTGTTATTATTGTTGGTTTTCATTATTATTTCATTGTTGTATTGCAAAATTACCACACACCATGGGCATATTACAGCAGCACCAATATAAAAATATGTTAACAACACATATCTTTTTATATTTTCCTCACAATCAACATTTATTGAGCCGCTTTTCCAATCCTCTACTATTCTTAAAAAGTTATGAGATTCGGGCAATCAAGCATCAACATCCAAATATTTTAATTAACTTTGCTTTTGTAATCCATGACAGATGGCAAACGGCATACCGGCAATAACATCAGTCAATCTACGATATCTCGAGAAAACAAAAGAGACGGCTGAAACGCCACCAAATTTTTATTGAATCAAACTTAAACAAATTCCAAGATGAACCGGATGTTTCGCATATTGTCGGTATTTCTGCTTACAACAGGACATCTTGTGTCACGCGCAATTATTTATTGCGGGAACGTATATAATCGGCAGGGGTTATGCCGGTTTCGTTCTTGAACAGCCGGCTCAAATGAGCGGGATACTCAAAACCAAACTTATAGGCAACTTCTGTCACCGACAAACCGGAAGCAAGTTCGTTTTTAATCTGACGTATAACAAACTGACGTATATGCCGCCCGGGGCTTTCTCCGGTCATCTTCTTGATTAAATCGCTGAAATAATTGGCGGACATACACAAATGTTCAGCACATTTAGAAGCAAGGATATATAGCTTGCCAATATCTCATTTTGAAAATCATCACGGGGATTCTCTATCTCCATTCTTATTCAATATATTGAATGACCGAAAAATAAACGACACCATGCAGTAGAATCACAACGGAAAAAGACGCAGAAGGAAATAGTCAAGAGCCATTCAATTAAACGAAATGCAGTATTTACATTAATTTTGTGTAAATTTGCCATTCAAAATCATATTCAATAATAAATTGTAAAATAATTACCGCTATGGCTGACAATTTCCAACCGGAGACATTATGCGTACAGGCAGGATGGACTCCCTCCAAAGGCGAACCGCGAGTATTGCCTATCTATCAAAGCACAACTTTCAAATATGACACAAGCGAGCAGATGGCACGCCTGTTTGACCTTGAGGATAGCGGCTATTTCTATACACGCCTTCAAAATCCCACCAATGACGCTGTAGCCGCCAAGATTGCGGCTCTTGAAGGGGGTGTCGGAGCGATGCTCACATCAAGCGGCCAAGCGGCCAACTTTTATGCCATCTTCAATATCTGTCAGGCTGGCGACCATTTCGTATGCTCGTCGGCCATCTACGGAGGCACGTTCAACCTCTTCGGAGTGACGATGAAAAAACTTGGCATCGAAGTGACATTTGTAAATCCCGACGCATCGGAAGAGGAATTGTCGGCGGCTTTCCGTCCCAACACCAAGGCACTGTTTGGTGAAACCATATCCAACCCGTCGCTTGAAGTGCTTGATATAGAAAAATTCGCCCGCGTAGCACATTCCCACGGAGTGCCTCTGATTGTCGACAACACTTTCCCGACACCAATCAACTGCCGTCCATTTGAGTGGGGAGCGGATATCGTAGTCCATTCGACAACCAAATATATGGACGGCCATGCCACCAGCGTGGGCGGCGTGATCGTGGACAGCGGCAACTTTGACTGGGAAGCTCATGCCGACAAATTTCCGGGTCTTTGCACTCCCGACGATTCCTATCACGGACTTACTTACACGAAGTCATTCGGAAAGATGGCCTATATGACAAAGCTGACGGCCCAACTTATGCGCGATCTCGGCAGCATTCAATCGCCAATGAACGCGTTCTTTCTCAATCTCGGTCTTGAGACGTTGCATCTGCGCATGCCCCGGCATTGTGAAAACGCTCTCGCAGTAGCCGAATATCTTTCAAAGAATGACAAAGTC
>CAZYXN010000001.1:64689-107249 GCA_964651105.1 uncultured Muribaculum sp. | reverse complement strand
AGGTGATAAAATTGCTTGACAAGTCAAAAATTCTTCAATTCAGCCGCGAAAACGGTGGCGAGCGCTATACCAAGCGCTTTAACTGCTGGATTCATCTGGAGGTGATGCTCTATGCCATTATCATTCGGTTCGATTCATTACGTGAGATAACGACCTCACTGCTTGCCGAGACACGCAAACTGGCACATCTCGGAATTTCTTTCAAAATCGGGCGCAGCACGCTTGCTGACGCCAACAAAAGACGTTCCGAAGCCATATTCGAGTTCATTTACCGAGATTTGTACGCCACATACCGCCATGTCCTTTCCTCGGACAGCCGAGGTGGAAAGACTCCGAAATGGATGAAACGGCTGCGGATCATCGACTCGACGACAATAACACTGTTCTCCAACCTGCTGTTCAAGGGTGTCGGGCGCCACCCAAAGACGGGAAAGAAGAAAGGCGGCATAAAGGTACATACAGTCATCCACGCCAACGAAGGCGTTCCCTCCGACATAAAGTTCACGTCGGCCGCCACAAACGACTCGTTCATGCTAAAGCCGACAACACTGTCCAAGGGCGACATAATGGCCATGGACCGCGCCTATATCGACTATGAGAAGTTCGAGCAACTGACACAACGGGGTGTGACATACGTCATCAAGATGAAGAAAAACTTGAAATACAATGTGTTGTCCGACGCCATGTATCAGATCTCTGATGGTCTTATGGAAATAAGGATACAACATGTGGAGTTTGTCAAACAGATTAAAAAAGGCGAGACGGTACGCCACAGGTCGCGCATAATCACTTACGTTGACGTCGGGAAGTGCAAACTCATATCGCTACTTACCAACGATATGGAGTCTGATTCCGAAGAAATTGTCGCCATATACCGTCAAAGATGGGAGATTGAGCTGTTTTGTTGTATTGACATTAAATGATTGATATATAAGAATATAAATCTATTTAAGTGTACTAAACATGTACTTAATGGGCAAATTGGAATAACAAAATAGAACGTATTTAATCTTATTTTTTGTCTGTTAGTTATTTTTAATTCCATTCTTTTGCCTTGATTTTCCTTTTTCGTTGATAAGTGTAGAGGTGTTTAATATAGCTGGTGAAAAGAAAAAATGAAAGAAGCATTTCTCTTTTGCTACGTACAGACTTATAAGTTTGGTTCAGTTTAGATGTATATATATCTATGACTGAACCAAACTAATTTTGAGTTGTCCATTGTTGACTCACAAAAAAATTGTAAATTTGCAGTCGGTTAGGGCAAATGTTGCCTTTTCCAAGACATCTAAAAAGCGTTTTTGCTTTACCCTATCTACGAAATCGCCAATTTCTTTACAAAGAGGGTCAAGCAGTCAAAGAACGCTCATGCTTGTCGCATATCCACTCCCCCGACAAGGGGTATCGGTATCCGATAAGGCGTGGGAGTGGACTGTTTATTTCTTTGTATGGCGTTTGGCGATGCCAGTAGATAGATAAACTGAATCGTCCCGCGCTTTTTTCATATCCACTCATCAATGGATGCCTGCGAGAGATTGGGACAATTTCGCAGATGCTTCCCAAAATGTATTATGCGAGAGCTATACAGAATCCTTTGTGTAGTTGTCTTGTTGGTTGGCATTTCATTGACCGGGTTTGCTGCCAAAAAGATAACAATTCACACAATGCCTGAAAATGCCACAATCACTATTGATGGCGCAGAAGTAGGTAATGGAACCTACACGGTCAAGTTTGAAAGGAAGGTTGATTTCTACATGGTCAAAGTCTCAGCTCCGGGATATCTGACCAAATCGTTCAAACTCCTTAAAAGTAATCCTAACAACTCCGTTCTATACAAATTGTCGCCGGACGAAGCCATGCAGAGTTCAAGAGGAGGAGAGGACACAGGAATGGATATGGCTAACAGATGGTTTGATATAATCTGTGGCAAAGGGGTCTCGGAAGATGAGATTTGGAAACGCCTTATCCAAGTTTCTCTAAACTATTTCGACAATATCGAGATACGGGATAAAGAAGCTGGATGGATAAGAACGGGATGGAAAACCACCACATTCACAGAGCAGGTTGTTCGTACCCAAATGGAGGTGCGTGTGTCGTTCAATAGCGGAGAAGCAACCTCTTACCGCGTAAAAATCACATCAGAAATCAAAGATAAAAACTGCGCTGGAACACAATGCTACTCAAAATACGACCGCGTTCTTAACAGTTTCACGCCTCTCATAGAGGAACTCCAGACCTCAGTATCTAAAGGAAACAAATAAAATACACCCAATCATGAAGAAAATCACAATCTTGTTGGTATGCCTCATAAGCATCCTGTCGCCATTGTCAATCCAGGCACAAGGCGATTATCAAATTCCCGAAAGTGAACCCGCAAACAACGGAGAACTCGACTGGCTGGTATATAAAGACCGCAACGGTTCAGCCAAATTGGAGAAAAAGGACGTTGTCCTTAAATCAGAGACAAAATCGATTTACACCGGCAATGTGTCGATTATAAAGCCGTCAATGACATTCGCCAAAGTTCCTCTGAGTCTTGATGGGGACTTTTACCTCTCTGCCACAATGAAACCCTCAAAGATTGACGAGAATACTCTGTTTGGCTTAGTATTCAACTCTGCTAATGAATCGGACTATAATGCCATACTCTTCGATAAGCAATTTTGCTATTTCGTCAGAGTCTATGATGTGATGAATCTGACTCAAATTCAGGGACTGCAAGACCGTGTCAGGTACAAGTATCAGAAAGCCCCAAAAGATATGTGGAAAATAGCAGTAGAGCGTCGAAATGGCGGAGACTATGTCATTACGCTTAATGATCTGGAGGTAAGAACTATCTCAGGTTCTCTTCAATTGCCTCTTCCTTGTGTCGGAGCCTGCGTTACAAACAAGGGAGAAGTAAAGATTACTGAGGTTTCATACAAACAATTTGCAATGCCCGCATCCGAGTGATATCCGATTAATCAACATTAGTTATGGACTTGTGATATGTACGCTACACATTCGCTAAGTCCATAACTATCAAAACAAATAGCAATGGGAAAGTCATCTAATAATACAACTTGGGTCAAGCTATTCTTTTCTGCGTTAGCTATAATTATTTTAATGGCGTTATTCGAGGTAGGGCCTTTTAAGAAAGGGAAAAGTACTACCAATTCAGAACAAACGATATATCATCCCAAAACCGGGAAAGGTATAGCAAAAACCATCTCTTTTGGTGGTAGACCCGTAAGCACCTATCGGAAATTCAATGGCACAAGTAGAGGTGGAACTTACACATGCACTGTTACGGTGTATGATAGTGACCCCAATACTGCTTATATAAACGATTCCAATCAGGGAAGTCAAATTTATGAGGCAACGAGTTATGATGATCCCGGTTCATTCTTTTGCTATTGGGGGAGTGTTGCAATATATTTCTAACCTATCAAAATTTGGAGAAATTTAGAGAGGAGAACAACAGATTCCAAAGGTTGACCTTTGGCTCAGTAGGGATATTTTTAGTGTGGTCGCAGACCATGCGGCTTGAAAAATTCCCTAATGAGCTAAGGAATTTCCGGATGGCGTAATTTCCGTGCCATCTTTGCACGGATGGAACTGTTGCACCGGGTACAGTGGTTTACCATTGTACTCGGTGTAATGATTATAGTGAGTATAGTCTGACTTACTCTGTTGCGTGGGGATGATTGTCAAGACTGATAACTGACAGCGCAGGGCAATGAGAAAAACAAAGAGCGTTCACGGCAGGGGTTGCGGTTGATGTGAAGTTTTTTCGGAGAAAAGAAATCCCGAAACATATCCTTGCCCTCCTTCTTTTCTCATCGCCTATCCTCTCCGCAATGGCATCAGTCATTATAGTGACTGCAATCGACCATCGGGAGTAATTCTCCTTTTCGGGTTACTGAAAAGGTATCTTGCATCCAATAGAAAATCCACATTCTTTTTTCATTGCCCCCTTGCACACCTTGCATTCTTGCACTTTTGGCTACAGCCTTTCTCAGTCTGATTTCTGATTATACCCCTTGGCATTTTTGACACTTTCGCATTTTACAGAGTGCAAAAGTGCAAGGGATGCAAGGGGTATGGGGTGGTTACATCAATGGTGATACGCCTGCATTATTCTGCATCGTCAAAATGCGGAAAATGCAGAAAGCGCAGATGATTTTCTTTTCATCAGCCTCTGGGATATGGTTCGGTTTGCTGCCATATATAGACCCTCAGGTTGAATCAAACCTATGTGCCGATGAAAAAAGAACCCTCCGGTGTCGGTCGGAGAGTTCATGAAAGTGCCAAAATGACGATTGTGCCAGGGGGTAAATCTGATTTTGATATGGTGTGTGAATCCTACATTTCAAAACCAATCTCACCGAGACTGTCAACGGCATCCATCTTCTGCTTGTCGAATACGTGAAGATATTTGCTCGTTGTGCCAATGTCGCTGTGTCCCATGAGGGATGATACAGTCTTGATGTTGGCTCCCTTGTCAAGCATATTCACCGCAAACGAGTGACGCCCACAATGCCACGAGATTCATTTCTGTATGCCTGCGGCGTTTATCCACCTTTTCAGATGCTTGTTGCAGGTTGAATAGTTGGGTATCTTGAATATCAGTTCATTCGGATCGTATGGCTGTGACGGCTTTCCGACAAGAGAAATCAGACTGTCATTCAAGGGGAAAGACACGTAGCTGTGCGCGCTCCTTGATTCCACTTTCTTTTGATGGAAACGCAGTGTCCGTGTGGTGTAGTCAACACTGCCGTATGTGAGCAGCTTGACATCACACCACCGTATGCTCGTGAAGAGGGTGAACACGAAGGCTCTCTGTACCTCACGATGTTCTCCCTCATAGTGGGTATCTATAAGCTGCCGTATCTCTTCAAGCGTCAGAATCTCCTTGCTGACCTGATTGCGGTCATGTTTCACCAAGATTCCCTTGCATGGGTTGACCCTCATCAGACCGTCCTCAATCGCATCAAGGACTATGCGCTTGAAATAATGGTACTCTTGTTCGGACCCTCGCCTTTGCCGTTTGCCCGCAGGAATTCTGCGAATTTCATGACGAGTTCAGGCGTTACAGTCTCCATGTGAAGGAACTTGCTGTACCTGCTGTATCTCGGAGTCTCGTTGAGAAAACGGATGAAGCGGTTGTAGGTCTGCACCACCGATTTACGGACATAGTAAGTGAATCGTTCTGACTCGCATTTCTCCTTGAAATAGGCAAGGAAATTGGTCTGACGGTCTTTCTTCAGTCGGTATCCGGCTCTGTCCTCAAGAAATGCCTGCTCACGTTCAAAACGTATCTTCTCGGCGAGTGCGAGGGTGTTCTTGTTCTGTGTCCTTTCCGTCTGATTCCTCGGATGCAGCCAGATATAGAGATTGAGATTTTCCCGTTTGCGGTTATGCTTGATTTTATATTTAGGTCTTCCGGCCATCGCGCCATCGGTATAGAGTACGGGGGTGCCGTCGTTATCCAAAACCGGAGTCTCGGAGCGTCCGAGATAATACTCCAGCGCGAGGCTCGCCCGACCGTCTTTAAGGACGGTCTGCACAAGTTTCGGATTCTGTTTGTTCTTTGATTCGACTTTTGCCATAAGTGACTAATTTTGTGGATATACGCAAAGTTAGTACGAACTCATCATTCGCAAAAATCACCCTATACAACTATTAACAACTGAATCGTACAAAATGTGTACTGAATGCGAAAATTCCCTCAAATCACCCCAAATCCAAGCAAACACTAAATCAGTTAACATCCTGATTAACAGCTAAAATAAAATTCTGCAAAATTCTCAATAAACCCCGTCTGACTTTTCTCAGGTTTTCAAGTTCAAGATTAGCATAACGCTTCTTATTTTCCAAAATGTCCTGCGAGCCATTGGCTTGCAGATGCAAAATTAATAAATTATTCGGATGCAGGAGGTATCTTTTTACAACAAATTATAGACATCCATGATATAAGGACTGTAATAAAGTGAGAAAAATCATGTACAGCTCTCCAATATTATCATTCACACTGTAAATCGATTTACATGACGATGCGCATTCATATAGAGTCCACTCCGTTAAATATTCTTCCTCCCAATGATATTATGAGGATTTCTTCATCTTCCTCCAAATCGACATTTTAGGCAAAAAGTGCTATCGTTTTTTATCGTTTTTCACAGCAAAACACACTTGTCTATTTTATGTAAATACTACCTAATACGCTAATAATCAATTATTCAAAACTTCTTCAACGAGGAGGAATATTGAGCAGAAATTGGCTCAAATTGAGAGCTTAAATAATTGAAACATAAGCGGTTGACAAGTTGGTAAATAAACTTGTCAATCGCTTTTCAAGTTCTTTTATAAACGGAAGAATATAATATGGCATGTAGGCAAAGGCACATTTCAGCACTGCCGTTATTGCCATACCGATGTGTCGGCATTAGGGCTCACCATAAGTTGTGGCACATCGGGAGCATCATCGCAGTTATACACCATAACCGTAAGAGCAAGCGGCCCCTGCGCTCCTGTAATATGCACAGCCTCTATATCGGCAGTTGCCGAAGGCCCCGTATAAAATGAGCCATATTGATGGTCGGCAAGCTTTAAGGCGGCATATGCTTCGTGCAACCCTCCCACAACGTTCTTACTATCCAGAAAAATGAAGAGATGTCGCGACAATAGCGAGCAAGCGGCATGCACCAGACTTTCATCAGTCACCCACACCGAACCCATTTCACCGACACCCATTTCGCTTTCTGTCACACATGTATCTATTTTGTGCGCATTATGAAGATCGGCAAGCTCACTTTCACTTACGTTGCCATCAATATCTTTAGCCGAAGAATATATCGTTTGTGTCGAGCCTTCCATTTCCGGCCGGCTCTTAAGCCAGCTGACAGCATCCTGACGCGTCTTGAACTTGATTGCCTTGCCGTCAAATGACAACAATTGCTTGATAAAACCGTCCAACGGAACGCCGGCATAGGCATACATCGGAACATCCGGCAATGGACATAGCTCCGGCTTGCCCGCTCGGATACGGGAAAGTATATCGTCTTTTATTTCTTGCTGGTTCATATCTGTAATTTTAGCTGTTACTTACAATTCCTTATCGACATTGTTTTTATCATTCTTGATATTACGCTCATAATACTGGCGGAAAGTCTCCTTTGGCGGAATAGGGTCATCATGCTCTTTAGCCCATGGATTAATCGGCGATTCCATTATTGAGTCAGGAATATTGCGAAGAGCCCATAAACCTATTTTTTCAGCCATAGCCAGATTGGTAGAGTTTTTCAGAAGAGGTTCCGCCATATCTTCCTCAAGATTATGCGTGAACTGACCGAAACCATGTCTCACCACCTCTCCTCTCCAATAGAATATGAGCTGAGGAATCGGCACTTTCACCGGGCATATGTCCCCGCATGACCCGCAGTGTGTGCAAGAATAAGGAAGACGCGCATATTTATAAAGATCATAACTCGGTTCAAGAACAATACCGATAGGCCCCATGTAAATGGCATCATAGCTGATACCGGATGTTCGCCGGAACACCGGACATGTATTCATGCATGCCCCGCATCTGATACACTTAAGCACCTCCCAATAGTCGGGCGAGGTCAGACGTTCGCTTCGTCCATTGTCAAGTATCACTATATGCATCTCCTGGCCTTTGCGCGGCGCATGGTAATGTGACGTGTATTGTGTCATGTCCAGACCGAGAGCGCTGCGCGACAGCAGACGGATAAACAACGGCAGGTCACTCTGGCGCGGGATGAGTTTTTCAAGCCCCATAGTGGCCACATAAAGTGGAGGAAGATTCGCGCTTATATCAGCATTTCCTTCATTAGTGCACACGACTATGCCCCCGGTCTCGGCTATACCGAAATTCACACCCGACATCCCGGCATCTACCTTGACATACTTTTTGCGCATGTCGGCACGCATCACACTATTGAGATAATGCGGGTCATCTATATCCTTGTCGGAACCCAATGTACGGGCAAACAGCTCCGCAACATCGCTGCGCAGCTTATGGATAGCAGGCATGACGATATGTGAGGGCCGTTGGTTGTCAAGTTGCTGGATACGTTCTCCAAGATCGGCCTCATAAATTTCAATGCCGTGTTTCCCCATGAATTCACGCATATTGCATTCATCCATAGTCATGGACTTGCCTTTTGTGACAACTTTAACATTATGTTGTCGGAATATCTCGAGAATTATCTCATTATGCTCCTCCGCGTTACGCGCCCAGTGGACATGGACGCCATGAGCCTCCGCATTGGCGGCAAACTGTTCGAGATAATAATCCAGATTTGACAATGTATGGAGTTTGATCTGCGAGGCAAGATCACGCATCTCCTCCCATTCCGGAATCGATGAGGCCACTTTGTCCCTTCTCATTCGCGCCGCCCACAGACAGCGGTCATGCATTTCACGGTGAGAGCGTTTTTCAATAAATTCAGCTCCGAGCTTTACTTGGTCTACCTGTCTCATGGTTTTGCGTCTCCATTTAAAATTTCAGTAATATAAAACATCTTTAAATCAAGCCCGTTCTTACGGGCAATAGTCTGCTGATGAATCATGCACGACATATCCTGAGAGGTGACATACTTGAAGCCGTTATTGGCATAGTCGCTCACCTTGTCACGTCCCTGCTGCCCTGAACATGAGGAATCCCATATCGAATAAGTGCCTCCGAATCCGCAGCACTCATCACGGCGTGTGGCATAACCCACTTCAAGGCCGTCCACAAGATTCAACAGGTCGGAGCATTTATCAAAGGGCTTTATCATAAGTTCGGTAGGGCGCGCTTCCATAAGATATCTCAGCGAATGGCAGCCGTTATGCAGGGCCACACGATAGGGAAAACTCGGATGTCCCGGCAACTCGGTTATTTTAAGTATATCATGCAAGAACTCTACCGGGTCATGGACGGTCGACCTAAAATGCTCGACTTCAGGAGTCTGTTCCACTCCGTCAAAATGGTCTCTGAATTGATCAGTACAAATTCCTGACGGCACTACCACGTAATCATAGCCTTTGTCGGTTACCAACGGCACTACCCCTTTCTCAAGAGAACACGCATGCTTGAGATATCCCATGTCAAGCTCAGGCAAGCCGCAACACGTACCGCGTTCAATAAACTCCACATCAAGTCCCAGCTTTTTCAAAAGGCTATACGTGGAGATTGCCGCTTGTGGATGTATCGCGTCAATATAACATGGAACAAAGAAACCAATCTTCATAATGATAAGATATATTAAAATGAGTTTTATCTTTTAATCGTTTACAATCTAAACCGCTATTTCATTTTTAGATTTAACGGCAATCAGCATGAACCGGCAATTATATTTTTTAAACAAACTTTATATCACTTTTGTTTTTTTACATAGATTGATTAAAAACAAATCAATCCGCACATTACAATATCAATTAAAAATTACCTCCATGAATCGTTCCGATTTACAGTTTGAAAGAGACTATTCATCACCGGTTATTTCAAGATGGTGGATACTCGTGCTCGCCTTTGTGTTCATATACGGGTTTGCAGTGCTTATCACAGTCACGTCCAAAGCCTATTCCGACAAACCTCCGGTACCGGAAATAGTAAAAGATATGGACGGAAACATAATGTTCACCGGCGATGACATACGCCGGGGACAATCTGTATTTCTCCGTTACGGACTCCATGACAATGGATCCATCTGGGGACACGGAGCCTACCTTGGCCCTGATTTCTCATCTGATTACCTGCATCAGGTCGCCGTCGCGACACGCCGTCTCAATCCGGATATGCCGATAGACGAAATCAATAATCTGGCAAAGACCAACCGATATGACGCCAATACAGGCGTGTTGGTAATGGATGAAGCTCAAAAATCAGTTTTTGCAGATGCGCCGGAATATTGGAAGAAATATTTCAGCGCTCCGGAAAAGAATGGAGGACTACAACACAATCTCATTACAGATGACACCGAACTACATCAGTTAAGCGCGTTTTTCGCCTGGTCGGCATGGGCATCTTCAGCCAATCGTCCCGGCGAGGACTATTCATATACCAACAACTTCCCATATGAGCCGGTGATAGGCCAAGACCCGTCAGACGCTCTTACAGTATGGAGCGTGGCCTCGCTGCTGTTTCTGCTGATAGGAATAGGAGCCTGCATGTTCTTTGTCGGCCGCGACAAAGAAGCCGATTGGAAAGCTGCAGTTCCTCCATTTCCGATGATGAGCACCAATGGCTCACAGCCGGCATCAATAAGAGGATTATTAAAATTCGCGGTAATAGTCGGACTGCTGCTTTTGACTCAGACGCTTGTCGGAGGAGCGGTGGCCCATTATCGTTCCGACCCCGGTTCGTTCTATGGTCTGGATCTTTCCGCGATATTTCCCAGCCAGCTTGTAAGAACATGGCATATTCAGCTCGCCATACTGTGGGTTGCCACAGGATTTGTGATCGGCGGATTGATTATATCTCGCATCTTTGGCGGAAAAGAATGGAAAGGACTTGTCAAACTCACTTATTTTCTATTCGGAGCTTTCGGAATAGTGATATTCGGTTCTCTTTTGGCTGAATGGGCCGGATTGTGCGGACTATGGGGAAATGGCGATGGATCGTTCTGGCTTGGCAGCCAGGGATGGGAGTATGTCGAAATGGGTCGCGGATTCCAGCTGCTGATGATTGCAGGATTCCTGGTATGGGCCTACGTGCTTATCCGCAATACGATGCCCGCGCTGAAAGTTCCCGGCAAGAGATTCCTCGCATGGCTTTTCCTCTTGTTTGCAATATGTGTGCCTGTTTTCTATATTCCCGCTATCTTCTTTGACGATATGACCAACTACACTGTAGTTGACACATGGCGTTTCTGGATGATACATCTCTGGGTCGAAGGATTCTTTGAAGCTTTTGCTACCACAATGGTGGCCATGGTATTTATAGAACTGGGCATCGTGAGCAGAGAGAGAGGAATAAAAATCATCATTCTTGAAGCCATACTTACTTTCATGGGAGGCATAATCGGTACCGGACACCATTGGTACTTCGAGGGGCAGAGCACATTTAACATGGCTGTTTCATCATGTTTCTCCGCGTTGGAGGTGGTGCCGCTCGTTCTGCTCTGCCTCGAGGGATGGCGATTCTTACGTATTTCACGTACCGGCGGCGCCGATGGCGTGGCCGCACGCCACACGTGGGTGTTCAATTTCTTCATGTCTGTAGGATTCTGGAATTTTATCGGAGCGGGCGTTTTCGGATTTTTGATCAATATGCCTATTGTCAGCTATTTTGAAATCGGCACTTATCTGACTCCCAACCACGGGCACGCCGCCTTGTTCGGAGTATTCGGTTTTCTGTCATTAGGTCTCTGCGTGTATGCGATATGTAAAAACATGAACGACGCTCAATGGGCCAAAATAAAACCATGGATTAAATGTTCTTTCTGGGGTTTCAACATCGGTCTGGCCATGATGATTGCTTTCAGCCTGCTACCGGCCGGATTTGTCCAACTTTGGGATGTGATACATAACGGTTACTGGCATGCCCGCTCTATCGATTTTGTGACCAATGACACTATGAGCATGATAGGATGGCTTCGAATGCCCGGCGATGTGGTGTTCATCCTCTTCGGAGCCGTGCCGTTCTTTACAGCGACATGCCTTGCATGGTGGCTCAACTGGAAATCCCGCCATGCGGTCACTAAATGATATTGATAGCGTGTGAGACAGGGATATATGGAGTGTGGGATATATGATTCTACACTCCATGCTCTATGTTGACAAATCCATTAAAGCCGTGCCGTTTCAATTCATACGCTAACTCATCATATCCTGTCGCCATATACCCATTCACAACCATACCCTCCTCCTTTTCCTTCAAACATTCGTCACCCGTCTCGCCGATTTCCGCCATTACAGGAATGTCATCGGCAGAATCAGCCTCATCACTAATAAAAATCTTCCCCTCGTCTTTCAACCTGATAAAATTTTCTACATTATACTCTGTGTCCTTAGAATAAAAATCAGACCAATAAAACCCTTTATCCCTGATTTTTCTCCTAATCGCTTTTTGTCCCTCACTATCGGATTTTAACTTTTCTTCAATCAGTCGAATGATGTCGTTGCACTCTTCGACTGTAAATGTCGTTTTGCTTTTCATGTTGTATTTTGTTTTTTAATTTAATTATCGAAATTAGTCTTTCACTGCAAAATTACTTTCGCATAACGACATTACGTGTCGTTCTCAAAAAAATCTTATATCTCTACAATTATTCCTGCAAACCGTCTTTTCCTCATTTACCAATTCTATCGCACATTCCGTTTGCTGAAACTCTTTTGCCTCTTATTAAAAGAATAAATTACAGTCTCTAACGTAATTAACCCATAAACGACACGATTTGTCGTTTTAGTTGACTATCTTTACCATATGAAAACAAGAAATGATCAACTCCAACGACAATTATGCATTATCAACAAGCTCCGCAGCGCGAAAGGCCCGGTGCCTGCCGACACAATTCTTGATTATATCGAACGAGAGCGTCAGATATATGATTTTGCGTTTCCAGAGAATTTAAAGTCTCGAATGAGGTTACTGCAACGAGACATCAGAGCCATTGACAGCATATTCTATATTTCTATTGCCCATAAACGGGGACAGGGGTATTATATCAAAGATTGGGATGAAGACAGCCCCATGGATTACGAACGTTTCATTTTTGATTTTCATCTACTATGCTCCATATCTCCTGAGTCCAATGTACATAAGTATGTAATTCCGGAGCGAAACAGATATATAGGTTCTGACAATTTTCATGCGTTGCTTACGGCAATAAAAGAACATCGCAAAGTTGAATTCTCCCATAAAAATATTCGGAAGAATTGTATCAAAAAGCATAAGGTAACTCCTTATTTCCTCAAAGAGGATCAGATGCGGTGGTATCTCATATGTATTGATGAGAACAAGAAAAATCTTTCGTTTGCAATTGAAAGAATTTTCAATTTGACCATAAGCGATGAAACTTATATTCGAGATGAAACAATTGACGGAGCGGAGCTATTCAAGGATTGTTTCGGAATTTATGACGATAATTCTCCGGTAGAAACTGTAATCTTGAAATATGATCATTTAGATGGAGCTTTTCTAAAAAGCGTCCCTCTCCATCCATCTCAACAAATCCTCGCAGACAATGAAAATGAATTCAGAATATCGCTTAAAATCAAAATTTCCCCCGACTTCGTAATGGAACTTTTGTCCAGAAGTCGTTCTCTTGAAGTAATTGCGCCTAAATCTTTACGCGATAAAATCAGAAACATATATGAAGAAGCATTAACCAGAAACAATTCAGATTAATATACATAATGAATCATTGTTTATTTTTCATCATATCAAAATTTTTGTTGTATATCATAAACTGTCTTGACAAATTTCTGACAGCTGAAATATATATAGAGATGGAATATACATATTCTCATAAACATATAATCGCCTGTTAAGGCTATCGTTTGAGCCAGGACTGGCGTTCCAAAGCATCCATACGCTCGATGGCGTAACGAAGGGTTGTGCGGGACATCGAGCCGCAATGCTCTTCAAGAAAATCACGGAGAAGGTCGATGTCACGCTTGCCTACTTCACGAAGAGCCCATCCGACAGCCTTATGAATAAGGTCATGACGGTATGACAGAAGCTTCCGAGCGATACGGAGAGTGTCATCAAACCGGCCGGCTCTTATAAACTCCAATGTCGTCACTATAGCGATACGCTGTTCCCACAAGTTGTCACTTTCAGCAAGCCGGTCGAGCACTTCCCGAGATGGCATCGAGCCGTCGGCAAGAGGATGCAACATCCACCAGCCCAAAATATATTCACACGACAAGTCGACCAGATCCCAATTATTAGCCTGCCGGGCATGACGCAGAAAGAAGTCGGCAAGCTCTTGCCGGCGTTCCGCTTTAGCCACGGCCGCCTCTCTGCGTCGCGGCAAGGCCGCTTTCATCTCCTCGACAATCAACAGGAAACCACACAGCCTAACTTCATGCCACTGCGAATAGAGGAGCTTCTCAATCTCTTCCAACGGCACGCGGCATTTCGCCTCGCGAACAACCGCCCTGGTCTGCGGCACCTTAAGCCCCAGGAAACAGTCGCCTTCGCCATACTCCCCTTTTCCCGTCTTGAAAAACCGAGAAAGAACCTCCCGCTGCATGTCATTTTTCTGCGACACGAGGGTCTCAATTATATCTTCTGCTGAAATCATCTTAATCCTATATTAAACTCTGTGATTCTTACGGAAAACTGTCGGAGACATTTTCCGTGACGCTTTAAAACATTTGCCGAAATAATTAATATCGGAAAAACCACACTCAATAGCGATGTCAGTAATTGAACTGTCAGTCTCGGCAAGCAATGTCGCCGCCCTTTTCAACCGGCTCTCTTTAAAGAAGTCGGCAGGAGTCACTCCCAACAGAGATTTCATTTTACGATTAAGACTACTACGGCTCATTGCTACCGCGCCGGCCATTTCCTCAATGCCAGCATCAGGATCGCCTATATTCTCATTTACAAATTCAAGCACTTTATCCATGAATGCGGAGTCACTCTCGTTCAATGATTTCACCGGCTCCACACTCACTTTTGCCTCGTTTTTATCCGTTACCGCATATTGCTCAACAAGAGCCATATAGGCATCAAGCAGCTCATGCTGTTTACGCTTTATGCGACGAATATAAATTATAGTGTAAATGAGTCCCGCAATTATCCCGATTATCGCAATAAAATATAATACATATGCCACGGGGGTTTCCCATGGAGAGGGAGTGACTATTATCGTAAGGGTCCTGATATTTTCGGTCTCCAATCCGACCCCATCGGAAGAACGCACTTTAAGATCATACGTTCCCGGAGAAAGATCAAGAAGGGTAACCGCACGGGAAGCGCCGAGATTATTCCATCCGCCACCATCAAAATTAAAACTATAATGAATATTTTCGGTAAACCCATAGGCCAGCGAAGCAAATGAAACAGTCACATTACGTTCATCAGGACCTAAAACAATCGTGTCAGACCGCACCGAAATAAGGCTGTCGGGGCGATTTTGTACTGAAACCGAAGTGAACACAGGAGCCAGCGCGAATTCCTTACGCGGCATTTTATCGAAATCGAATATTGCCGCCCCATCTTCCAGTCCAATCAGCCAATTGTTATCCGACAAATTCAATGGCCTCGCATCACTGAAATGCATCCGCTCATTCCAGAAGTATGCCGGATAAGCCCGCATTTTGTTGGTTTTCTGATTAATGTTATATAGCACATTGCCGCTCACGACCCATATCGTCCCGTCGGTTTTATCGCATGCAAGCGCATAGGCTACATCGTTGGGCATTCCGGCTCTTGAATTAAAATGGCGAAATTCCGCAAGGGTGTCGGTAAGCGCGCTCTCCGGCAAAAGCATGTTTACCCCATCGCTCTCAGTGGCAACAAATATGCGCCCCTCTTTATCGGAGACGACGTGCATGGTAGCAATATTTCCAAGGGCAGATTCTCTTCCCGGCTCTGAAACATGAAATGTGAATGACACGCTATCAATCTCCTCATCGCAATCGGGCAATCGAAACACAAGCATCCCTTTTGTAGTAGCGGCAACCATCATGGTATCGTCTATGACAGTAAGCCGTCTCACATGCATCGCGCCGACCGGGTAATCGGGACTCTGCGACAAGTGCCTGAATTGAACACTGCCATCGGCAGCCTGAACGGCATAATCGATTCCTCCGTGTAAAGTGGCAAGCCAAGTGCGTCCACCGGCATCCACTATGTCATAAACACAATTGTCCATCGGGGCCTCAGCCAGTTGCAACACGCCTTCGCCACGTCTATAATTCTCAATCTCAAACCGTCCCTCCCCCTTCTCAATAAGACGGAACACACCATCGGGCTTGCTCCCCAACCACAAAGATGAGGAAGCATCGCCGCCGATACTATATATTTTAGATCCGAATTTTACAAAATAATCATGAAGAGTCCCGTCGGGAGCAAGATATTTCGGAGGCGAAGACAGATCATAGTAACACGCTACGGCATCGACATCGCTCATCGACACCCACACACGCCCTCGGGAATCCAAGAATGAAGCCCTCATGATGGAGTGTTCCAATCCCGGAATCTCGGAATAAGGAAGATGACCCATGGTAAGACAATAGGCGCCTCCGGCGCTTCTCACCCACACATTTCCCTGCGAATCAGCCGTAGAATAAAAAAATGTATCTCCCGAAGAATCTATAACTGTAACAATTTTCAGTTCACACCCTAAAGAGGTAGCCCATAAAATCTTGCCATCCTTAGTAATCGCCCATACCGATCCGAGCGAATCAGTACGCGAATATATCAAATCTTCGTGCTTATAGGGGGGCAAATCTCCCAATTTCCGATTGCCCGGGGAAACATAATCAAAATCGGGCTTTGACGAAACCAACCGGGCAGATTCAACCGGAAGCGAATCGGCCAATACCACAAAACCGTCTTCAGCGCAATTTATTACTGTTCGCCCGTCATGAGTAGTCATTATCTGCTTCACTTCAAGGCTTTTCCCAAATTTCTTTTCAAGTCGGGAACTTATATCGCGGAATCGATAGGAATCCAAGTCAAACAACAAAATCCGGTCATCGACACGACACCACAAATCGCCAGCCGCCGTCAATTTAAGATCTCCGAATCTCTCGGAAAAAGCCCTGACTTCGTCATCAATATGCGGACGTATACGCTCAAAGCCATATCCATCGAAACGATTAAGCCCATTCCATGTCGCAAACCATAATACACCGTCACAATCCTGCACAATCTGTTTCACGCGCCGTTCCGACAGACCGTCGGACTCATCATAACGCTTTATGCGGCAATAAGGCTCCGCGCTTGCCGCCAAAGCCACAATCAAAATAATAAGACCGGTGAAATAACTGCGCTTCATAAATACAAATATACATATTCACAAAATAAAAAGCAAGCCGGAACGCATCAACGAGATGCATCCCGGCTCAAAATCAATCAGTCTCAGAAAGAATATCTATCTCTACAGATATAAATCAAAATACCACTTTTTCAACTCGAGAGCTTCCATCAGGCAAAACACGCTTAACGATGTTTACGCCCTGAACCGGACTATTGAGACGGAGACCGTAGAGGTCATATATCTCAATAATCTCACCGGAGCCAGCCGCTCCAATATTCTCAAGCCCAGAGGAAGCGCCTCCGGATACCATTGCTTTTTTGCTAAGCCCTCCAAACTCATTGACTGATTGAACCATAAACGCGTCAGCCGATGCGTCTTCATTTACATTAACCGAGGTTTCGGTAGTGATGCCAATTACTTCATCACCTTTTGTAACAACATAACATATAGCATAAGGAACAGCTTCCCAGCTGATGACCCCATTTTTAATTTCAGCTACAGGAGCGGCGCATGACTCTGTTTTTATTTCAGGCTGCCAGTCGTCATTGCCTGAAAGCACATTTTTCACCGTGTATTGAGCAGCCTCCTCGTCGGTCAAAAAATTCTTCGCTTTGCCATAGACCTTATTCTTATCATTATCAAGATAATAGTAAGTGTCACGACGTTGCGACAAGTCAAGAAGGTTGCCATTTGCATCGGTAGTGTTCCAGTCAGCCCACAACGCAGGGAGTCCGCCCATCGTCTCATACCATCCGCTTGCGGGAATAGTCACTTCGGCCCTGGTGTTCAGGAATACGGTCTTCGGGGCGTTGTGCCATGGACGGCCCAGCCATACATCAGTTTCCGACGGCACGCCCGGAGCCGTGATTATACAATTGTTGAATACATATCCCCATTCCACATCAGCCGCATGAGAAGGAGCGACAATAAATCCTCCGCTCTTACGGTTGATAAGGAGCGTGTCACTGTCCAAGTAGATATTACCGCTATTATAGATAAAGTCTACAGCTCCTTCAATCAAAGAGTTCTTCACATAGGCGCGATAATTGGATGCAGAAGGGGTAATCCATGTATCCTGATAAGAAAGCATCGCAACATTGTTGAATATAGTCCGGTCGCCTGAAGTATTCAGAGCAAGCGCTTGCGGACCGGCCTGCTTTTCATGTCCATAAGAATTTTCAAGAGTTATATTCTCGAAGAAACAGTCATTGGAATTAACCACCACCGTGGCTCCGACGCTTGTATGAAGAGCGTTTTCTCCTCCGCATAACTTATCGTCAAGAATAACCGCTTTGTCACGATCCTGGCCAATAATATGGATATAGGGCTTATTTACCGGGATATTGATATGCTCTTTATAATTACCGTTCTTCACGAAAACAAGCCAGGGCTTCACGCGTTCAGCAGGAGCGGCATCAATAGCCGCCTGTACCGATTCATAATCTCCCGCGCCATCCTTTGAAACGATTGCGTCAAACAACCGTGCAGCAGGTTGAACACGTTCCATGGTAGTAAATCTCAGTTCGACACCAGCAAATTTATTACCGCTACGATCAACTATAGCTCCTTCAGGGACTTTGAAAGTATATTCAGTGGCATACTTCAAGCCGGCATATTTGTACACCACGTTTTTACCGCTGACAGTCGGGGCAAGCACCTCTCCGTTAAGAGTAGCGTCACCTACACCGATCTTAATTTTTTCATCAAAATTAAGCACAATAGATCCGGAGGAAGAGGCGCCTTTCGAGTTATTAGCGGGTATCGAGTTAACAAGGCTGGGGGCGATTTCATCATTTGCTATATTTTTGTCGGCAAGGACGAAAATTTCAGCAACCGAAGTGCCGTCATAATCACTCGTCACACCGATTTTATCAGAAGTTCGATCGGGCATAAATCGAATATATACACGATCTTTATCGGACGCTTCCGCAGGAAGATCAAATTCCTTACTATCCCATCCACGAGCCGGAGGATTATATGTTCCGAACTTTGTAAAAGTAACTCCATCTACACTATATTCGGCATTTATGATTGAATAAGTGTTATAGTCATCGCCAACAGCAGCCGATAATTTCAGATCGGAATACCCTTTGGATGAGAATGAAATCTCCCAATACCATTCTTCAGAAAGATATTTCCATATGCGTGCGGCATATTTACCGTTTTCCTGACCATTTCCGATGCCGCGAGTAAGCCATGAAGTAGTGGCTCCGGATGCATTGCGCAGGCTTAAAAGCCCGGCGTTGTCACTCTCATCTTTATAATCGGCGGCACGCTGGCTTGCCGGCTGGTCGTAATAAAGATCCCAACCCACAATATAATCGGCGGCAGAGAAAGATGCTGTGACATTTTTCTCGCCATCCATCACGATTTCACGTTCAGCCGATGTGGAGTTGTCTTCCCAATTGCTGAAAGTGATAATACGGTTGTTCAGAGCGGTAAGCTTGACATCAGCGCCCTCTTCATAGTAGTGGACACCATTGACCACATTGCCTTCGGGCATAAACCGAACAAGATTCGCATTAGCGCCGCCCTCGATTGTGAGATTAACAGCATATACATTGTTTTTCTCGTAGACTGCCTTAAGCGATGTATTGGCTTTAAGCTCAAATGAGTAAGGATTGGCTTCGGAAACAGTCTTACCGTCGCCATCGACCCATGCCTTGAAATGATATCCGAAATTTTCGGTAGCCGATACCGTGACCATTGTACCCTCATCAAACTCGGCGCCGGCAGGATTACAAGAAACCGAACCTGCGTCAGGCGTTCCGAGAGAAACCGACAACGTATAAGCCGGAACCACCTCCATCACGCCAGTCACATCTCCCGAAATAACAAAGTCGGCAAAGGCATACTGCTTATTATTGGCAAGATTCTTAATATATATCTTCAAAGTCACAGGCTGATCGGTTGCAGCGATATCAGTGACATTATATTTACAGAGAGAGAAATAGGGAGCCTCTTTGGCAAGCTGAGGGCAGAAGCCAGCAGCAAGAGACTGCAACGCATCGCCGGATGCGATTTCAGCATCAAAATTGCCGCCGTTGGTACCTACTTTACTTGCTTTAAACTCAACTGCGGTAGGACGGAATTTCAATCCTTTCTTAGGAACAATCGTAAAAATAAGAGCGTTGGCATCATTATTTTCGCCATTATTCCCTTCTATCGGCTGGAACTGAGTGCGAGAGGGAGCGTCAGCGTCGTTACGCACACCTTTCATCACAAGATTAGAGCCATGAGAGAATTCTGCAACAGAAAAGAGCCCGTCGACCGAGGCCAAAGCTTTTGTCGAACTCTCTTTCTCCTTTTGCATATCCCATGACAAGGTGAGTCCTGCGTAATTCACAGGGGCGTTGGCATCCTCTCCGGAAACGGTCAGCGTGTTAAGGTTCCAGTTGGTGGCCAATCCGTTGCCGGCAATCAATCTTACAATTACCTCAGGTTTATTATTGGCTGAAATATTGATTGTATTCTTATTGTAAGTCCACCAGGCCGGAGCTGTCATATTATTGCCCGCGTCAACCCAAGTTGTTCCGCCGTCAATAGATATTACCGCCTCTATAGGCGATGCGGTATTATTGCCGGACGCAATTTCATAGTCAATCGCGATATTCTTATATCCTACGGTGGGGAATTTCACTTCATAATATACATTGTGCTGTGATGCATCGGTATAGTCCTTGATATCATTGGCATCAGCATTTTCAATCCTTAGCACATGATTATTATAACCCGTACATAACTGCCAGTAACGGCCGGTCGACATAGCAGAAAGAGAATAAGCGCTCTTGTCACCCACACACTCATCGGGCAAAACTACCGGGGTCACATTATTAAACCATGTAGCAGGCACTTCGGCAAACTCGCCATTAACAGGTATCAGTTTTACAATTTTCCCATCACTTTCAGATTTCTGTTCATAGGCCCCTTCAAAAGTCCAGGAAGCCAAAGTAGTCTGCGCTCCTATTCCCGGCAGGGGAACAGCGCACGCGACAACAAACAGACACGTTTTAAATAATTTGTTCATTGTGTAAGTTTATGATATGATTAAAAGGTTAAAAAATCACTTTTGAGACTTTGACCGACCCGTCGGTATAACGGCTGTTCACGATATACAATCCTCTTCCCGGTTGATTGACACTAATGCCGTCGATAGTGTAGTATTCGGTATGCACAGGTTCCATGGCGGCAACTACCGGCTTAATGGCGGCATTTCCGTCGTCATTCATGGCATATCCGTGTATTTTTATATCGGACAAACAAATAGTCTTTCCTTTGGCTGACGAATTATACCACGGATAAAAACGAAGACGCAAAGAGCGGCCGCCATCCAAAGACACCACAGGAGTCTCTTTTACATACTGCATATTATTTGCCTGAAGTCCGCTTGGATTGTAAATCATCTGCGGATCGGAAAAATCATCATTTACGGAATAATATACTTTTACACGCATACCGTTGCCGCCGCAACCGCACAGGAAGAAACTTATCTCATCAATTTTCAGGACAGTTCCTTCCATCGCTTTTACTCCGAACTCAATATAACGCGTACTGACCTCATCTATTTCCCCGGCCGGCCATTCCTCTCCTTCAATAACATTACGCTGAGTCTTTCGGGTCGGCTGATACCCTGTCCAGTCAGGCCAGACCGTATTCGCATTAGGATTGGAATATCGCTGAAGCTCCATGCCTTGATAAACCTCAGGCAAAAACTCTACCGGCCCTGTCACGGCACAGTCAGCATCCTTTTCAAGGCGCCAATATGCATTAATCTCCTGACCGCCGGAAAGAGTCACAGCGGTGGCAGTAACCGGAATTTCCGATTTTTTGCCACCAGCCTCTATGGTAATAGTTTCTTTCAATTCACCCTCCGCATCAAGAGGCATCGCGGCATAAAAGCGCTCGATAACGGTTCCGCCTTCATAGGGAATTGTCAGAAATGGATTCCAATCCTTGTTATCGACTGAAAGCTGAATGGCACCGGTTGCTGAAAGTTTCACGTCGCCGGCTGCCGGGTGGAGATCAAAACCGCTCAACATAAATTCACGTGTTAGCGTTTGACCTTTGTAACCCGCCCCGAAATCGGCATTTGCCGGAGAAACACTTAATTCGCTTGAAAGCTTGATATATTCCGACATCAAACCGGCGTCCTTACATAACTGAACAAAACGACGGGCGATAAGCGCCGCGCCAGTCGCGCTAAGATGAGTCGCGCCATCTCCGTCGCTAAGAAGAGCCATGCACTCCTTTTCGCCATAGTCCAAATAAAGATTGGCAGTAGCAGCGGTCAGATCGATGAATGGAACATCCATCTCCTTTGCCACTTCTTGCATGTGAAAGACATAATCCATCGAATGGTCATCGGCCGCCACTTTCTGAGAAGTAACAATCCCGCTGTCGGTCAATTTAGAAAAAGAGTCGCCAAGGTCATGCCGGCCGTTGCGCCTAATTGTATTTCCGGAAAAATACATTCGGCATATAGGGCCGCATAAGATAGGCTTACATCCGGCCTCTCGCGCTTCTAATACATATTTACGTAAATATGCTTTATATGTGTCGCTCGGGGTGGTTCCGCGATAATCGGTCTTTGCGGCTTCGTCGGCATTTCCCACCGAAGTATAATAGGCCTTGAGCTCATCCCCATCCATACCCTGATTTTTTTCATCATTGTGGGCAAACTGGATTATCACGTAGTCGCCCGGCTGGAGTTGTTTCTTAACAGAGGTCCAAAAAGCGCTTTCTTCATAAAAACTCTTGCTTGAAGCTCCGGCTTTTGCCCGATTGTTTATTTCTATACCCTCAAAGAACTGCTGCAAATATTGTCCCCACCCGCGAGTCTTGGTTTTCGACTCATCATAGGTCTGCATTGTGCTGTCACCGATAGTATGAACTTTCTTTGCCGCATTAGCATAAGGAATAGCTAAAAATACCGCAGCAATTAAAAGCGAGTTAAATAATTTCATGGCCTTACTACATTTAATCATAATTTACAATACTGCAAAATTATGTCACATACATGAGCAAGGGTGGTAAAAATGAATCATTTTAATGGTAAAATCGCGTCAAAATCCTATTTCAAGGACTTTTATGCAGACTACCTCTCCCTGTCTATCACATTATCCAAGGTGCCGGAGATTGCGGAGAAGGCCGGCAAGTTTTGTCCGACGTATCGCCGAATGCCTGAAAATCGAATTAAACCGCTCGGGCGTGAGCGCCGCAATTGTATCACAGTCAAGCGACAGAAAATTTTCCGACGGAGAGAATTCAGCAATATCCGTAGGAGTCGCATACCGGTTGTGTGGACATACTTTGAGGCATTCGTCACATCCGTAAACATGATTGCCCAACTTGACGCTGTCGTCAAATTCGCCTTTATGCTCAATTGTAAGGTATGACAAACAGCGTGAAGCGTCAATGAAGCCGTCCTCTCTTATCGCATTTCCCGGACATGCCCGGACACACGCGCCACAATCACCACAAGTGAGACGACAAGGCTCGTCAGGCTGAAATTCCACCGTAGATATAATTTCTCCCAGAAAAAAGCACGACCCCTTGCCGGGAATTATGAGCTGGTCATTACGTCCGATAAATCCGATTCCCGCCTGACGGGCCCAATACCGCTCGCGTATCGGGGCAGTGTCGACACATACCCGTGTCTGTCCTCCAAACTTCTCTCTAATTATGCCTGCAAGCAACGACAGGCGTTCACGCACCACTTCATGATAGTCCTTGCCATAGGAATAAAGCGCAAATTCCGGAAGCGAACTGTCGCGGCGGACGGGAGGGTAATAATTAAATGCACATACAACGACACTACGGGCGTCGTCTAAAAGAAGCCGTGTATCGTCGCGTACGTCATGGTACCGGTCAAGATACTCCATACCGGCATGACACCCTTGGGCTATCCATGAGCGATAAGCCTCGACAGCCTTACTGTCCACAGGCCCGGCACAAGCAATTCCAAGGGAAGCGACCCCGAGCGAGCGGGCATACTCACGGATAGAATCGCTACATGGGGATGGGGGCAAACTCATATCCTTGCTCTTTAAGCCACTCAATGGCTCGCGGAAGGGCGAAACGAAGATTGGACTCGGCTTTCAACGAATCGTGGAACACAATTATAGAACCTTTGCGCACAAACCGTTTTACATTTTTCAACACTTGCTCGCCCGTAAGTTTTTTTGAATAATCACGGGTGACAAGGTCATACATGACAATGTTGAAATGGTCTTTTATAATCTTTGCCTGCGTCCAGCGCATAAGCCCGTGAGGAGGCCGGAAAAGCGAACTGTCAATCAAGTCATCGGCAGCCTTAATATTGCGCAGATACACAAGCGACCGTTCTTTAAATCCCTGAAGATGGTTCATCGTGTGATTCCCCCAGCTATGCCCGCGTTTCTTAATCTCTTCAAGAAGATGCGGATTGCGTTTCACATTGTCACCCACAAGGAAAAAAGTAGCCTTGATTCCATAATAATCCAACAGATCCAATACCCAAGGAGTAACCTCAGGTATCGGGCCGTCGTCAAATGTAAGATATACCACCTTCTGCTTTTTGCGTTTTATGCGCCATATCGCTTCCGGGAAGAGTATACGATACAATAGCGGAGGCTGTTCAATAAAACTTATCGAAGGCCACTTCATCACTGCGGTTTCTGATTTCCGAAATACCGTGTAAAGTTTACACCTTCCCCCTGCAGTTTCTTCATGAGTTCCTGCACATCACCTCCCGCTTCAGCATAAGACTGCAACAATGAGATGAAATATGTATCGTAAATGTAACGGTCGGTAAGAGGCAGAGTCGAAAGTTGCTCAGGGGTCAACTGCTGGAAATACAATACATACTGCTTGTAGAGGTCAATCTCGTCAAGAGCAAGTTTTTTGGCCATTTCCCGATTCTTCTCATCACCGGTGGCATCGGCAAGACGGTTGTATACATTGATAAGCTGGGTTCCGATAGTGCCAAGCGGAGCGGCATGAACCGGAAGCTTCTCAAGAATCATGTCGGTAACGGTCTGGGCTTTTTCATAACGGTCATTAACCATTTCTTTAAGCTCGGCAATTTTATCGGCATCCATCGAAGCGCTATCCGACTCAAGGGCCATCTCGACAATGACACCTTCATTATACAATGAGGTGGCAAGATCAAGCATAGTGCTGCGAGTGGTTGTCACCATGCGGCGCACGGTCTCGTCAAGATAAATGTCATCGGCCGAAGTTGTCTTGTCGATACCTCCCCAACGGAATTTATTGACAATATTGTCATATGCCCTATCAGTATCTACCGCAACATGATATCCGTCATATTTCTTATTCAGGAACGGCGTAATTTCATTGGCCATGCCCGTCGAACGCATGTAAGGAGTCAGATTCAGATAATAAGATTCAGGAACCGTCATCGCGAAATATACAGGGCGTTTCCATCCATCGGCAATATCCGTGGCAAGAAGGTCAAGAGCGATCACATTGCTTAGACGCAGCCCCCCTTCAGCCTCGTCGCGCTGATCTGCATTTATGTACTCCTCCACCGAATCAAGCTCGTCTTCAGTTATTCTGCCGGATTTCAGAAGCGCCTCTTTATCGACAGGAATATACATGTTGGGATACTTGAATTCATACAATCCCCAGTCATTCTTATTGGCATCATCAGAGTAAAGAGCCTTCAACGCCGCCAGAACATTAACTTTCATCGTGTCTGGATTAAGGAAATAATTGAACTGACGCTTGTCATGGGCATACAAATCGGATGTCGCCATCATATCGATAGAAGCGGCATCATAGGAGGGCAATTTCTGCTGATCGACATACCAGTCGGTGGTGAGATATGACATATTCACAACTCTCACATCGGTACGGTAGCCCTCAACTTCCTGAGCATACCACAACGGGAAAGTGTCATTGTCGCCATTGGTAAAAATAATAGCGTCAGGCTCAAGACTGGACAGATAGTTCATACCGAAATCGCGGGTAGTATATCTGCCGGAACGGTCATGGTCGTCCCACGTCTGAGAAACCATCTGCAATGGAACAGCCAATCCAACAATGGCGGCCACCACAGCAGCAATAACCGACGACTTTTCAGCAGCCGCCTTATTTTTCTTTGAAGAATAACTTTTTATCATATGCCATATTCCGGCAACACCCATACCGACCCAAATCGCAAAGGCATAGAAGGAACCGGCAAATGCATAATCACGTTCACGAGGCTGATTGGGAGTCTGATTAAGATATAGCACGATGGCGATTCCGGTCATAAAGAACAGGAACGCTATCACCCAGAATTGCTCGATACCGCGTTTTGAGGCAAAAGATTGCCATAACAACCCGATGATGCCTAAAATCAACGGCAACATAAAGAATACGTTATGCCCCTTGTTGCCTCTTCCCAAATCTTCAGGAAGCAACGACTGGTCGCCAAGACGCATATTATCGATAAACGGTATTCCAGAAATCCAGTTTCCGTGAGTGACCTCACCGTTTCCCTGTATGTCGTTCTGCCGTCCTGCAAAATTCCACATGAAATATCGCCAGTACATGTGATTGAGCTGATAATTAAAGAAGAATCGCAGATTTTCAAGGAATGTAGGTTTAATCTTTGTCGTTGTACCGGCAGGATAAACACTTCCGTCAGCGGAACGATAAGGATTGACCTGTACCGGAGTTCCCGTAAGCCCTGTCCACTCTTTATACTGTGACGCATAAGCTCCACTGTACATTCGCGGGAAAAGCATATCAAGCTCCGGATTCATGACATAATCGGTTTTGTTACCTATCACCTCGTAACGATCGGGGTCGTCGGCAGAAGTCTTGACTTTCTTCCCGTAAAGCGTTTTTCCCGTTTTCTTCAAAGCCTGAGGGCGACCCTGGGCATCCACCTGATACACGATTCCGGAATTGAAAGTCTGTCCATAGAACAACGGACGGTCGCCATACTGCTCGCGGTTAAGATAAGAACTCAACGCAAACACATTGTCAGGAGCGTTCTGGTTCATAGGCGTATGAGCCGATGAACGTATCAACAACAGCGCATAAGAAGAGTATCCGATAAAGATTACGAATATGCTGAGTATGGCCACATTCAAGATTCTCACCGGAACACGCTTCATGTAACGGAAGAAGTAGACAATCAGAGCGGCAATAAAGATGACCGGAATAAGCAGGTTATCGCCAATAAACGGAATGCCGGAAAGCACGATTGTAAGAAGCGCGGAGATTTTTATCAATCGAGCGCTCCGCTGACGATAAAGCTCGCTTATGCTCCATGCCATGACTCCCAGTAAAATAACAGCGTAAATCAATGTACCGCTATTATAGCTCATTCCAAGCAGATTCACGCAGAACAGTTCAAAATATTGCGCTATCTCAATGAATCCCGGCACAAGACCATAAAGAATCAAACCGACAATCACAAAAGAGACTCCAAGGGATAATAAAGATCCTTTAGCCGTAGGATTGGAGAATTTTTTATAATAGAACACCAACACAATTGCGGGAATACACAGCAAATTGAGCAGATGGACGGCAATCGATATACCAATCACATAGGATATCAACACAAGATACCGGTCGCTATGCGGCATGTCGGCCCGGTTTTCCCATTTCAGAATAAGCCAGAACACCAACGCTGTACAGAATGACGAGAAAGCATATACCTCGCCTTCGACAGCAGAGAACCAGAACGTGTCGCTCCAGGTGTATACAAGCGCGCCACACACTCCCGAACCAAAAATCACAAGCATCTGGACGAGCGAGACTTCAGTAGCATCGTCAGCTACCACAAGACGTTTCACAAGATGCGTCACCGTCCAGAAAAGCAATAGGATAGTAGCCGCGCTCAATAATGCCGACATCGTATTGACCGCGACAGCAACATGGGCCGCGTCGGGAGCAAAGTTGACAAAGAAACGGGCGGCAAGCATAAATATGGGGTTGCCCGGCGGGTGGCCTATCTCAAGTTTATAACCCTGGGAAATAAATTCAGGACAATCCCAGAAGCTGGCGGTAGGCTCAAGCGTCAGCAGATATGTCACTGCCGCGATGACAAACATCAACCATCCGAGCGAATTGTTTATTATGCGATATTTCTTCATCTATATAGATATGTTTTATTCAAATTTCCAAGTTATTATGCCGACTTGTTCAGCCGGAGCCTCAAGGCTTACCGAAAAGCGTGAATTTCTTGATGCCTCGATACAGCTTTGGCGCACCGAAGCGCTTGATGCAGCCGGCGCTGTTCCGCCAACCACCTCAGGGTTTCCCACTACATAACCCTGACGGTTTACTCTTACCCTCACCTGAACCGAACCTGACACAGTGCTCTTAGGTCTCCCCCATGACTGCGCGGTACGCCCTTTAAGCGTATGTCCCGGCGCTCCGGACAATGCTCCGGAAACCGCATTTCCGTTTTTAGAGCCAGGAGTTCCGGCTCCTTTATTCTTGCTGCTGAAACCCGACTTCATCCTGTTTTTTATTTTAGCCTGCTTCTCGGCCTCCTCGCGCTGACGTTTTATACGCTGCTGCTCGGCAATCTCTTCTTTTGTGGGGCCGGTCTTTTCAGGAACCGGCTTTTTATCCACTTCCATCGCCGACTCGGTTTCAGTCGACACGAGTTGTTCGGCCGCAGCTTCAGAACTACCGGCATCAGCCAGATCGGTTCCTTCCACTCCGGGCTCTTCCGGAGCGGTCTCAGGAGCGGGAGATGAATTTTCCTGACTGGAAGGGAGCGGCATATCGCCAAGTCTTACGAATTCACCGCCAAATACAATTTCACTGGAGTCGACAGGAGGCCACGTGCGGTCTTCAAGCAACGAAGGATCGACCTTGCAATAAAACATGGTCAACCCCAGCAAAAGCAACACCGCTATTACCGAAGTCGACACACCAGCAATTATATGGTCCTTCTGAGCTCGGGTCATAATGCAGGTTGAGATTGAACTACAGGAGTTTGCACAGGTTTTGTGGCAAGCACCATCTTCAGATTGTTACGCGCCCCCATATCGAGCACCTCCACGATTTTACCGTAAGGCACCTCTTCATCAGCATATATTGCGATGAATCCCTCCGGTTCGTTCTGCTGGGCAAGTCTAAGAAACGCAAGCAGAGCATCACCCTGAATCGGGGCAGGCTCTTCATCGCCGAACGACGCATACAGGTTGCTGTCTTTATCGATATATATCCGTGTACCGGGTTTAAGGGCAGTCTGCACGGTACTTTGCGGAAGATTCACTTCAAGAGCCGTGGGGAATACAAATGTCGATGTAATCATGAAAAAGATGAGCAACAGGAAAATGACATCTGTCATCGATGCCATCGAAAACATTGCCATCATGTCATGCGGACGTTTTAAAGCCATCTCAGAATATTTTAAGCCGGCTCATTGAGCAAATCCATAAATTCCATAGTCTTGCCCTCAAGAAGTTTCATCACTCCATTGATTCTGGCAACCAGAGCATTATATGCAAACAGGGCAATAATGCCGACAGTAAGACCGGCGACAGTAGTGACAAGAGCCTCATAAATACCGCCGGCAAGAACAGTCACGTTGGCGGAAGAACCGGCATTGGCCAAAGCGAAAAACGCCTCTACCATACCGACCACCGTTCCAAGAAAACCGAGCATAGGAGCGCCTGCGGCCGTTGTGGCAAGCCAAGGCAGGCCTTTTCCTAAATCAGCAATTTCAAGATTGCCGGTATTTTCAATGGCGACAAGAACATCATTCATAGGGCGGCCTATACGTGAAATGCCTTTAAGAATAAGACGGCTATAGGGCGTATCGGTTTTCTTGCAAAGATTTTTGGCGCTTTCAATCTCACCCTCGTGGATGTAATCCTTTATACGCTTCATAAATGAGGCATCCTGCTTATCGGCACGCGAAATCACTATATAGCGCTCTATGAAAATATATATGCTAATCAATAGCAGTATCGCAAGCGGAATCATGATAAAGCCGCCTTTCATACACAATTCCCATACCGACAATTCCAACGGCTCAACTGAAGCTGCAGCTGCCGAAACCTCATTTTCCATTACTGCGACAGTGTCGTTTATGGATTCTATTGTCTGGGCGAATATAAAATTTAATAGTGACATGTTGTGATTAATGATGTGTTGGTTAAAATTTAATCAAGACACTCCTTGTATTGTCTGATAGTCTCCTTCAGTCCGAGATAAAGAGCATCGGCAATAAGAGCATGGCCTATCGAAACTTCGTTAAGATAGGGAATATTGGCATGGAAATATTTGAGATTTTCAAGATTGAGGTCATGCCCCGCATTGACACCTATCCCGGCATTGTGGGCAGCCCGGCTTGCTTCTATATACGGAGCAATCGCCTGCTCAGGGTTCTTTCCATAATTGTCGGCATAAGGCTTGGTGTACAATTCCACACGGTCAGCGCCGGTAGTAGCGGCAAGCTTGACTGTCTCGACATCAGGATCGACAAATATCGACGTTCTTATTCCGGCCTCTTTGAAACGGTCGACAATCTCCGACAAGAAAGCATGATGGGTCTTTACATCCCAACCCGCATTGGAGGTAATCGCGTCGGGAGCGTCAGGGACCAGAGTTACCTGTTCGGGCTTGACTTTAAGCACCAAATCAATAAAATCAGGACTTGGATATCCCTCGATATTAAATTCCGTCTTCACAAGCGGACGCAGAGCAAACACATCGGAATGACGGATGTGGCGTTCATCGGGACGCGGATGAATTGTTATTCCGTTAGCCCCGAAAGCCTCGCAATCCACCGCAACGTGTTCAACATTGGGCACATTCTCGCCTCTGGCGTTACGCAATGTTGCTATCTTGTTAATATTAACGCTTAAATTTGTCATCATTAAAAATTCAAATTTAACTTCTAATTGTTGTTATAATATAAAAGTTACACGAATATGTGGAAAAATACCTATATTTGTAACCCTATACAACAAATGCAACTGCAAAAGTAATCAGAAATAATAAAACAACGAAAAGTTTTGACTGCAAAAGATGCCATTACCCCGCAAAATAACCGTTTGAATACTTCTTCGGAGGTTAAAAACGCTTACACCGGTAAAAAAAAACCGGTCAACGCGTCCACACCTCTGACAATGGTGCTTGAACGCATGGCGGCCGGCGATGATGTTGTAACAGTGATTGATGATGTGACCGAGGCTCCTATCGGAGTAATCGACAGGGAATCCATTATAAAAGCTGTCGCCGGACTTTTTCCGCAATTAAACGAGAGCTCCGAACTGACTATCACCTGCCCTCCCAGCCAATACAGCGCCTCCGCTATAGCCCATGCGGTTGAAGATGCCGACGCCCACCTTCTGAATCTTAATGTGATAGCCGGAACAGAACCAAATAGCCTGACAACCGTGATTCTTCGCGTCAATCACAGCCGGGGCGAATCAGTAGCCAAATCATTGGCGCGTTACGGATATGAAACCGTCGAAATCGCGACTCCTCCGGGAATGCTGACAAGTGAAATGATGGAACGTGCTCGCGAATTCATGCGTTATCTGAATATTTAGAATTGTCACTATGAGAATCGCAGTTTTTGGCAACACATATCAGGAAAGATATATCGGCGGAATTGAAAATCTATTCAAAATTCTGTCACAACGCAACGCATGGATAGAAATGGAGGCCTCGTTCTACCATTACCTGTCACAGACACTGCCAGAACCTCCATGCGTCAATGAGATAATCAAAAATCATGATTTTGACGCAGCGCTGGCGTTAAGTATCGGCGGTGACGGCACATTTCTACATACTGCCAAATGGATAGGAGACAAAGAGATTCCGATTCTCGGAGTCAACACAGGCCATCTCGGATATCTTGCCGACGCTACAATCGAAGAGCTTGATTCACGTCTTGACGATCTTTTTCAAGGACACTACAGAATCGAATCACGTACTATGATTGAAGTAAGCAGCGACGCATCCGTGTTATCACGCCCGTGTTATGCGCTAAACGAAGTGGCGATAATGAAAAACGACACATCTTCAATGGTCGACATGGAGGCTCTTATCGACAACGTTAAAGTCGCCAATTATCGCGCCGACGGCCTTATCATCTCCACTCCGACAGGCTCGACAGGCTACAATCTGTCGGTCGGCGGCCCAATCGTGGCGCCGCTTGCCCCGGTATGGATCATTTCTCCAATTGCAGCCCATTCACTGACTATGAGACCGCTTGTTGTCAGCGACAACAGCATTGTGGCGATAACTACCCGTTCACGCAGCGAGTCTTACCGAATAAGCCTCGACGGCCGGTCTTTCTCTATGGAAGAAGGAACCACCGTGATCATGCGCAGAGCCCCATTTGTAACCAAGGTCGTTCAACGCCAGGAACACCAATTTATTGAAACGCTTCGTTCAAAACTACTGTGGGGCTTGACAAAAGATGAGAAGCCTGCATAATGAATTATTAGGCCCCATCGAGATTATTTTCAGGAGAAACTCGACAAGAATAAGCGCCCGATGGAAAAACGGCATCGCCATATTTTCATTTCCCGCCACCATAGACCATAACGAAATACCTAAATATATCGACCGTATGGCTGACACCCTATTATCGCGGAAACGGGAAGTCTCATTTAAAGAAAACCAAGAAATAAAACTCGACGGATTCTCCTTTATCCTGAGCCGGCAAAATCATCAGCCGCAAAGCATATGGGCAACAATAAAAGGAAATACAGCGTATATCGAAATCGGACTATCGCTTAATCTTGACAGTCTGGAGGCAAAGCAAGCAATATCGAAAACAATGTGCAACATAGCCTCTAAAGTCGCGGAAAGAATACTGCTGCCGAGAGCCAGGGATATTGCCGCCACGTTAGGAGCACATCCACGGGCATGGGCAATCATGGACGGATTCAAGACAATGGGTAAATGCTCGTCACGAGGAGATGTGCATCTTAGCTATATGTGCCTGTTTCTGCCTCAGGAACTAAGAGATTACATAGTCTGCCATGAACTCGCCCATCTAAAAGAGATGTCACACTCGGCACGTTTTCATGCCATATGCGACGCATATTGCGGAGGGAAAGAGAAAGAACTCATCCGCAAGCTCAATGAATATCATTGGCCTGTACTTCGCAGATAAGATATCTGCACCACAAATCGGCATAATCTAAAAATCCTCCAAGAGATTTCCGAGAGCAGCAGCTAAACCACTTCCGGACGATAGTCATAGTTGTTACGAAGCGACTCAAAAGCGTCAGGATCACTCTTGAGAGCCATAGTGTCGACCATCGGATTGTAACTATTTTTTATCGAATCCCATGTAACATTTTCCGCCGCTCCTGCCGGCACATTTTCCTTTAGCTTGACCGGTTTGAGATTAAAGTGTTCGGCAAATGCATCCAAAGCCATTCGGGTCGCGCGAATTTTGCCTTCTCGAGAATATCCGGCGATATGCGGAGTTGCAATAGCGGCCTTTTCAAGAAGAGGCAAAGATATGCCGGGCTCATGTTCCCAGCAATCGATGACCGCCGCTTCAATCAAACCCTCTTCAAGAGCGTCCAACAAAACACCATTATCCGTTACCGGCCCTCGCGCAGCATTTATAATAATCGGCTTCCTCAATAGTTTATGAACATTTTCGCGGCCAAGCATATGAAAAGTCGGATATTTCCCATTTCGACTTAAAGGAGTATGGAACGTGATTATATCACATTTTTCCAAAATTGTGTCGAAATCAACGAATGAATCACCCCATTCTTTTTCTCTTCTTGGAGGGTCGCAAAGCAACACTGCGAATCCTAATTGCCTGGCCCAGTTCTCAACAATCGACCCTACATGGCCGACTCCTACGACTCCGATTGTCAACTCTTCGGCCTTACGCCCACCAATCAACGCGGCAATAGAAGAAAACACATATTGCGCGACAGCCGGAGCATTGCATCCCGGCGCATTGGCAACCGTGATATTATTGGCCTTGCAATAATCAATGTCAATATGGTCGACACCTATGGTAGCTGTAGCTATAAAACGGCAACCGGAACCATTAAGCAGAGCAGAATCACATTTTGTGCGCGTGCGTGTAATCAATGCATCCGCATCTTTCATTGTCTCAGAAGTAATCTCGTCGGAAGACAGATAGCGCACATCGGCCATATCATCAAGATATCCCCGAATAAAAGGTATATTCTTTTCTATAATCACTTTCATATGACAAAATTCCAGAGATATATGCCTAAATATATAATGACGAAACACACAACAAGGAAATATCCTCGTTTCATCTGATTTATGGCAAAGAAATGTCCTATCTGAATAGCCGTACAACAGTTAAGCATCGGTATATAAATGAACCAGTGCGGATAATCCACCAGCAATAACACCACCGTCACAATAGAAATCACTGTCCAAAATCCATTATAGGCTCTCGCACGGGAATTGTAGCCATAAATTTTTATCAGATTCCATCCGCCCAACACTATACCGATTATCAATGTCACAGCCGCATATACCACTATCTGTAAAAGCTCCTGAACATCCAGGACATCAAAGATACTTACAAATACCGGCATTTTAAAGTCTAACGGACTGATTATGCCGAAACCGGCAAGAATCCAGACCGGTGTAATCATCCCGAGTATTATCGCCAGAATGCCTCGGAACGACAATGATTGCATCTGAATACACCCTACGATAAACGCAACCACGTAGGCAAGATAGGAATAGTCAGTCAACGAACCTACGGCAAGAATAAAAAATATCAGAAATATACTTCTTGTACGTTGCGGACGCTGAAAGACAGAGAACAACGGAATCACAGCCAGCAGAACCAACAGACACAGCATAGAACCATCAGACATCTGCCCCATTACAGCCGGCTGGGCGGCCTGCATTATAAGATACGAGCCGGCGAAAAGAGGGGATACCGACCGCAACAGGTTGAAACGGCGGTTTATATATATCAATAAGAACGCTTGCAGGGCATTTACCCCAAGGCTCATATAAAGAGACAGCTCCTTATTCGGAAGCCATTCATTAACAGAAGGGAACCCGAATCCGTCATTGCCGGACACAGGAATGATTTTACCCGCATAAAACGCAAGAACAGTCGCAGCAAAAGACACGCAAAGCATAATCAAAAATGCATTGCGTGACTGTGCGAACCGGGTTAGCTCTTGCTCTTTCAACCCTTATTTTTTATAATTCAATAAATCCTGTCCTATATCGCGGCGGCTATATTTCCCATCAAAATCTATGCGCGCGATATTCTCATAACTTTTAGCAAGCGCGTCGGCCACCGTATCACCATATGAACTTACCGAAAGGACTCGGCCTCCGGAGGTCACAATATTGTCGGCGACAGCTTTTGTGCCGGCATGGAACACGATGCTTCCGTCGACTTTATCAATGCCGGTGATGACCTTTCCTTTTTCATAACTTCCGGGATAACCGCCGGATACCATCATCACTGTAACCGCAGGTCTCGGATCGATATTCAGCGGCATATCACCGAGCGATCCATTTGCAGCTGCAATCATAAGATCAAGAAGATCACTATCCACACGAAGCATAACCGCCTCTGTTTCCGGATCACCCATTCTCACATTGTATTCTATCACCATCGGTTCTCCGCCGACGTTTATCAATCCGAGAAATATGAATCCCCTATAAGTAATGCCTTCTTTGGCAAGTCCGGTTACAGTAGGTTCGATAATACGTTCACGCACCTTCGCCATAAATTCCTCATCGGCAAATACGACCGGACTCACAGCGCCCATACCGCCGGTATTAAGACCAGTATCCCCCTCACCGATACGTTTGTAATCTTTGGCAACAGGTAAAACCCGATAATTTTTGCCATCAGTAAGAACGAATACCGAACACTCTATCCCCGAAAGGAATTCTTCAATGACAACTGTAGCAGAAGAGGCTCCGAACATTCCGGAAAGCATCTCTTTCAATGATGCTTTCGCTTCCTCAAGCGTAGGAAGAATCAATACTCCTTTGCCTGCGGCAAGACCGTCGGCTTTCAATACATATGGAGCATCAAGGGTTTCCAGAAATTTATATCCATCCTCAATGTTCTCCGCATTGAAGCTGCGATAACGCGCTGTCGGAATATTATGACGTTCCATAAACTGTTTTGCGAAATCCTTACTGCCTTCCAGAGCCGCTCCTGCAGCGCTCGGACCGACAACAAGAATGCCACGCTCATTAAAGTAATCATAAATACCCTTTACAAGCGGATCTTCATTTCCAGCTACAATCACGGATATATCATTTGCTTTTACAAATTCCTCAATCGCCTGAAAATCCACAGGAGAGATATTGACATTAACGCCATACTGAGTAGTACCTCCATTACCCGGGGCAATGAAAAGATTTCCGAGTTTGGGACTTTGACTAATCTTCCATGCAAGCGCCGACTCTCTACCTCCGGAGCCGAGCAACAGGACATTTACTTTATTCATTATGCTGCGGAATTAATATGGTTTATATCAATCGTTATTATTTTCATTGTCAGAATTTCCAGATTTCCATCCTTTACGCTTTCTCATTGCCGGAATCGACGGCTGTCTTCCGATTATACTTTTCAACGCCTGCTCATTGCGTCGCACTGCAAGCGGATTTTCTGAATCAAATGATTTTTCGCGAGGCTGACGGTTTTCACGATTAAATTCATCCCGGCGTGAATCACGTTTGAAATCACGATGATTCTCTCGTTCACGATCATCGTTGCGATTACGTCCAAAAGGACGTTTCTTATAATTCTCTTCAAGCGGACTGCGTCGTCTTTCCTCTTTCCGACCGTTACGGAAATCATCTTTGCCACGACCCTTACGCTCATCTTTAAAACGACGCTCGCGGGAATCATCCTTAAAACGGCCACCTTTGCCTTTACGATTGTCTTTGAAGCGAGATTTACGACCCCCGTCGAAGTCATCATCGTCACGCCCTTCAACAAACTTGTGTCCGTTTTTCCCTCCAAAACCACGCTTCCTGGCATCCATACGCCATTCTGTATCTGTCAAACGACGCTGCTGAGGACGCTTTTTATCCTCCAAACGCTTATTCAAAGAATTGCCCTCTTTGCGGAAACTCTTATAATCGCCTTCAAAAGTGATATATTCTCTCAACTCACATTCCAACGAGCCATTAAGAATCGACATTTTTATCGATGGCGTGAGACCTATGCAGTTGAAATATTCATCCTTATAACCGATAATCCAAGAATGATATCCCTTGAAAACCCGTTTAAGCTTAGTGCCCAAAAGGCTGTACAAACCTTCCATATCATCAACCGAAATTCGTTCACCGTAAGGAGGATTTGTAACAAGCACTCCGTCTTCAGGTGCAGAATCCCATTGGGACAATGGCTTGATTTCAAGTTGCACATATTTGGCGACTCCCGCCTGTTTCACATTCTTTTCCGCAATCGCAATCGCTTTCGGAGATATATCAGCACCTATAATCGGAAAATCAACTTCACGCTCATTGGAGTCATCATTGTATAACTGCTCAAAAAGTTCTTCATCAAAGTCATTCCAATGCTCGAACGCGAAGCTTTTGCGATAAACGCCCGGATTAATATTAGCAGCAATCAAAGCCGCCTCAATCAAAAAAGTTCCTGAACCGCACATAGGATCGACAAACGGCGCATCGCCTTTCCAACCGCTTTTCAGAATAATCCCGGCAGCAAGCACCTCATTAATCGGAGCCTCAGTCTGAGCGACCTTGTATCCACGCTTGTGAAGCGACTCACCGGATGAATCAAGAGAAAGAGTGACGCGATTATCATCGATATGAACATTAATCATCACATCGGCATCCTGAAGGCGCACTCCGGGACGTTTATCAGCACCAAAACGGTCTTTAAAAAAATCAACTATTCCGTCTTTTATACGATATGTGACAAAACGGGAATTAGTGAAAATCTCGGAATTTACAACCGGATCAACAGAAAATGTCTTGTCGACCGAGAGAATAGAAGTCCAGTCAAAATCCTTGGTCATCTCATACAGAGAATCAGTGTCATCGGCAGTAAACTTCACTATCGGTTTCAGAATCCTCAGCGCCGTACGGCAGCTCAAATTTGCCCTGTACATAATCTCCTTATCGCCTTCAAAGGAAACCATGCGTCTGCCGACTGTCACATTCTGAGCTCCTATGCCACGCAACTCGTCAGCGAGAATTTCTTCCAGACCCTGAAAGGTTTTGGCAACCATTTCGTAAGTTTCGGTTTTCATTAATTCTTTAATCTTAATATGTTATTAGCTTTTGCCTGTATCAATTTTTCTCCCGGTTCAACATTCTGCGTCACCCATATATTACCTCCTATAACAGCGTTATCACCTATAGTGATACGGCCGAGAATCGTGGCGTTGGAATATATAATCACATTATTGCCGATAATTGGATGTCTCGGCAGTCCTTTGACCGGATTTCCATGCTCGTCAACATCAAAACTCTTGGCACCAAGAGTGACACCCTGATATATCTTTACATTATCGCCCACAATTGCCGTAGCCCCGATTACAATTCCCGTACCATGGTCAATCGTCAGCGATTCGCCGATAGTCGCTTCCGGATGTATGTCAATACCTGTTTCAGAATGAGCCTGTTCGCTTATCATACGCGGAAGCACCGGCACTTCAAGCACAGCAAGTTCATGGGCAATACGATAATGGCATATCGCCCGGATACCCGGATAACAATAAATTACTTCACCGACCGACGAAGCCGCAGGGTCACCGTGGTAGGTGGCGATAGCATCGGCTTTCAATAAGCGACGCAATTCGGGCAATCGGCTTATGAAGCAATCGGCCTTCTCTTCCGCAATGGCGCGGGCATTCCCTAAAGACCCGTTAAGACTTATTCCGGCATGAATCTGATGAGACAGAATGCGATACAGCTTTTCCACCCATACTCCGATAAAATCACGCACATTCTCGCATCCGGCATCATTATCACCGAAATATCCAGGAAATACAATAGCGAGCGTCAAATCGACAATCTCTTTCGCAGCCTCATGAGAAGGAAGCGGACCCCGGTGGCACAGCGAAGCGCATATGCCTTCCAGCGACTCGCCGGAAGAAAGCCTGTCGGCCGCCTCACGCAATACAGCGTCGTGATGTCGATTGTCAGCATTCATAAATAATCATGCAAATTTACACGAAAAACTCTTACCACACAACAAATAATACAATAGATGATATTCAATTTTCATAATGAAAGACTTCGTAGTGCCATATAAATTGCGTATTTTTGTCACGATAAATTGAAAATTATGAAAATAGCATTAATTGGCTACGGCAAAATGGGGAAGGCGATTGAACGCATCGCCATCGAACGGGGACACGAAATAGTGTGCAAAATCGATGTTGACAATCAGGATGACTTTGATTCCGAAGCATTCGGAACTGCGGATGTTGCCATTGAATTTACGACTCCCGCCACTGCTGTCGCCAATTACAAACGCGCATTCTCCCGTGGCGTACCCGTTGTATCGGGCAGCACAGGCTGGCTTGCAGACATGCCTGAAATCAAAAAAATGTGTGATGACGGAAAAGCCACATTCTTCTGGACATCCAATTTCTCTTTAGGTGTGAACATATTCTTTGCTGTAAACAAATATCTCGCATCACTCATGGCCGGAGTCCCGCACTACACCCCGTCAATGACCGAAATACACCACATTCACAAACTCGACCACCCAAGCGGCACCGCCATTTCTTTGGCCGAGGGAATCATGGCAAAGGACAATCACATCAAAAGCTGGACTGAGGCGGAACAATTCTCTTCCGACCAACTTCACATCACAGCTGAACGCGAAGGCGAAGTTCCTGGCACGCATATCATAAAATGGGATAGCGAAGCCGACTCGATAACAATCGAACATCGTGCGAAATCACGGATTGGATTTGCTTTGGGAGCCGTAATGGCCGCTGAATGGACTCGCGGCAGAAAAGGATTCCTGACAATGGATGAAATGATGCACAGTCTGGTCGCCGAGTCACAGCTTCTCGACATAATAAAATAATCTAAGGCGATGAAAAAGAAAACTTCATTTTCCGAGGATTTCAAGCACCGAATCAAGGAGGTCAAGACAACCCGCTGGATTAGATTCGCGATAGTAGCTCTCATATTTACCGCTTGGGTGGCATGGCTTGGCAGCTGGTGGGTGCTTATATTCCTTCTGTTGTTGTTTGATATCTACATTACCGGCTATATCCCGCTGGCATGGTGGAAAAAGAGCACCAACAAGACAGTACGCAGCGTAATGAGCTGGGTCGACGCTATATTATACGCCTTGGTGCTGGTATATTTTGTATTCACTTTTATAGGCCAAAACTACCAGATTCCGTCATCATCTCTCGAAAAATCACTTTTAGTCGGCGACTATCTGTGGGTCAATAAAACGGCTTACGGTCCACGAGTACCGATGACACCCATACATTTCCCGCTTACCCAGCACACATTGCCCATAATCAATACAAAGAGTTATGTTGAGTGGCCCCAATGGAAATATAAACGATTGAAAGGACTCGGCAAAGTTGAACGCGGGGATATTGTCGTATTCAACTTCCCGGCAGGCGATACTGTGGCGACCAAACTGCAGAATCCGGATTATTACGCATTGGTGAATATGTTCGGCAGATTTGCCGTCCATAACAATAAAGAGCAGTTCGGTGACATAATCTATCGTCCCGTCGACCGTCGCGAGAACTATGTAAAACGTGCTGTAGGTCTGCCAGGTGAAACATTAAAAATATCTGACGGGGTGATATATATCGACGGGAAACCGATTCCTCAGCCCGAGAACGTACAGTTCAACCATTTTTTCCAGCTTAAAGACGGCATGATGTCGGAGGAAGATTGGGAAAAACTCGGAGTAAGCGTCGATGACCGGCATATGGTGCCGCTTTCAGCAGAAGACATCGCCAATGTGGCAGGCAACGGATTTACGGTACGCGAAGACGGTACAATCCCGCCCATTTATGCAGCACCGTTAACTCCCGCTATGATTGCGACTCTGAAGGCCGACCCGCGAGTAAGCAATGTGATGAAAGTTCCAGCAACCGAATCCATGCCGCTATTTCCTGAAAATGCGTCGGAAGGATGGACACGCACTGATTACGGAGAACTCTGGATTCCGAAAAAAGGAGCAACAATTGAACTCAACCAACACAACTGGGACATATACAACCGTTGCATTAGAAATTACGAAGGTCACCATGACGCATATATTAAAGACGGAATAGTCTACATCGATGGAAAACCGGCAAAGGATTATACTTTCGAAATGGATTACTATTTCATGATGGGCGATAATCGTGATAACTCGGCCGATTCCCGATACTGGGGCTTTGTTCCTGAAGACCATATTGTAGGGAAACCATGGCGAGTGCTTGTCTCTTTTGACAAAGACAAAAATCTATTCAATGGCGGTATACGATGGAGCCGTGTGCTCAAAGCCGCCAATCCGGATAAAGATTAATATATGTCAGATAATCGTCTCGTGCTGTACCCTGACAAAACTCTTATGCTGCCGCCGGCTTATTGCGGTAGCATAAGGCGTTATGCCGCTATGGCCGCATTTGGAAAGGTGGTCATAGATGTAACCAAGAGATTCAATAAGCGTGAAAAAGATACACATCGATGCACAATCAGCGGCCCAAACGGGACACAACGCTTGACTGTCCCGCTCGAAAAACCTGCGGAATGGCACTCCACCCGGCTCGAGGACGTGAAAATATCTACCCATGGCGAATGGTGGAACGTGCACTGGGGAGCAATAAGTTCAGCTTACGGGAGAACTCCTTTCTTTGAATATTATGCCGATGAACTGCTCCCTGCATTTACAGGGAAAATCGAATTTCTCACAGAGCTTGACAGCCTTATCGATAACTTCTGTTGTCGCGTGCTCGGCATATCTGCCGTAAACAGTCCGGTCATCGGCGACATCACATATCAATATCCGGAAATCCAGACCATACCCTATTATCAGATATGGGCGGAACGGTTCGGATTTATCCCGGATTTGAGCGTCCTTGACCTTATCTTTAATATGGGACCGGAATCACCTCTAGTCATAAGACAAATGCTCGCGAGAAATCGATGATTATCTACGCGTCATTTCTTTTGAGAGCCTTTGTCATTTATCTTATGAGATGCAGTTTTCTGTTTGCGTTTAAACGCATTCGGTTTTTTGCCGTGAAATTTCGATTTAGGTCTTACCGGACGATATTCAGGAGTTTCACCTAATTCTTCCGGAACTGCATCTTTTCGTACCTCATAACGAAGGAACCTCTCTATTCTTCCGAACTTCGGCTGGTCTCGCTCATTAATCAGCGTAACGGCCTTACCGTCGGCATTAGCGCGAGCCGTACGCCCGATACGGTGAATATAGTCTTCTGCCTCACGAGGGACATCATAATTCACAACCATGGAAATATCGTCAATGTCAATTCCTCTGGCAAGAATATCAGTCGCGACAAGCACATCAATATGCCCTGCACGAAAATCGAGCATTACTTTGTCGCGTTCGTCCTGCTCAAGGTCGGAATGCATCTCTCCGGTCTTAATTTTACTACGCCTCAGTTCTCTCGAAAGCTCCCTAACGGCAAGTTTTGATGCGGAAAATACAATGACGCGTTTTGAATGAAACGTCTTAAGCAGATATTTAAG
>CAZYXN010000001.1:0-64679 GCA_964651105.1 uncultured Muribaculum sp. | reverse complement strand
ATCGGTGTCTTCTGAGAATCGTAGCATACATATGCCGACTGATCGATTTTCTCAGTAGGACGCGATACCGCCAGCTTGACTTCAGCCGGATTTTTCAGGATAGCCTTGGCAAGCTGTTGAATTTTAGCAGGCATGGTCGCTGAAAACATGAGAGTCCGTCGTGATTCGGGCAATTGTTTTACAATCTGCATTATATCGTCATAAAAACCCATGTCGAGCATACGGTCAGCCTCATCAAGGATAAAATAAGAAACTTTCGACAAATCCACATATCCCATATTTAGATGGGCAAGCAGACGGCCGGGAGTCGCTATAACAACATCCGCCCCAAGTTTCAGTCCTCGTTGCTGTTGAGCGAAGCCTGCTCCGTCGGTGCCTCCATAAATAGCCACGCTGTTGATAGGCACAAAATAAGCGAATCCCTCCATCTGTCGGTCTATCTGCTGCGCGAGTTCGCGCGTGGGGGCCATCACAATACAATTAACAGCATCTTCAGGAACCGGTTCGTCAACCAGACGATCGATAACCGGGAGCAGATAGGCAGCGGTCTTTCCCGTACCTGTCTGAGCGACAGCGATAAGGTCTCTGCCTTCAAGAATTACCGGAATAGCTTTCTCCTGAATAGGGGTGCATTCATTAAAATTCATAGCGTCGAGCGCGTCAAGTATGTCATCGCTGAGGTCAAGCTCGTCAAATCTCATAATTTCCTTAAAATCTCATGTTTCCGACAGCAAATATACAAAATAAAAACGACAGTCACCCTCTTTTTCAGGGTATAGAAAGGGCTGTGTCATCAGCATTACCTGAATGCATGCAGTGACACAGCCCCGAATAAGTCAACGCATCGCCTTAGATGCGATATGTTCAATTGTCACTTCAGTCGATTGGCTGTCTGACGAAGTTCAGCTTTCACAACATCAGGCACATCATCGGCAGCAATCATTTTTTCGCAGAAATCCAGAATCTCTCCTTTACGATAAGAATATTTGAACCATCCGAGAGCTTCAGCCATATTCACACGGATTTTGTCGGAGTTGCCGCTGTCGGCAATCGTAGCCAGATACCTGTCAAGCTGATAGTGGAACGGATTATTGCGGACAAAACGGATGTTCCGTACACGTATCTTCTCCGTAAGGGTAGTGTCGCTTATTGCCTCGTTATCCTTTTCTGCCCGCTCATATGAATGAGATATACCCTCGATAAGCTCGGCTTTTTCCTCATCGGCATTGAAACGGTTTGCCGACGAATAGTAGTTATTGACCGCCTTGATTACGTCTTCCTTGGGATACAGAATAAGCGAGCTTCCCAAGGTATAGTTGACACGCTGCCGCTCATTGCCATCGATATAGGCTTCAATCACTTCCGGAAGAAGAGCCGTATCACCTATTTCCGACGCAAAGTCCGCACTCATGCGCGCTATACGTTCATAAGGATCGTTTAATCCCAGACGCACAGCTTCCTTGAAATCGGCATTGCAATAATTTCCAAGAAGTTTAAGAGCCTCCATACGCGTGGTATTAAACGGAGATGTACGGAAAATCTCAAGCAGCTTCGGCGACATTTCAGATTCGGGAGTAATAGCCGAAAGCATTCTCAAGGCTATCGAACGGACATCGGCATACGGGGATTCTGTCAAAGACTCCCAATATGCTCGGTCAGCCTTACGAAGAGTCATATCAGCTGAAAGCGTGTTGGGCTCCAGCGGAGCGAATCTCACAGTGGGATCGCCCATCATGTGTCCTTCGAGAGTCGCTACCAGACGATTATATTGTCCGGCACGCACTCCGTGAGATAAGAGCCCTATCATCTCTATAGTCCATCGGTCTTGGAGCACATTACGCGTATTACCCTGTGTAACAAGCGTGGTTCCCGGATTAAAGAGATATTCGCCGCCGATATAATCATCCTCATGGAACGAACCGTTGTAGCATGCGTCAAACATAACCATTCGCGGCATAGTCACACGATTATGAAACTCGTTAGCCTCAATATCCTTCGCAGCATATGCAATTGAATCGGATGCGGCAAATTCAGGATTGTGCAAATCCTTGAAGAAACATGAATCAAGCTGATATTCCTTGGCAAATGCCTCGATCACCTCTGCTTCGTCATTGCCTTTCTTTACCGCACGTTCGATGCGGGAATATATGCCAAGTTTTATATACCGCAAGCGGGCATCCTGACTCTCAGCCTCTCCATAACCGTTTATATACTGAGTGGTAGGCGCGCCATGTTCATGGAACATGAACAAATCAATGCCTGGACGCTCAAGCTCCTTGAATATCGCCGGCTTCATCGGTTCTTCCATTCTGAAATTCCAATGTTTGAAACCGGTCGATGTATTGAAAGCTGCCGGAAAATGCTCTCTATAGGCTTTCTCCTCATCCATCCATGCAATAAGGCAATCGGAATTATAGCCGTGGCCGTTAAACGAAACCACACGATCCACACAATCCGTCTTCATATCGGCTTTTGCCGAAGCCGCCTTATCAAGGAACTTCGCAATCTCTTCATATTTATCTCCTCCACGTAATTTCGGATAACGTATACGAGCTGAGTAGAAGGTAGGATTAAGACGCTGCGGACAATCCTCAGCGAGTTCATAATAAAACAGATGGTTCTCGGTCTCATCCTGCTTCAAAAACCGGAAATCAAGGTCGAGGCAATCATAGAAACGGTCGGATGGCACCGAAGAATCGATAAAAGGAAATGCGTCCTCATCCATCTTGAATGCGGTGGTCATATGCTGACCGTTACGGACCATCGCTACCGGCACATCGCCTACAATGACTATACCCTCTATTTTCGGGTCAGACGCATACAGCTTCTTAAGCGTCTCACGCACCTGTGTCGGAGACTTCCAATCAGCGCTTACGATATAAGTAGCGAGACCGTCGGCCTCAAGCGCGTTTTTATAACGAAGCATCGCCGGACGGGTAGCCGCACAAGTGGCGCTGTCGGCAATAATAACGAATGATGTTGGACAATCCTTGCTTACAGGCTTGTCAATCACGATATCGGCTGACGCGGAAAATACCGCAGTCACAGCCATTATAAATGAAAATAACAGTTGTTTCATGATTCGGCTCATTTAAGACGGAAATAAGTGCGTTTAGCCTGATCTTTTACAGATTTGGATACTCCTGACGATTTGGTCAGACGCTCGCATACCGCAAGTATTTCATTACGACGGTAGGAGTGATTGTACCATGCAAGAGCGTCGAGCATGGCTACCTTTATATCATCGGATTCTTCCGGACTCTCAAGCAATGCAAGATAATCGGAAAGAGTGGCATGAATATTGCCGTTTCGCAATGACTTGATATACACTTTACGGTATTTTCCGTCATGGTTGAGAATCGCCTCATCGGCGCTCTTACGTCTCTCATATGCTTTACGTAATTTGTCGGCACGCTCGCCATCATATGAGGCAATAGCCTTGTTGAAGGCATCCTCTCCGAAATGATGGATATTATTCTCTATCTGGAACACTACTCGAGTCGCCTGTGTGTCATCAAAATAAGCATCCACAAGACACTTGACATAATTGTCTTTCCCCACATGCCCCATACGGCTCACGGTAGTGCGTCGAATAAATTCATTTGCGTCACACAAAGCGTCAGGAAGAATAGCCTGATATTCGGCATCATTGATTTTCTCAAGCAAGCTTAATGCGGTGTAACGCTCCATAGCGACCGGAGATGTGCGGAAAATTTCAGCCAACATAGGGGAAAGCCCTTTGGCATCATTGCTCCATAATCTGTGCATTGCAAGATTACGCAAATCGGCATATTCCGATTTGAGCATCTCACGTTCATCAGCTTCATTATAAGGACGGCGGCATATCTCGGCTGCGTCGACTCCAGGTACAGATGAACTGAAGCGGAATGTCGGGTCACCTATTATATGACTTTCCAGGATATTGGTTTCCTTTGCCCACTGTCCTACTCTGGCGCCAAGCCACAGAAGGCCGAGAAGCTCGTTAGCCTGTTTGTCCTGAAGCACATTCACACTGTTGGCAAAAGTAGCGACAGTCTTTCCATCGGCAAAAATATAGCGGCCGGCAATATTGTCCGGTTCACGGAAATCTCCGTTATAACATGCGTCGAAAATAACCATTCGGCTATTGGGCTTGAAAGCGGTTATATCTTCCGGCATAATTCCACGGTCGGCATCAGTTATCGAGTCAGCCTTGACTTGCTCCGGAGTATTGTAGTCATTCCACCATGCCGGTTCAAGCCCGAGAGCTTTTTTATCAGCCTCAAAAGCTGCATACTTCGCGGAATCGCCGGCTATGCGACGAGCCCGATCCCTGAGGTGCTCCCGATATAACTTAACGTGTGTATCAAGATCCTCTGAAGAAGGAATACCCGATATATACTGTCGGGCCGGCATACCGTGTTCATGGAAAATGGCAAGGTCAAGCTTATCATTTTTCAGCATATTGATGATGTCACGCTTTGGATACGGACTGAAGCTGTAACGTGTGAATCGGGCACGTCCCGGAGAAGCGGGACTATCAAATGTTCCGGGCATCTGCTCACGTATCGTAGCGGCTTCTGCCGTCCACGCATTCAAAGAATTGGAATATGAACCGTCGCCGGTATGAGAATAAAATTGGTCGAGACGGTTATCAGCTTTATGTTCGGCTACAGCCTTATTAAAGAATCTCTTTATCTGCACGGCTCTCGGTTCGCCATTGTCTATCGGCTTCACGCGTGAAGAATAGATGTCACACCTGATCTGTTGTGGCGACTCCGCCGCAAGATTGTAGTAAAAAAATCCCTGCCGGGCGGAATCAGGACGTATAAAGTCAAACTTAAGGTCGAAATCATCGTAAAAACGATCAGACGGAACCGAAGAATCAATCCAATCGCTCTCTTCGTCCATCTTGAACGCCGATGTGAGGTGCTGCCCCTTGCGAATCATAGCGACAGGCACATCCCCTACCAGCATCACACCCTCAAGAGAATGCTTCTTATAAAGGTTTTTAATTACTTTTTTCACCTGCTCCGGCGATTTCCACCGGTCATAAACGATAAATGCGGGGAGACCTTCCGATTGTAACTGAGCGGCAAAACGGCTCATTTCTTCAGAACACTCTTCCCACAAAGGCGTATCGGTTATAATAGCAAATGATGTTTTGGAAATCTTGGCATCAGGTTTGACAATAGTCTGTACCCCCGCCGGGGAGCACAGACCGATCAATAATGCTACGCCAAGAAATGAATTAAGGCACATATTGTTTTTGTTAAAGTTATTTATGTATACTCTTTACTTAGTCGAGACATCAGAATGTCACACCGATGGCAAACGCCATGTAGCGACGATTGTTGAAATCATAGCTGTGGGTCTTCACATAATTGAATTCAGCGCGCGCATAAGCATTCATTCTGTTCGATTCCTTTATCTGCTGTGAATATGACACCGAAGCGCCAAGATTCCAGAAATCGGAAGAGAAATATTGGATTTCGCCGGTCTCAAGCTGAGTCACTGTAGGAAAATCGGGATTAGAAGCGTTGTAAGTATACTTGCCATCGATATTGTGATTGAACCCTCCATTGGCGGCAATCAGAAGACGGCGGTTGTACTTGGCGCCAAGAGCAGCATTATACTTAGCCGTCAGATGACTGTAAATATTCTTATACGATTTATGGGCATCAGGCAAAAGATACTCGTCACGTTGATACTGGTAAGAGATTCCGGCATCAACACGCCATGCATATTCGTCGGCACGGTTGCGGATAAGTGAATAGTCTACATTGAAAGCCGTAGTTTTATATGTGGAACGGACACTGTGATCCAGCACTTTCCAACCAGGATTGTTCTCGCTGTTGTTGAATTCATTGATATATTGAATACCATGGTTATTGCGTTCTATTCCTTCAAAATTGAAATGATGGCTCCAACTTTTTCCATGATAACGGAACAGAACGGAATATTTCCACAAATCATTTCTCACTGACGACTTCTTTTCGGGAACTTGCGGATTCTTATCCATATTCTCGATATGGCGTGTAAAATCGACAGTCGCGAGCAGATTGAAACCGCCTTTACGGAAATTATATTGCAGACCGCCCCCCAAGATATGACCGTGATAATCGGTACGCGGCAGATCATAAGCCACAATCTCCTTTATAGCCGTCCCAAGACCGTTAAGCCAGTAAACATTCTGAGGGTCAGACATGTTTACACTTTCCATTCGAGAATCCTCCTTAAGCGCGGTATATTCGAATACGGCTCCGATAGAATTATGGCGGTCAATTGAATAGGCCACACTCGGATTCACCCCAAGCTCAAAATAACGGGTGTCGACACGCGGGTCAAGCTGCTTTGCAGCAAGATCGGCACGATAATTTCCTTCAACACCGAAAGCCACTTTGCCCCAATAAAGAGGTGTAGAGGCACGGAATTTCATATTATAATACTGATTGCGCCAATCGCTAAGATGCTCGTCAGCGATAAAAAACGGCATCCCGCGATATGGATCGGATATTGACGCATTGAACCCGGCCTTGTCTATATTGCGCTGCTTAAATGAGAATTCGCCCCATACCAAGGCATTTCCAAGATTCATGAAGCCCTCGCAGTCTACACCGGCATTAATAACCAGCTGACCCTGTTGCGGACGGTGATAGTTGCCAGATTCACGGTCATAGCCGATTTTGACTTCAGAATAATTCTGCTTGTTGTCAAATATCGCTCCGGCAGCATTGGTCGAATGGAACCAGAGACGACGTTCTTTCAACAATTCAAGAGAAGCTGAAGAATATCCCTCCGGCGACAAGGCGGAATGATTGCAATCTGCACAGCACGCCTCTCCCTCATGACTGTGGTTGGCATGCTCTCTCGCTTCCTGCGCAATCGTCACCGGGACGCATAATGATGATAGAAGAGCAATCGCTCCTATTTTGCGGATGTTATAAATTTTACTCATTTTCATACTGTCTTAAAATTATTGGAGAGATGGATTCCATGAGGGAACACCGGAATGACGGTGAATAACAGGAACTACGTTACACTCAAAGTCTTCGGAAGAATTATTGGTGTCCTGATAGAGAACTGCCCCATTGGCGGCTACAGTTTTAGTGTCGCGTTTACGTGTCACTCCCTGGCCAAGATAGATACCTCCCACTGTCACGAAACCGGCATCAAGAACGGCAGGTATATTTTTCTCTGCCACATATGATTCATTTGGAGTAGCCTCTACTACATCAATGACATATTCCAAAGGAAGCTTGGCAAAAATATCCGACCATGAATCAGCGGCGTTTTTAGTCTGAAGCGTCAAATCATGTGCCGGATTCCAAGTCTCTCCGTCGGGAATACGGAATAGCACATAACCGCAACCAAACACCGGAGTCAAGTATTGTGGAAGAAGCATTGCGTCACTGCCATCGTAATACACATGCTCCATATTTACAGCAGGCTGGTCGGGATAATTCGGATTATTCATACAGAATTCAAATTCGGCTGTCGACAAATCCACCGGAGAGTTGGGATTATAAATCTCAAGTTTCTGATTGGCTGCAAACTGAGCCACTACACACGATTCACCAGGTTGAAGAGGGTAGTCGGTACCTGAACCCGGGAATTTCCATACACGGTCAAGATAGATATATTTACCCTCGTCGCTTTCCGGCCAGATAGGCATAGTGTGATCTGAATTAATACGGTCGGTATGAGCGAAATGCAAGCCGTCAAGATACTGGACCTCATCGGTATTGTTGGCAATCTCATAGAACTGGTCACGGAACCAAGAGAATCCTGTCGGAGGCTTGCTACCACAATAATATATCTCAGAAAACACCAAAGTTCCTTTCATTGAACCTTTAAGCTCCAACGGGAAATTCAGCGATTCAATAAGCGGCTTGTTGATCATACTGGCGGCAAGAATGTATTCGGTTCCGTCAGAAAGAGTCGCTGTACCGGAAACATTAACAGAATAAATTCCAGGCACAACACCGTCTATTTCAACTTTTGATCCTGAAAATGATTTTTCATAATGAAGTCCTTCAGTATAATTGTCAAGCTTCACAATCATCTCGTCGCCAAAAGTGACCTCTTCGCCTCCTCCAATGGCCGTGTTGAGGTCAAGAGAGATTTTTATCGGTTCTACCGGCGCCGCGTCATTAGCCTCTTTGAACTGGTCACAGGACGCAAGAGACATCATGGCGACAACCGCAGAAAAAGTATATAGATATTTCTTCATAGCTGTTTTTCAATTAAAGGGTGATAGAAAGTTCCACTCCAAAATAGAAACGATTGTTTTTCAACACATAAGTTCCAAGATTACGGTGAGACTCACGACGCGGATAGCTTCGGAACATATTGTTTGCAAAGAATGACACACGCATCATGTCACCAAGCTCTTTAGTCACATTCATATTGAAGCAAAAATAAGGATTGTACGATTCACGCTTCTCAAGAGGATGGTTGGCGGCACGATACATATAACTGTATTCCGAGTCACGGAATTCCTCAACGGTATTGAACTGTCCATCCTCGAAGAAATGAGGCTGTCCGTCCTTAAGCGACATGTAACCTACAGGAATAGAATCGTTGCCATATTTTCCCCAATTGGCATCTTTCCATACGGCCTGAGCCGACAGAGTGACAACAAAACCGATTTTAGGCAAGTTATGGGTCACACGCAAAGTTGTCGCGAACCGCTCGTCATAGCGAGTAAGAGCATTTCCTGCATAAATGGCGATATCTTTACGGCTTGCAGCGGACATAGACGATGTCGGATCGTAGAAATCATATGAGCCATTACGACTTTTTGAACGAATCCATGCACCGTTTAGCGAGAATGTGGTATTAATTTTTTCAATACGTCCGAGAGAGAAATCAAATTCCACACCACGGGTTGTCAATGACAAATCATTACCCGGAGCACGCCAGTCGGAAAGCACTGTATTAGTGGCGCTTTCAATCAATCCCATATTAGCGTCACGCTTATATTCAGTCCATTCGAATGGAGCGAAAGTATTCAGATTGGTCACATAAGAATAACCGTTCTTAAGACGTTCGAAAAATCCGGTAACATTGAAGGTTGATCTGCCCAGACGCAAGTCAAAACCGATTTCTGCCTTACGGTTGGTGGCAATCTTCAGATGCGACACATCCACATCATGTATTTTGGTAGTCGTCATGTATATACGATCTTCTTCTGGAATTTTTGTAGAAGAGAGTTCATTCAGATTTACATACTCAAAATAAACTTTTTCCGGATAGAGATATAGAAGCGTAGGCATCTTTGCAGTCACACCATATCCGCCGCGAATCCATAATTTTGAAGGAAGAATCTCAAACGAACCATTGAAACGGGGAGATACAATACCGCCAACACGATTGGCGTGATCATAACGGACACCGGCCTGCAAACGCAACTCATGAAGCCCCATCTGCCACATGAAATTTTCCTCAGCAAAAACGCCAAGCTGATTTAGGAACGGATCGTCACGGAACTCATGAGGACGCATAACACCGTTAGGACGGCTGACTTCTCGTTCGGGAGGCCCCTGCGGATCCCATGATTTACCATGTCCCACGTTTCCGTCACTACGGAAGTCAGCGCCAAGAAGAACACGGTTGTTGATATAGCCTGTCTGCTTGAACAATGTAGCGACAAGTTTGGCAAAGATATTGACTTCTCGTGAATCTATCTTATTCCATGAAAGATAATTGGCAGGCAAACAGTAAGCGAATTTATCGGCATCAACACCTCCAAAGTTTGTAATTTCATTGCCATCGGCATCAAACAAGTGTTTGCCCGGTGTATTGGACACCACCGTTCCGTCGACAAGAGTTCCTGAATAAGGAGTGTTATTTGACGAAACGATACTCTGATAACGAGATTGTTTGGATGTATATGTACCAGACACCACGTAACGGAGAGATTTGAGGATACCCTTGTCAATACTCCACAATCCGTTGGTATTCAATGTTATTCCGTATTCTTCACCGCGAGACTTGCGTTGATAGCTCTCATCATCAGGATTAAGGGCGCGATTGTTTTTTCCATATATAAAGTTCAACGAAGTATTGGTGCGCAATTTCTGCGAGAACTCTTTGGAATACATAACACGCCCCGAAGCTCTCTGATAAGTCTGGTAAGATTGTGTAGGATTATTGGTATTGTGAGCATAATCCACATTGAAATTAAGACCGCCACGGTTTTTATTAAGCAAAAAGCCGCCGCTTGCCGAACCCATATATACTTTAGGATTTGCCTTGGCAGTGATACGTATAGGTTCACGTCCTGCTTTGGAATTAATAATCACAGCGCCTGAAGTGAGATCGCCGTGCTCTACAGAGGGAATACCGCGAATCACTTCCACCGATTCAATGTTGTCGGTAGAGATAGAACGCAAATCGACACCACCGTCAGGAGTGGCTCCGCCACCTGCGTTATAATTCTCCATAGTACCATTAAATCCCGGACTTATAACCGAACGGTTGGCATTATTTGAAATCGGAGCGCCGTCTCGGATAATCGCAGAACCCATTGCGTTCATTGCAGAAGGGCCGGAAGCGATATTACGGATGTTCACCTCCTTATTTCCGCTCAAGTTAGGCTCGGTCGACAACTCTCCGGGAAGAAGCGACAATACATCGTCAAGACTCGTAGCCTGCATATGGTCCATCGCGTTACGCCCTATGATAGAAGAGGTGGCGCCACCTGCCTGTGAAGCTTGCGCGGTGACCATAACTTCCTTCAATTTGAAGTTCTCTTCACGCATTGAAAAATTCAAAGTCATCGACTTTGAAACCTCCACAACTTTTTCAATGGTCACTTTACCTACATAAGAAACTTTTATCGTAGCTTTCCCTTTAGGAACACCTTTCAACAAATAGTGTCCGTCGGCTGCCGTTGTGGTAGCGATTCCATAATCCGGTATCGTCACAGTGGCAAAACCCAAAGCCACGGAATCTCCCGGTTGCGTGTACTCGTAAACAGTACCGCGTATGCTGAAGGTATTAGCTTCCTGGGCCTCTACCGCCAGAGATGATACAGCTCCCATAATAACGAGAACTACCATCATTCTTAACATAGCCAATAATGATATTCGCATGGTGATAATAAAAATATGTGATAATTATATTGTGTTTATTTTGCAAATGTAGAAATATAATACAAGAATCTATGCTACCCCCCCCCCGTTTTAACGTATTTTAACTCCAAAACGTTAAGCGATACTCACTTTTTAGTATCCTTGTTCCCCAGTTATACATCTTTTTGCTATCAAATTGTAACTTTGGACACGCTTCCGCCATGTTTGTACGTATTCATTTGCCAATGCTATTTCATAATAAAAGCGTAAATTTGCAAAATGAACAAAAAGAAAACTATCTGGGATTTGCACCGCATGAGCGCCGAGGAGTTCAAGAAGGCGCCTAAACTCCCTCTTGCCGCAGTATTGGACAATGTAAGAAGCCTCAGCAATGTGGGCGCAATATTACGCACCTGCGACGCTTTCGCAGTAGAAAAAGTGATGTTGTGCGGAGTTACCGGCACTCCGCCGTCGCCTGAAATCCATAAAACAGCGCTTGGAGCAGAAGACTCTGTCGACTGGCATCACTTCGACAACACCCTCGACGCATTAAAGGCTTTAAAGGATGACGGCTACACAATCTGCGTCCTTGAACAGGTGGCCGACAGCGTGTCTCTCGAGAAGTTCATTCCGGAGCCGGGGAAAAAATATGCGATTGTTGCCGGACATGAAGTCAACGGCGTTGCACAAGAGGTAGTTGACGCAGCCGATATATGTCTCGAAATACCACAATACGGCACAAAACATTCACTCAACGTTTCGGTCAGCACAGGCATCGCGCTTTGGCATATGTTCTCCAGGATGCTCTAATCTACTTTTAACATAACATCCGCCTCTATATACCACCGGTTATTCACATACACCCGGATTACAGTATTATTGATTGTATCAATTACGAGTTCTTTCGATGACGAAGCATCAATAATCCTGTCTGACATAGGCAAATCGACTGCTCCGGGAAAAAGGCTCTTTTTTATCACAAATGATTCCGGACAGGTCAGCGACTGCCCGATAAGCCATGCCTGCGGCGCAATACGCATTACAAAATTAGTGTCGTTGCCTATTTCAATTCTTGTCAGCGATTCAGGATATCTTTTCAAAAAAGGTTTATCAGGGTTATCGACACGCTCCTGTATGACAAATCCCAAATCGTAGTAACCGTTTCTCCCGTCATCCTTGCAAAACATCTCGTCAGGAATAACGACAACGCCACTTTCTGATTCATGATAGAGCTTTGTTATGAGAGAATATTTCTCATTATTGGATACGTATGTACGATATTCAAGCATGACGGTAACCGCACATATGATTGAAAGGAGAACAATAACAGACCGTTCATGCCGCAACTTGAATCCGCCGCTGAAAGCGGTAACCGAAAGAAATATATTCATGGGAATCATGACTCGCGCCAGAATCTCGAATTTCAATAAAGCCGCCAATACTATTGAAAACAATGCGGCAAGCAAAAGCAACAAAGTTTCAGTCGACAACGCAATCCCCGCCATCCGGGCATCTTTGATGCGTTTATAAGTCACCGTCCCTAAAAACAACGCAATGCAAATCTGCGGCAACGCCATAAATATGTTACGCAGAATGCCCGCGCCCATACGTCCGTTCTCGTCCATCACAATCCCCAGCCGCACATAATTACCTGGGGCCGCAACAACTGTCAGAGCGCCAATAAAGAATCCTGCGACAGCGACCCATTCCATTTTATTAAGCCGGAATCTCCGCATTATAATCCAAACAGTCAACGCGCCCGACAAAGGTATTGAAAACGATTCCTGAGAATTTCCCGCCAATATGCTTAATAGAAATATGAGTGCCAACTGAACAGCCGATTTCTTGGCAGATGAAAAGAAGATATTCAGCCATGCCATAACCAACGTCCCCATCCAAAGATAATTTATCATGAAAGGAGGGTCATACGGGATATTTATAAATATAAGGAACGACATGCATACAACCATAAACAGCGATGCCGTATTCTTTACTTTTATTCCGGCAAGACGCAATGACAGGAAAATAAATGCCAGCCATACCAGCATATTGCATATCTCAAAGACCGGCCTTTCAGTAAAGGCACAAAAAAACTGCACAAGCGACTGACAGACAAATCGACCGCTCCACGTCATATAATGGGTGCATTGGGACTGAAAAAGATCCCACACCCCTTCCATTTTACGATAGGAATCGCTGCCGTCCATCTCAAATCTCAGTGCGAAAAAAGGCGAATCGGAAGACCAAAAGAATATGGCAGAAAGATAAAACAATGTCACGGTAAAGATGAGAATGACACCCCATGACATCAACATATATTTATCGGCAAATCGCTTCATAACCTGTCTTTCAAAATTTTATTATATTTAACACCCACTTTCCCGGAAATTATACTGTGCAAAGCGGCAGCAGCAATAACAGAAAAAGCCAGGACTATTGAAAAAGTTATCGCATACGGCAATTCTATGGAATATTTTCCGACAATCCTGGAAGCCATCTGTATCACCGACACATGAATCAGATAAAACTCAAAAGATATGGCTCCAAGCCAAAATAATATCTTCGTCCCTAAAAAACGGCTCAAAATTCCCGAATAAGAATCACCGATCGCAAACGCCAATATCACAGCCCCGCAAGGAATCCAAAACAGAGAAGCAACGGCATACCGCTGTGACACATGGGAATATACGACCAACGTGACACACAACAAAACTAACGAGCCAAATTCCAACACGCTTGCAAATAATGATGATACTCTAACACCTGACCGCAAAATGTATTTATAAAGTCTCGCAAGGAGAATACCATAAAGAAAATCGAGCAGCCTCACAGGAGGAAAGACATAAAGGATCCAGTTAACTTTCTCTTCTGGCACATATGGAAGAAGCGCGCAGAAATAGAGAGAGATAGCAAAAGCAAAAAAAATTATCACATGCTTCCATCTGATTTCAAATAAAAAACCTTTGAGCCAAGGGAATACGAGATAAAACACTAGTATATCGCTCAGAAACCATGCCACACCGTTAGCTCCAAAATAAATCTCTCTTGAGGGGACCCAGCTTTGCAAAAGAAAAATGGACGCAGCAGTCGAATAGATATTGAATCCCCACGGGATAGCGATGAATGCGACAAGGAGAGCCAACAGATGGGCAGGATAAATCTTTTTCAACCGTTTTACAACGAAATCTCTGTAATTAGTCACGGATTGTTCCGGAAGAGAAAGTACAAATCCACTAAGCATGAAGAAAAAACATACTCCACAATCACCCCCAAAATCCCAATACCCGCTGTCATTCCATGAAAAATGAGAAATAAATATGAGAAATATAAAAATAAATCTCAAAGAATGAAGCGATTGAATGTGATGGCGAGAGCTATTATCCATAATTACAAAGTTAACTCAATCACATGAGGAGGCCAGTTAATATTAGTTAAATAAAAATATCGAATACAAACCGAATTTAAAACAGCACGGTTATAATTAAACTAAAAGCTCTTTATTTATGAGATTCATACCTATAAGTTGCATATTTTTCACCACATCATTGTTATGCTCGTCAAGCTTGAATGCGACCAATGACAAAATCGGGAAATATCTTGACAAAGAGATTCCTGAAAATTGGTCGTATACGGAATATTTTTCACAAGATATACCTACTGACGATTACTGGTGGAAAACATTTGAGGATTCATGCCTTGATTCACTGATAGCCGAAGGCATTGCCAATAATTATAATGTATTGACAGCCGCACATCGCATCAATATGGCCGCACAGGCTGTCAACAGCGCGCGTGCAGGGTATATGCCATCCGTAGGACTTAACGCAGGATGGCAGAAAACACGTTCCTCGGGAGGCATGGGCGCCGAATTAGCGGATGCGACTACATCCGATTATTTTTCACTCGGCCTCAATATGAACTGGGAGATTGACATCTTTGGTAAAATCACAGCTAAAGCCAAAGCGAGCAAAGCTGCATATGATGCAACTAAGGCAGAATATGCGGCGGTAATGACAGCCTTATGCGCCAACATCGCCAAATCCTATATAACACTCCGAATGTATCAGGCGGAACATCAGGTGGCAATGGAACACATAGCTTCACAAGGCAAAATAGTCAAAATTACAGAGGCGCGCCACGAAGCGGGACTTGCGTCGATGCTCGACGTGGCTCAAGCAAAAGTCGTCTATTATTCCACTCAAGCATCGGTTCCTGGACTTGAATCGGCAATCCGCACCACTATCAACTCTATTGCAATTCTGACAGGCGTATATCCTGATTCCATTTATTCACGTTTAAAAACCCCGCAACAGCTCCCGGATTACCGGCAAATTGTACCTATCGGCGTACCGACACAATTGTTGAGACGCAGACCCGACATTGTTGAAGCCGAATTTCAGCTCGCGCAATATGCGGCTCAACTCGGCATCGCCAAAAAGGATTTTCTTCCCGCATTGTCGCTCAATGCCTCAATAGGCACAGCCTCACACGATGTCGGCGACCTTTTCAAAAAACAGACATTCACCTATACACTTGCTCCGACTCTCAGCTGGACTGTATTTGACGGACTCGCCAGAAGAGCGAATGTAATATCAGCACGTGAACAGATGGAAATTGGCATAGACAATTATAATTTTACCGTAATGAACGCTGTGGAGGAAGTAGACAATGCGATTTTATCATACACAGCCACACTTCAAAACATATCAATACTTAATGATGTGATTGACAACAGCCGACAGTCGCTCGATCTCTCACTCGATTTATACAAAAAGGGCCTGAACCCATTTACAGATGTCGTGACGGCACAGCTTAATTATTTAGCCTACCAAAACTCTATAATCGAATCAAAAGGAAAGGCGCTTACAGCCCTGATAGCCCTCTATGAGGCACTTGGGGGAGGATGGGCCTTAAATTAATTTAGTCACCGTTAAAATCTCATGAATATGATTACTTCCAGACTATATCGCTATGTTATTGCCGCATCACTAATTTTTAGCATTAATGGATGTTCAGACAAAAAGAGCAACACAACAACAGGTGAATTGCCTGAAATCTATGTAACCACTCCGGTTGTAGATTCAATCGTATTATACAAAACCTATCCGGGATATGCATATGCATGGAACACGGCAAATGTGGTGGGCAGAGTCAATGGAACGCTGCTCACCAAAGATTATTCGGGGGGAGATTTTGTGAAAAAAGGGCAAAGGCTTTTCACAATCGAGTCAACAAACTATGTCGATGCTGTAAATCAGGCGGAAGCCGCTTTAAGCAAAGCCGAAAGCGACTACCAATACGCTTCCAATCAATATACCGCCATGAAAAAAGCTCTTGAAAGCGACGCGGTGGCACAAATAGAGGTCATACAGGCACGCACAAACATGGAAAATGCACAAGCCGCGATAAAAACCGCCAAAGCCGCACTCAATACAGCACGAACCAATCTGGCATACTGCACGGTAAGAGCGCCATACACCGGACACATTAACAGCGGCACAACCGATGTCGGAAACTATATAAACGGAGAAGGAAGCCCATATGTGCTGGCGACCATCTATGACGATTCCAAAGTAGTGATTGTTTTCGCTATAGAGGAAAAACAATACGAAAAAATAATGGGAGAAATAAAAACCCCCATAGGCCATCGCTTATATGACAGCATCCCGCTATCATTCACCGAACCGCTTGCACATCACTATTCCGGACAGTTGGGCTACCAATCCCCAAGCGTCGACAAGTCCACGGGAACTCTCACTATCAAAATAAATGTGGAGAATCCATATGGAGAAATAAAAGACGGCATGTATACAAATGTACACATGCCATTCGGTGAAAACGCAAAAGCGATTCTCGTCAAAGACTCTTCAATAGGCACTGATCAACTCGGCAAATATTTATATGTTGTCAATGACTCAGACAAAATAGTATATACCCCGATTAAAACCGGAGATTTATACAACGACTCCTTGCGTGTCATCACCGAAGGTATCGGCCCGAACTCCAGATATGTCACATCAGCGTTGCTGAAAGTACGCGACGGAATGACAATAAAGCCGATAGAAATCAAATAACTCGGTATTGTTTAATTTCCACATCCATTCGATCATGTTTTCAAAATATTTCATAGACCGGCCGATATTCGCCACTGTACTGGCGATTATCATGGTCTTTGCCGGCCTCATCACAATACACACTCTCCCAGTAGCTCAATATCCCGACATCACGCCACCAACCATAAGCGTAATGGCCAACTATCCAGGAGCCGACGCAAAAACTGTGGCTCAGACAGTAGGAGTTCCTATCGAAGAGCAAGTAAACGGCGTGGAAGACATGCTCTACATGAGTTCAAATTCAGGATCTGACGGCAGTTATAACCTGACCATAACCTTTGAGCAGGGGACAGATATAGACCAGGCAGCCATAAATGTGCAAAACAGACTGAACGCCGCCGAGACCACACTACCTACCGCAGTAAAGGAACAGGGAATAACTGTCAATAAAGAATCGACCAACAACGTGCTTTTCTGCACTCTCGAAGGTGACAGCTCGGGAAGATATGACGCGCTATATCTTACTAACTACGCAAATATTAATCTTGTAAACTCACTGTCACGAGTAAAAGGAGTAGGCGGTGTTGAAGCATTTGGCGGAGGCGACTACAGTATGCGTGTATGGCTTGATCCTGAACTTATGAGGGCCAGAGGTGTGACACCTGCCGATGTCAGAGCCGCCATACAATCACAGAATATGCAAGTTTCGGCCGGAGAAGTCGGAGCCGCGCCTAACCCTACCGGAGGAGCTTTCGAGTTTACCATCGTGTCTCAAGGAGAGCTCTCAAAAGCCGAAGAATTTGCCAATATCATCATCCGCAGTGACGGCAATGGCATATTGCGTCTGAAAGATGTCGCTAAAGTCGATCTTGGAAGCATATCTTATATCGCCAACACTCTCGTATCAGGAAATCAGGCGGCACTGCTGGGAGTGAGACAACTTCCAGGAGCCAACGCGCTCGAAGTGTCAAAAGGAGCCAGAGCGGAACTGGAACGCCTAAGCCAATATTTTCCTCCAGGAGTAAAATACCGAGTGGTTCTCGACACCTCGGACTACGTTACAGCGTCAATCGACGAAGTGCTGACCACTTTTGTCGAGACATCTTTAATCGTACTTATCGTAATTCTTTTGTTCTTACAAAACTGGAGAGCGGTAGTCATACCGATGCTCACTATTCCGGTGTCGCTTATCGCAACGTTCGCGATAATGAAAATAATGGGATTCACAATAAACACGCTGACGTTGTTCGGACTTGTCCTGGCGATTGCAATAGTCGTGGACGATGCCATTGTCGTGGTTGAAGACTGTGCCCGGCTTGTCGATACCGGAAAATTGTCGCGCCGGCAAGCCGCAGAAAAAGCTATGCAGGAATTGACCGGTCCTGTTATCGGGGAAGTGCTTGTATTGCTGTCGGTCTTCATTCCAACGGCATTTGTTAGTGGAATTACGGGACAGCTATATAAACAATTCGCTCTTACCATAGCCGTATCGACCGCGTTTTCGGGATTCAACGCATTGACATTCACTCCGGCGATGTGCGCTCTTTTCCTCACTCCGCGTAATAAAAATACCAAGAACCCTGTATACCGGATATTCAATACCTGCTACACGGCAACTGAAAATTTTTATAAGAAATGCGTAAGCCACATGCTTAATCATGCCGGTATTTCACTTACTGTATTCCTGGCGATAGCGCTTATCGGTATTTTCGCATTCATTAAGTGGCCGACAAGTTACGTACCGCAAGAAGACCAAGGCTATTTTATCACGTCAGTGCAACTACCTCAGGGAGCATCGCTCGAACGCACAGAAAAAATAGTCAACGGACTGTCAGACGAAATGAGGAAACGTTTGCCTGAAATATCAGATGTCATGGCAATTTCAGGATTCTCGATGATGGGAGGAGGAGCGTCATCAAACATGGGCACGCTAATGGTCGTTTTAAAGCCATGGAAAGAACGTACAAAAAAAGGACAAAGCGTATTTGCTCTAATCGACAGCGTCAACACAATCGCAGCCAAATATCAGGAAGCGGTGACCTTTTCCGTCAATCCGTCATCAATTCCGGGGCTTGGAATGTCATCCGGACTTGAAATGATGGTGCTTGATATCAACAATCATGGAGCCGCCGAATTAAAAAAAGCTATTGAAAGCATTAGGGAAGCAGTCAAGGATGAGCCTAAAATAAAGTCCGTCACCTCTTTATTTCAGGGCACCGTCCCCCAATACAGCCTCAACATAGATCGTAACAAAGCAAAACTCCAGGGTCTTGAAATGAGCGACATATTCTCAACCCTTTCAGCATATATGGGAGGAAATTATGTCAATGACTTCAATGATTTCGGGAGAGTATATCAAGTGACACTTATGGGCGATGACTCGGCACGCGGAAACATAGAGGATGTGATTAAACTCAGCGTCCGTAACTCGGCCGGAGCCATGGTTCCATTCTCGGCATTCACGACTATCGAGCCGACAATGGGAGAACCTACCTCCTCTCGCTACAACATGTATGGCGCTGCATCCCTCACAGCCAATCTCGCCGACGGAGTAAGCTCAAGCGACGGTATAAAAGCTATGGAAAATCTATTCACGCGCACATTGGGGAACAATTATTCATACGCATGGACAGGCGAAGCGTATCAAGAAACCCAATCCGGCACCACCATTTCGGTTGTATTCATATTCGCGATAATAATGACTCTCCTCGTCCTTGCGGCTCAATATGAAAGCTGGACTGATCCTATTGCTGTGGTATTGTCAATGCCAGTAGCTATCCTCGGCACCGTCCTCGGCTGCATATTAATGGGACAAAGTATAAGCATATACACCCAGATCGGACTTATTCTTTTACTCGGATTATCGGCAAAGAATGCCATCCTTATTGTCGAATACGCCACTTATTTCCGTAAGTCAGGCACTCCGCTGACAACCTCGGCCCTCGATGCCGGAGTTATAAGGTTCCGACCTATTATGATGACCGCTCTCGCATTTATATTTGGAGTAATGCCGATGATGTTTGCAACCGGAGCAGGTGCCGAAAGCCGCGTCTCACTTGGTACCGCTGTCGTATTCGGCATGTTGCTTAATGCCGTTATTGGAACATTGTTTGTGCCCAACTTCTGGGAACTTATGCAGCGGTTGCAAGAAAATGTACTCTCAAAAGTGTTCAAAGATGTGGATAACGTGCCGCCAAGTAGCAATACCGGAAGTATTTAAACTCGAATTATCTTGCTTTCCAAGGGATACCAAAGATATCCATTTACCGGCATTTCCGGAAACATCGAGGAAAGATGCTTCATATAACGCCTAACCTGATAGAAATATTTTTTAGGTTCCTCTTCTCCAAATTTAAAATCAATTATATCTATCGTTCCCGATTCAGTCCACACAACTCTATCGGGACGATATCTTTTTGAACCATCCTTATCCATTATTATAAAAGGCCGCTCGTTCAATACTCTAACGACATTGGAGAACCATGGTTTAACATCGTCAGAACCTATCGCTTCGGTAAGAAAAGATTCACAATCTTCAGCATCTTCTTCCGGCAGGTTGCCATTGACCACCGCACGGCATACGGCGCGATGTATGTCTGACAAATCACGTATACGGCTCATGATTCCATGCAAAACAATTCCCTTCTGTCTCGGCCGCGACATATCTGCGATATCTTCAATACAACTCATATCCCATATATGGTTGTTATCATAGGTATAATAATCGGGAACGGCAATCACGTCGTTATCATCATTTTTTTTAACAGGCATTGTCGGTTTCCCAAAACATAACACCCCGTCGACAAACGCATCCTTAAGCACACCTAACGTTGCCTCATGCGGAGCCACGGTCTGCACCCATGCATAATCGGCACGGTTAAACGCGTCTTCCATCAATGCCGAGACAGTTATCGATTTTCCTGACGAAGACGGCTTCTTATATCCGATAACCAATTCTCTAACGGCTCGTGTGAAAGCCACATAGGCGCGGTTCATCGTATCTACCCATTCCTTACGGCAACACTCGTCATACTGCGGCGACAATGCGGTTGTGGAAAGTTCTTTAGATATATTAAGCGGTATAAAAGGCGGAATATCCTCCTTTGCAAAAAAACGCGTATCAAACGGATTCCACGCCATCTTTCCTTCATCTTCTGTCAGGTCGAACCATATCAGACGTTTCCCTTGTCCCAACGTCCAATCGACAAAAGGGATATGCACACATTGAAACTCAAGCCCCTTGGATTTATGAATTGTCATGACCCGCAAAGCATTGACTTCAGTAGGAGCATCAAGGGTGCTACGATATCCCGATTCATTCCACCACTCAATAAAAGATCGCAAATCGGCTCCAGGGCGTTCACAAAAATCTATAACCTTATCCTGAAACGCACTAAGATATACATTTTCAGAACTCCGCAATTCATGAGATATGCAACGGCAGATAATACGTTCCACCAACGACGGCAGACTGAGACATTCCATATCGGCAGCATCAGACATAATCTCAGAAATACCGATATCATTCACAAATGCTGATGCAATAGCATCAGCATGACTCAATCCTTTCGCACAATAATAACGGAAGCGTTTTTCAAATTCTTCAACTGTTAAAGACGATTTATCCGATTCCGCCAAAGAAACACCTCGGGATGAATCAATGAATTTCATCACAACAACTATAAGTTGCACCGAATAAGCTTTTCCTATTACCAGCGAATCTTCCGACATTACCTGCAACGAAGCAAGCTCGGAATCAGTTATCTTACATTTCAACAAATGATCAACAACACGGGCGCCTTCATTTCTGGTTGCAGTAAGAACTGTGATATCACTCTGCCTATACCCTGATGCCAGCTGACGCTTTATCTCTGTAACCATACGTTCAAGAGACTCTTCTTCCTCATCATAAGACGAAGCGACAACATAACCGGGCTGTCCGGTCTTGGCAATGCCTTGCACAACATTAGAATACACATCATCCAGGCCGACAGCTGAAGTAATCAATGAAAATAGAGTATTGTTAAACTGCACAATCTCACAAGCGCTTCGCCAATTGGTGTTTTCTTCCGAAATATTGCCATGAAACTCTATATTTCCAAAAAATTCCTCCGGCACATCTTTCATCAACAGATCCGGATCCGAATTCCGAAAACGATATATCGATTGCTTCTCATCGCCGATAATCAGATTATCTTTTCCGATTGACAGACTTTCTCTCACAAGAGCGCTCAAATTTTCCCACTGAAGCCGCGACGTGTCCTGAAACTCATCTATAAGAAAATGATTCAGCCTTACTCCAAGACGTTCGTATATAAACGGAGCCTCATCTTCGCTTATTATTCGGCGAAGTATATCTGACGTATCACGAAGCAATATCGCATTGTTTTCATTCTGCAATTCATTGACCTGACGGTTCACTGCCCCTATGAGACCAAGTTTATAAATTTCGCTCTCCAGCCGGCTATATAAAAGCATGTCGCCAAAGAATTTCACTGCCGTATCAAGCAAGTCATCGATAATCGCATCCACCTCGAGCGATGACGTGTATTTCTTTTTAAATCGTTTTTCTGGATTCTCAACACAGACATAGGCATAATCAGTAATCTTCATAACGCCTTGAGCCCATCGCTCTATATTATTTCTAAGATGGGCAATCATGAATTCCAAAACGCCTGAAGCCTGTAATTCTGCGTATTTTGCACGAGCATATTCTGAAAATAATTCACTTCTGCGCTTTTTGGCATCAGCTAATGACGATGAGAATCGCACAATACGTTCATAATCGGAAAGATATTCATCAATTACCGACGCATTCAATCGATATTCTTCAGAAAAAGCATCCTGCATGAATCTCACAATCTCAGAATTCAACGAAGAGCCGCGATTGAACACATTAAATGTCTTACCTTCTTCGATACGCATCTTCATGTAACGTGTCAACCAGCTTACCAAAGCTTTCTTTTCCGGATTTTGCCTAAGTTCAGCACGTGACAATCGATTCAGAACAGTCAACAATTCATTGACACCTATCGACACAGCGCTTTTATCATCAAGCTCCACATCATAATTTCCTGTCAATTCAGCCTCTCTTGCAAAAGTACGAAGCACTATCTGAAAAAATGAATCAATCGTGCTGACATTAAAATTAGTGAAATCAGCAAGCAATGAAATCAACGCCGCACGGGAATGGATGCGCAATTTCTCTTCATCGCAACCGAAATCAAAGCATAACCGCTCGGCATAATCACTCTTTTTATCGGTTATTCCCGCAAGAGCGGCAAGTTGCGCCACAATACGCCGCTTCATTTCATCGGTCGCTTTGTTGGTAAACGTAATTGCGAGAATACCGCGATGCCTGTTCCGTTCCCCCGACAAGACATAGGAACCCTGAAGATTCTTTTCCCCAAGGAGCAACTTTATATAATTATACGTTAATGTAAAAGTCTTGCCGGAACCGGCCGAGGCCTTATGAATCTGGAGCATATCAGATTATACGGGCTTTAAATCCTAAAGATTTCAATATTTCAACGACTTCTTTGCGACGATCTCCCTGAATCAATATTTCACCACCACGGGCGGAACCTCCGGTAGCAAGTTTTCTCTTAAGTGTTGACGCAAGTTCAAGCAAAGCTTCATCAGAACCTTGGAAACCGCATATAATGGTAGCTTGTTTTCCGGCACGCCCCTTCTTTTCCAACACAACATCCATACGAAAATCATTGTCGACATTCACCACAGGGACTTCTTCAATAACCTCGCCTTCAGGGATATCGGGATTATTTTTCAGAAATGCCTCCATCGCCGACTTAAAATCATTGGTCTTCATATCATCAAGGAATTATACCGGTACTGTCTGCCTCATTAACATATTTCATTTCGTCCTCATCAATATCATGCAATTCATCAGATTGCAACGAACGGTTCACAATTGACGACATAAGAGCCCAATGCGCCATATCGTCGACGGCGATGCTGTCATAATATGCCGCAGCACGGGCCGAATCTGTCCGGTAAGCTTCCCGATAACATTTAACCGCACACTCTATGTTGGAATCATAATCTATCGCATCGGCTATTTTCATATACATTAACGACAAATCGCAAAGCGCCTGCACCCGGGATGGAGCAGAATCATTACGAGATGTCGAATAAAGCTCGTCACAAACACGCTTGGCATAAGAATAATCCTTATTGTCAATAGCCTGAATAGCGTAGTCTTTGGCTTCATCAACAGTATTAGTTGTCATGCATGACGCTAATATAACCGACAGAAATATTAACAGGAAACAGTGCTTCATTAAAATTTCAACTATTTGTAATAACAAATATAAGAAAAAGTTTTCAATGAGCCAAAACCGATTCATATACCTTTACGGTTTGTCGGGCTATAACATCCCAATCATATGGACTTAAATCATATTCCCGATGTTGCGTAACATTCAATTTCTTTTCAAGCGAGCGAGCCAAATCATCCACATTCCCGACTTTGAAAAAGTCTTCGGATCTCAATTCCGGCAAACGATTGGCAGGAATATCACTTACAAGAACATCAAGATTATAACTCATAGCCTCCAGCAACGCGATAGGCAAACCCTCATGATATGACGGCAAAACAAACAGAGCCGCGTTGGAAAGAACCTGATTCAATTGTTCGCCACGTACAAATCCGGTCAGAATCGCTCCGGCATCGGCCGCCTGTCGTTTAAGCTCATCAGAATATTGGTCATTATGGTCTGCATCCCCGGCAATTACAAGCTGAATATCCTCATGTTTCAATTTTAGATATGCGGCAATCAGGTCATGGAAACCTTTTTCTTTAACAAAACGACCCACAGCCAATATATATCGGTCCGGAATTATTCCCTTTTTCTCAAGAAAATCCAACGAGCTGGATTTCGCCGGCTTCAATACTCCATTGTATATGAGATTGACATCAGTACGCCCATAGTTTTCTTTAAGAATGCCGGCAATGACATTTGATATGACAATCACCCTATTGCTCCATTTCGTTCCAAAACGTTCGCCGGTTCGTAACATGCCCTTCGCAAGAAAACCCCATTTCTGCCTGTCATAATCCGGCCCATGATTAGTCATCACCACCTTCAATCCAAGCAATCTCGCAAATGGAGACATAAGTGAAGGGCCGACCGCATGAATATGCAATATATCGGGATTCAGCCGCCTCGCACGTATCACGGCAAGAGCAGTATGGACAATCGCCTCAAGACTTTTTCTCCGAGGCGCGTACACATCAATAAGCTTCACTCCTTTATATTCCGTAAGGCGGTTACTGTCATTTATATAGCATGAGCGACGGATTACTGTCACATCATGTCCCATCGCGGCAATCCTTGGATAAAGATTTTCACAGTGTGTCTCAACTCCGCCCTGTATGCCGGGAATTCCCCTCGTACCGATAACCACGATTTTCATATGACAATATTATTTGGCTCCGTAGCCTTGCTCCGGATCTTGTCCAACATCATACCATTTCTTATCAATACATGGCTTAAGCCCTCTCATAACCCTCATTTTATTGGCCAAAGCCCATTTTGCAGGATGTATGATATACTTCTTCATCACAGGCGACGCAGTTCCTACCATCCAACAGTTTTTAGGACATTTACGCACTTTTTCTCTGACCTTTTCAGCCTGCGGACTATTCCATATGGTCATGAAGTCATCTTTATGGATATTGCCCATCGACTCTTTCCAGAATTTTTCCTCAAGCCCGTTGCATGGATACACTTCACCCCATGGATCAATAAAAAAATTTGCCATACCGGCCTCACACGGCAACATTCTTCGACCTCCTTCGATATAATTAATCAAGCCCATATTGAAAAAAGCCCGGAACCACGATTTAGGATGCGTCTCCTTAAGTTGCCATTCGATAAGCTGCTCAAAATTTTTAATCACCTCGTCTCTATTGGTGATAACATTGTCATCCTTATGGAAATAATAGGAATTATGAAATGCCGCAGTCGCAAACTCCATTCCTAATTCTTTTGAAAGACGATACAACGCAAGCATATCGGAAGAATTGTTGTTTGATACAGTACAACCGAAACCGATATCCTTCAATCCCATAGATTTCAATGCGAGCAATGTGCGCAGTCCTTTATCAAATCCGCCTTGCCTGCCACGCAATTCATCGTTTTTGTTGCTTAATCCTTCAATTGAAATACGTATTCCGATATTCGGAAAACGTTTTGCGAGATTTATTACGCGTTCCTCAAACCACCCGGATGTTGATATCACAATCCTCGGGGCGTGCCGATAACACTCCTCGACAATTTCAGGAAGATCTTCCCGTATAAACGGCTCACCACCGGTAAGATTTATAAATTTCAGTTTCGGCAGCGATTTAAGGTCTTTGGCTGTAATCTCCTCCTTTCTATCAGTAGGATATTGCCATATGTTGCACATACGGCATTGCATTGGGCAACGATAAGTCAATATGATAGAAGCATCGGTTGGTTGCTGAACTTTCATATATTAAATAACAGTATGGTCATCTATATAACGGAAGTCATCCATTATATATTTTATCCAATGCCGCATAATGTTGGTCTGGAGAGAATCGAGACAAGGCATCTTGCTGCATATCAGTATAGTCCCACGAATGCGTCCAAGCTTCCTCGATTGCGAATTGAAGACTTTTCAAATCTCCTGGAGTAAAAATTACGCCATTCTTATTGTTTGCCAATTCGGGTATTCCTCCGATATCAGCTCCAACGAACGGCGTACCGCTACACAAAGATTCAATAACACTGAAGGGGTTATTTTCATACCATTCAGAGGGAACGACGGAAAAGCGGGCATTAGCAAACAAAGCCTGAACCTCATCAAGATTGCAATGACCAAGAAATTTAATATTGTGACATTGACCGAACTCACTTTTAAGCTTTTCCTCAAGCGGCCCGGTACCGGCTACACGAAGTTCGTAAGGAAGCCTTGAAGCCACATTAAGCAATGTCTTTATTCCTTTCTCTCTCGAAAGACGACCTACATAACAATAATAGTCTTGTCGCTTAGTAATAACGTTTCTTTCGGAATAATATGCTAACATTTCCGGAGAGATGAAATTATACAAATGAAACAGCTTGGTTGGAGAAAAACCGCCCTCTTCCATCTTAAGCGACATAAACCGACTTGGGCACAAAAAGACATCTGTCCACTTAGCCAGTTTATCCTTGCTCCATTTCACAGATTCTCCGTAAGCAAGAAGACTTGCCGTCATTGAGCCCTTCATACAACGTTTCTTCAATACCGAAAGCGAGTCGTCAAAACAATCCTCACACACCTTTCCATCATGAAGACAGGAATATGACGGACAAATCAATTTATAGTCATGCAGAGTCCACACAACACGAGCTCCAAAATCCGAAGCCACTCTTACCAATATCGGCGACAGATAAGAGTGAATGTTATTAAAATGAACCACATCAGGATGAAAATCATTCAGGATTCTCATAAACGATTCGGTAATATCGCCATAACCGAAAACGCGTGACGCGCCTCTAATCTTATCTTTCCCGAAATCCACTTCCGACGCAAAATATTTTGACCATTCGGAGGGCAGATTTTCCGGGTAATCCATGGCATATACAGCCACATCGTGGCCGCGACTTTTAAGTAATGACTCAAGATTGAGAACATATACACAGTCGCCGCCACGACGGTAATAAAACTTGTTTACAATTAAAACTCTTTTTTTCACGAATGCAAATATAGTGATATTTCTCTATACAAGCATTCCGGAAGCGACAGAAGATGCCACATCCTGTCCAAGAGTATTGGATACAATCGCGAAAGCGAATAACAATGCAGACGAAGGCCCGTTGGACGTGATCAAATTGCCACTTTCAATAACACGTGTGTCAATATACTGGGCGCCATATTTAATCAAATCATCTTTAAACGAAGGATAACATGTAGCATCCTGACCTCTCACAATACCAAGCGGAGCTAAAACAACTGCCGGAGCAGCACAAATTGCCGCTATTTTACCCTGCTTATTCCATTGATTTACAAGCATGTCATTGAGCTTCCCACATGCAGCCAAATTAGTGGCTCCCGGCATGCCTCCCGGTATAATCAGCCATTCAGCGTCATCAGCATCAATTTCTGATATTGTCTTATCAGCAATAACCTGAATTCCGTTAGCTCCTTTGACTTGCTTTTCAGGCGTTATGGAAACTGTATAAACTTCCATTCCGGCACGGCGCAAAACATCGACAGTCGAAAGCGCCTCAATCTCTTCAAATCCTTCAGCGAGGAATAAATAAGATGTCTTCATATTACTTCAATTAGATTAGCGATTTCTATATATACATCCAAATTTAGCCTTTTGTTATCATAAAAACCAAACTATATGTGCAAATTTTTCTAATTTTTCTTTGTTGGATTAAAAATTAGCAATACATTTACGACATAGTATAATATATATATATATATACGCACGTAGCTTAAAAATATGAAAATTATCATCCTATCACTTCTTGCCTTTTTGACATGGCTACCAACACCAGCCCAGTTATTGTGGAAAATATCCGACAACGGAGCCAAAAGCGATTCCTATATATTTGCGACCCATCATATTGCCCCGGCATCAGTTCTTGACAGCGTGATTGGGTTAAATGATGCATTACAGTCGGCAGATATTGTTTATGGAGAAATAGATATGGCAGAAATGATGTCTCCATCAACAGAACAAGTAATAATGGCATTCGGAATGGCGCCAAAAGACAGCACGCTCACAAAAGTTCTGAATCGGACACAGATTGACTCAATCAACAATGTCCTGGCAAAATATACTGGAGGAATGGCTAAAGTGCATCAGATGGATGTTCTTAAACCCGCAATGGTAAATACCCAGATCGCTATGCTGCAAGCAATGGTTGAATTTCCTGAATTTAACGGAAAAGAGCAGCTTGACATGATTGTTCAAAAAAGAGCCCGAGAGGCCGGAAAGGAAATAAAGGGATTTGAAATACTTGAAGAACAGCTTGGAATGCTCATGTGCGACCCTATCACAAAACAAGTAGAAGACCTGATGCACACAGTGCGCACTGACGGAGAAGCAGGCAAACAAGCACGAGAGCTTGCGACAGCCTATCGCACAGGAAATCTCGAAAAGTTACAAGAAATCATGTTTGATCCGGAAATCGGAATGACAGAAGACGCGGCCGAGCGACTGTTATACCGTCGCAACAACACATGGATAAACAAACTGAAAGAAATACTTCCTTCAGAAAAAATATTTATTGCCGTTGGAGCGGGGCATTTAATAGGCGAACACGGACTGATAACGCAACTTAAAAAACTCGGATATACAGTAGAGCCGGTAAAATAGAGGAATTCTTAATAACAGAGAAAGACTTTATCCACATCCACTTCAAATGCCGCAGGCATTGACATGACAAGTGGCAGATTTCTGTCGACATGACCAACCGGAAAATCAAATGCTACCGGGAAATCATACGGAGCAACCATATCATGAATCATATCTTCCATAAATGAATAATTTCTATCGGTCCTATACTCAGTAAATTGTCCAACAATAAGACCTCCGATACGGTCAAAAACTCCGGCATATTTCAGTTGATAAAGAATCCGCTCGACTTTGTATATCGGTTCGGCAATATCTTCAATAACAAGAATATTCCCATCCCCTACAAAAGGGTCGTATGGCGTTGAAATCAACGCGGAAATTACAGCAAGATTGCCGCCTGTAATTCGGCCCACAGCCTTTCCTTCACGATTATACCGATGAGAAGCGACAGAATAATTCGGCATTTTTCCTTTCAAAATTCCAATTAACGCACGAGAACACTCATCATCTTTTCCAAAATTAGAAAGATGCTTGCACATCGAACCGTGAATACTTGCTATATTACAATTTAGGGCATAAGCGTGAAGAGCCGACACATCACTAAAACCTATAAGCCACTTCGGATCAGCCACAAACGAGCGGCTATCTATTCCATCAAGAAGATGCACAGCTCCATAGCCTCCCCGACTACACAAAATAGCTCTTACCGATGAATCACGTAACGCTTCATTAAGATCTCCAAGCCGCTCTTCCACAGTTCCGCTATATGAACCGGTAAGACCTAACGCATGCCGTGCGACATATGGCTTCCATCCTAAATCTTCCAGAACACGAACCGCACCCGCCACATAATCGGGATTAATAATGGATGCCGGTGAAATTATCGCTATTTTATCGCCCTCAACCAAAGGACGAGGCAACACAGTTTCTCCTTTCATCAATTTACTTGCACTTTAATACCGGCAGCACGAATTTTATCAGCAATACGTTCCAATTCGTCCTTTTCCACTTTCTTCAGATTGCTTTCCGGTGTAGGACGATCAATTGAATAAAGCATCACCTCCGACGGTTTAATCTGTTTATACGCTTCAATAAGAGCATTCACCTCATCCTCTCCGGTATTATCGACAACTTGCCCGTCATGGATTCCTCTGAGCATCATGGTCTGAATAATGCATTTGTCACCAAAAGCCGCCAATTGGGGAATCAAACTCTCACATGTAAACTCCTTATTGGCAGGCCGGTCAATAAGCCTCATGGTTGGAGTCAATGCGGAATCGAGTTTAAGGATACAGTTGTCAACTTTCTTTAATCCCTGACAAACTCCGGGATTATCAAGTCGGGTAGAATTACAAAGAACCGACACTTTGGCTTCAGTATAATATTTATCGCGCAATATGATAGTGTCATCCACCACACCTTCAAAATCGGGATGAAGAGTCGGCTCGCCATTGCCCGAAAAAGTTATTACGTCAAGCGGCGTGCCGTTCTTGACCATCGACTGCAGCTTTTCTTCAAGCAATTGTCTCACTTTTTCCCGGGAAGGAAGTCCTGATTTTCCCGGGCCCTGGGAATTATACCCCGCCTCGCAATAAAGGCAGTCAAAAGAACACACTTTACCATCATCAGGCATGAGGTTGATACCCAGAGAAGAACCGAGCCGACGGCTATGAATCGGGCCAAATATAGTGGAATGAAATAAAATCGTCACCATAATTACTTATTTATCATATAACGCCTTATGAAGTTCATCAATATATCCGTATCCATATTTTAGATCAGGTTCCATATAATTACCTTCTCCCCATTCATTCCATGATTTTAAAAATATAATTTGATTTTGGGGTTGTTTTCTTTTCACCTTATCTATAACCGACTTCGCATGCCTCCCAAATAATTGGGGCGTAGAACCAGTCAATACATATCCGGCTGAACCACTTCGCGGAGTGTGATCCCAATTAGGAAATATCGACGGAAACACATTTTCATCCACATCAAAGGGTTGTTCAAAATAAGGACATATGCTTTCATAATCGTAAACGTTAGGAATGCCTAACAATTTACGTTTTAATTTTTGCTTTATTTTATACCATATAGACGGACACGTTTTTTTAGCTTCCCATAACCCATTAGTATTTATAGCATTAAATCCCATTTCAATAAGTTTGTCCTTATTTTCTTTAGTGACATTTTCTGCCAAATGAGCTATAAAATAAATTCCCTTTAATCCATTTTTAACCGCTAAATTATTCCATATCTCAATGAATCGGGATATGTCTTCGTAATCAAACGCACGATAAATCATAAAAATTGGCCTGCCATCAATTTTTATATATCGTTTATCATTAAATGCCGTAAGAAGGCTATAAAAATGTTCTTCAATATCACTATCTCCCGGATACTGTTGTTCAATTAATATTTTTTTTTCGATTGTCCCGTCTTTATTCCAAAATTTGGAATGCCATGATTCATTTGCCCAACAGAGACAAAACGGGAAGTCAGGAGACCCGGATTTTAAAACCTCGTTAAATGGCAATTCTAACTCACGCTTACCATTTCCGAACCAATAATGATAATAACAAAAGCCATAAACTCCCGCCCTCTTAGCCAGTTGAGATTGCAACTCCCGGACTTCCGGAAGCCTTAAATCATAATAACCCAAATCTCTTGGGACACGAGGCTGGTAATGCCCTTTAAATAACGGTTTGGCTTTTCCCACATTTGTCCATTCCGTAAATCCTTTCCCCCACCATTTATCATTATCCGCTGTCGGATGGAACTGAGGCAAATACAACGCGATTATTTTAGGTATCATCATCTTATTTTACTATTTACAAACTTATAACATACACCATCTCTAAAAAATAAAGAATGTATTACTATTGTGTAGGCAATCATTACAACCCCACTAACTAATAATTGGATAATATAATTATCAAATATGATATTGGATACAATAATCAATATCGGCAAAGGTACAAAACAAATTATATTTTTAAATAACAACTTAAATGGAAATTTAAATCCTGCAACTTTTGTAACTGCATGTTGAGATAAAATTAATATTAGAACCTCACATACAACCCATACCATTGAAGAACCAACACTACGAAAAACAGGAACAAGCAATATATTTAAAGTGAGGCCTAAAAATGCCCCGATAACTGAATTTATTAAAATAATCCGATCTGATTTAAGCGGCATCAACATTTGCACAACGAGAATCTGTTCATATCCGATTATTAAAATCAATGGCATAACAATCTGCATTGGCAATACAGCTCCTTCATATCCTTTTCCCGCAACAAGCAATACAACCTGAGAAGCTTGCATAATTACATATATTATTAAAGGAATCGAAACCGAAAACAAAAACTCCATGCTCTTTTTAATTTTCGATTGGAATTCTGTCATTTTTCCTTCAGTGATTAATGCACTCATCCGAGGCATCATTACGCCTGTAAACGCAGCATAAACCGCCAAAAGGACATTATAGAGTTTGGTTGCAGTCGTATAATACCCAACCTGAGTATCTCCTCCGACAAAACCAAGATACGCAACATTAAATGTCGTATACATAGATGTCAATATAAGGTAAACCCCAAGCGTTATAAATGGTTTTACATACTTTCTCAAACATATTTTTATACCTGACAAACTAACATATTTTCTAATATGCACAATATTAATAATTGCATTAACCACAATCATTGACACTATTAAAAAATAATATATCACATAGTCAGATGAGGATTTTACAAATATAAATACAGCCGCGACATAAAGACTTCTAACGATTATGGACCTTATCGTAATATATTTAAAATCCTCTATCCCTTTATAAAACCATTCAACAAGTAAAAAATTAAAAAAAAGTTTGCATCCACCGATAATCATCAATTCTTTGTTAGCATTCAGCTCCGGAACAAAAATTATCGCGAAAACCAATATTCCAAAAGCAATAGCAGTGCTTATAAAAGTAAGAATAAGAAGGTTAAAAAAAGTATTGCTTATTTTTTCAGAAGTCTTGTTCGACGCAACTTCCCTTATTCCAAATAATCCAATTCCCATCATTGAGAAAAGGACAAAATAATCGATTATTCCATCTATAAAATTACATAGCCCAAAATTTGTCGCGCCTAAAACTCTCGACACATAAGGAAAAGTTATAAGCGGAAAAACATAGTTGGCCGTTGTCAAAAAGCAGCTATAAAGAAAATTTTTTTTTATGCTACTCATAGATTTCTATCTTTTTGGCATGAACATGTATTTTATCAAGCGGCGGGATCTGTGTGTAATCACCATATATGCGACGCAAATATGCATCATAATTTCCCGGAATCGGAAATTCATGCCCTTCAAATGTCATTTTCCCGAGAGGAAATATTTCTTCCATTTTACGAGGAGCATGGAAAGGAGCCGAGAGCGTGTGACGGAGCTGACTGCCGGCAAACGGACGAGAGAGCGCAGTAAGTAAAGGCAATATAATTTTCCTAACAGGAAAATCCATAAGCATCTTTGACATAGACTGCTGCCATTGCGGCCTGCGGGAAATCGCACGCCATAACGTCATCTCTTTACCTATACATTTGCGCGCCAATACATGAATCCTGCGCGAATTGCTCGGCACCATTGTGAAAATATCTATCGAGCAACCTTCATAACGCAATTTCTGTGGAACGACTTCATCCTCACATATATACGATTTCAAATCTCTAAGTTTAGTAAACGCAAAAAGATAATTGGAATCGTTAGCATGATTATGAATGGCATATTTACCGGAACTATCTTTCTCAACAGCTTTAATAAATTTTTTCAACCCGTCAGGCATCATCTCAACATCCACATCATCATCCCAAGGAATGAATCCGCCATGACGTACGGCCCCAATCAGTGTTCCGGAACTAAGCCAATAATCAATATCATTATCCCGACAAACAGAATCAATATATAAGAGCATATCAAGCAATCTCAACTGCACTTTACGTACATCCGAGCCATCAGGATTAAACTGATTTCTTAATTCTAATTGTCGTTCTGCCGAAATCATTACTTAAATATTATAGTTGCAATATTGGATTTTTCCAATCCGTAAAGCAAGCCCTTAAGCTTGTTCCGGCCAATCTTACCGGACTCAATCAATAGCAACAGCCATGATGACGGAGTATTAATAAGTGACGAAATTTGGCTTAATTGAGAGGGTTCCGGAATATTTACAAAGACTGCGTCATGCTGAGAACATAAATCACTCAATCTCAACTTAAATGCTTTAGACAACAAAATGTCATTATCCTTAATCGGAGCCTCAACCACCGGATTTAATCCGATATTTCTGAAACTATCAATTAATTCATTCAATATAGATTTCGCCTCGGTATCTATCGATGCAACATATACCACTTTCTTTTCCGGGCTTTCTATTAATTTTTTTCTAATATCGCATAACTGAGACTTTTTCCCGGAATAGAAAATTGAAGAAGATTCAAGCCCTATAAAATGCATGTCAATCGGACTCTCTACCCGATTGCGATATGTCAGCCAAATAAATGCCGCAATTGACGGCAATATCATTGAAAGCAAAATCGCTCCAATTAGCACCACTGTACCTTTACTATTTTTAGGCTTTAGTTCGCTATAAGCTCGCTCAAACACAAAACCGAGAGTCGAATTGGAATAGAATTTCAGTTCCGCGCTCTCTTTTTTCTGCAAAAGGAAAAGATATAATTCATTCTGGAATTTCTGGTCACGCAATAATGCTATATACTCTCGTTCCAGTTCGGGCAGTTCGCTTATTCGGTTGACGGCAGTACCGGTCAATTGCTTCAAGGTTGCCATATTTAGTTCCCCCTGTTCCAACAACATCTCAACATTGCCTTTAATTAATTGACGCATATAATCAATTTGGGAATTAAGCAATTGCAGTGCCTTATTCTCTGAAGTAGCCGACATTTCAAGATTCTTACGTTTCATAATGGCATCATTATAAGCTCCGATAGACGCAATTTTGGATGAATCAAGAACAGGCAGCAAATCGCCATCATTGCCATCTTTCAAGGCCTTGAGAATCTCTTTATAATAATCAATCTGAGCCTGAAGCTTCACTAGCTCTTCTTTTTTACCCACAGTAGTACCAACAAGAAGACCGGCCTCTTGCTCTACACCCATAAGTTTATGGTCTTTTTTAAACTTTTCAAGGTTAATCTCAGAATCAGCAAGACTGGATGAGATTACCTCCAAACGAGATCTAAAATATTCAATCTCCTTGGCGGCATTGGAATGGCGGCGTTCAATTCTGATTTTGTTATATTCCTCCATTGCCATGTTTACCACATCCATTGCCAGTTTTCTGTTAGGGCTTCTATAAGTCAACGATATAACATCGGTTTTAGCATCAGAAATCTCCATATACAATTTCTCGGAAAGAACTTTAGCGGCAGCCTCGTTTCCGGTCACAATGACATCTATATCCGCTTTCGTTTCAGGAGTATAATCATTCGCTTTCAATAATTGAAAATCGCCATAAGAGGTAGACAACGTACATGGCAAGGGAGCATTATTCAGCTCGCCGATAATCTTTTTGAAAATACGCCCTTGGGTAACCTTGACATTCACTCTCCCTTTGTCGAGTTTTATCCTTATTGTCATCGCAGAAGTCAATGTGTCAAAAAACTCCTTTGACGCTTCAACGCACACCGGGGAATCATCGTACAACATTCTTTTCTTAATACCGTCTCTCTCTATATAAGTACGGTTCATTTTAAGTTTGTCAATAACACGTCGGCGAAGTGTGTTTGATCCCATTACCATCAACTCGTTGTCAACCGACGACGAGCCAAATCCTCCGATAGAAAACGACCGCATTATCGCCGAAACTCCTCCTGAACCGGCTGACGGAGTATTCTCCGACGAGTCCTCTATAAGAAGATTGCCTGTTGCTGTATATTGCGGCATACTTCTTATATAATAAAATATGCCTCCTCCCATAAGAACGACGAGGGCTACCACATATAACCACCACAATCTCTTTATTTCTCGGATGATTCTTCTGAAATCAAGCTCATTATTATATTTTTCCATTGCCATTTATTTTTTCTTTTTCAATATTCTCTTTAATTTCTTTACCTCTTGCACAAATCATACCCAAAAGCATCATTGCCACCATGCCATAAAATTGTACGAATGTGGTCGATGCTATACTTTCTATAAAAACAAAACACATCAACATTACACCAATACAAAATAAATTTCTATATTTTTGAGAATTCAGGCGAATCAAAACCCTCAAATACTTATATATATATATCCAAAAATAAATAAATAAGAGAATCCCGACAAAACCAAATTGCGCAAGTGACGGATAAAATGCATCACATATAAAGTCTGGCATTGAAGGAGATAGCCCCCATATATAATTCAATCCATATTCGTAATAAAGTCCAGAATAATTATCAGCAGAAGCAAAGGTAGCAAAAGATGCCAAACCGGATCCAAACGGAAAATAATCGCATAGTATAAAAAATGAAGTCACATAAAGCACCGGCCTGGCATAACTCGCCACAACATTAGGGTCAAACGTATCAGAATTTCCAGTTATAAAATAATACTCTATTTTTTCCCAACTGACAATTAAAATCAACACAAGCAAAAGGACAATCAACATAAAACGCTTAAAATCCAAATGCTTCATTATTCCTGGTTTATAGAAATATATAAAGAACATCGCCAAGACAAATTCTCCATAATATTTCGCCCTTGTACACATCAGACCCGCAATAAACATTACGGTAAAGATAATCAATGACTTTCTTTCTACAGCTCCTTCTTTATTTATAGAACATAACATATATACGGCCGCTGAGACGTATATACACATTCCTGCCGTCATAACATGAAAGAAAATCGGCTCCAACAAAAGCCTCCCAACAAAAAATCGGGAAAATAGCACTATTGCAGCCACCAATACATTGAAGACCGCAATTTTCCTTAATATATATTTATCTTGATCAGTAAAGAATGGCCCAATAACCAGCATCGCAACAAATGCGACATAAGGTTTTAATTGAATAATCCAATCGGTAGCAATATAACGTACTGTATTGAAATTAAATGCCGCCACAGAATATATCGCATAGACTGTCATTACAGCGACTATGATCCACACCAGTTTGTATCTCTTCCAATTTCTATTAAAAAAGCAATCTATGCCTATCAAAATCATAAGAATCAAACAGGTTAGTTCATCGGTAAATCCAATCAGTCGGCTGCTCGGCACAAACAGAGCGAAATTGATGATAAAAAGCCAAGAACAAATACGATCCAGACTAATCATACAAATCCTATTTTATCGATAAAGCGATGATAAGCGACGAAATCACAGATACCGCACTGACAATAGTTGAGATAACCGACAACTTGAATCCATTATTTTGATTGTATTTTGAATTGTCCTGCTTTACATTATTCGGTTCTACATAAACGACATCGTTTTGTTTAAGATAAAAAAACGGAGAGCCGGTAATAGAGCTATCATGAAGATTCAAACGATTATATACGGTTTCTCCGTCTGGCAATTGACGTATAACCATGATTCCGTCCCGCTTTCCATATTCAGTCAAATCACCACAAGCAGCAAGAGCATCAAATACAGAGAATTTCTCGGTAGTCACTTTTATCATTTTTGCCTCTTTCACTTCTCCTAAAACATTTACTTTAAAATTATTAAGAGAGACCGTCACTTGAGGATCTTTTACAGTCTTGCTTATGCGATTAGTCAGATAATCTTTCAATTGCTTAGTTGTCATTCCTTGAACATATATCGCGCCTAATCCAGGAAAATCGATAACTCCATCCTTATCTACAATATAAGATAATGCGCGAGTCGTTGATGTCACATCAGTGTCAGCGATAGGCCTAATTGAAGGCGCGATAATATTGAATTGAGAAGTCGCTTCAGGAACCATAGAAGACACCCATATAGACAACTCGTCTTCCGGCTCTATTTTTATTTGATAATCTGATGAAATAAGTTTCCCGGATTGAAAATCCTTGATATCACTAAAATAAGCCAAATCTTTCTTTGCCGTACAAGAAGAAAACAGAATAATAAATATTGCGAATAAATATGAAATTTTCATAAAATAGAGTTTACGTCCGTTTATCTATAACGAAGATACCTACATTATATTGTATGTCAAAAGAGTTCAACGAACGAAAAAATGATTCATTAACAACCACTCTCTCTTAATGCTCAGGTTCCCCGTAATAAAATTACAGCAATACAAGTTATCGCCCGAAAACAGCAATAAACGGCATTACAATATCGTTATAATGATATTGTTAGAATCCCTTAAAACCAAAATAAAAATAGAGTCATTATGCCTGAGAAAAAACATATAATTCTTACAGATTGTGATGCCGATGAAATCATGTCTTTCAAAGAGGCATGCGCTGAGGAATCCGGATGTGATTTTGAAATAATGACGGCAGTGAGTAATCTGTACCACGGTTCGTTGACAAAGCGCCTTTTGAGATATTTTTCCTATTTTTCATTTCCTTTCTCAGTATTTTTAAACCGTAAAACAATATCAACTCTGATAGGATGGCAACAATTCCATGCCATTAACTTTGCATTTTATTGCGCAATCTTTCATGTATCAGTTTTCCCGCGTATAATCGTAGTCAACTTCACCTACAAAGAAAAAAAAGGATTACTTGGCAAAATCTACAAAAAATATATTGATTACGTACTTCGAAGCGGATACATCAACAAAATTCATGTGCCGAGTCAGAATTATGCCGAAGCAATGAAAAATACTTTCAAAATCCCCGATAAAACTGACGTCATAGTCACTCCATTCGGAATACCTGACAACTATAATGAATGGTTAGGTCTTAAATGTGATATTACTGACTTTGTCCTTTCTCTTGGACGTAGCAACCGTGACTTCGATTTTCTTGTAAAAGTATGGAACCAAAAATGCCTGAAGAAAAGAAAACTTGTCATCATAAGCGACACATGGAATCCAACCTCCTCACTTCCATCCAATATAATTCATCTGTCAAACATCAAAGTGAACGAGACATATTCTTATATTGCAAACTGCACAATGTCAATCATCTCAATAAAGGAGAGTAATTTATGCTCGGGAGATACGGTTCTTCTCAATAGCATGATGATGGCAAAGCCTGTTATTATAACAGCGCCGAGCACTTTGTCAGAAATGTATGTAAACGATGGAGAGAACGGCGTGCATATTCCGAAGGAACCGGTCAAAGCAGCTGAGATTATTGCAACGACACTTGAAAATGAAGATTTCATGAGGAAACTGTCAGAAACTGCACGAAAATCATATTTAAACAATTTCTCCCGCTTTTCAATGGGACATAAACTAATTTCCCATCTTGACATTATTCAAGATTCAAGGTAAAACCCTTGATAGTTGTTCAATATAATATTGCTCATTCCAATAACGATTGAAAATATCCGTATATATTTTTTCGATTTTATTTAAATCAACACCCGCCTGTTCTATATAGCTAATTTTTTTTATTGCTTCCTCGTTATCATTAAAACACACTGCATAAGCATTATCTGCTGCAATATTTTCCTTATATGCACTTATCGTATTGGAAAAAACGGGAATCAGGCCAGCACCCATATAATTGCTCATTTTTGTGGGGGTAGCAACCCTATTTATTATGGAATCATCTCTTACAATAAAACCATATTTATAGCTTTTGAGCCTATTTTCAAGCTCACTCGACGGCACACAGTCTATCTTAGCCGCAACACCGTGCTTTTTACACAAAGCGTCCGCTTTAGAACGCTCAGAAGTATAAATATCAAGTGTTGAGGCCGGTATCGATTGCTTTATCATTTTAAACAATTTTAGAGTAGCTTCAATGCATTGCCATGCACTCATACTCCCTGCATACACAAACTTCGGAGCAGCATAACGCTCCTCAGTGAAAACGTCATCGCCTAACATTGTATTAAAACAAGGCATTATAAAATAATCGTCTCCTCTATAATTATAGATTGATTGATAATGTTGAAGCATGGCTTTTGAAACAAAGAGTTTAAACGCAGTTTTCTTTATCGCAAATTTTTCCATGTATCTATGAGCCACATAACGAAATCTGCTTAACCAAGTTCCCTTGTGCAATAGATAAGTCTCTTCCGGAGTCACGCCTTGAAACCAGTTTATCACAACTTTCGCTCTCCGCCAAAGCATAACATCCATACAAAATTTATCGTATTCAGTAAACACTTTTGAATATTTCGGTATTTGTTTCAAATTATTGACAATCTTTACTTCTTCACCTCTATATTCAAGCGCCTTGCGTATTACATTTACATAGCATGCTGTGACATCTAAAACTCCGTCAGGTAAATAAAAATAATACATGAGCTATTTGGATAAGATTTCGATTATTCGATCTGAAGCCTTGCCGTCACCATAAGGATTTATTGCCCTTGACATTGATTTATACATATCAGCATCATCAAGAAGAGCTGAAACAGTTGATATAATATTATCATAGTCTGTTCCGACAAGCTTGACAGTTCCCGCTTCAACTGCTTCAGGACGTTCGGTCGTGTCGCGCATAACCACGACCGGTTTTCCGAGTCCAGGTGCCTCTTCTTGAATGCCGCCACTATCAGTCAACACTATATAAGATTTTGACATCATTCTGACAAATGCGAGGTATTCAAGCGGTTCAATGAAAAACAGATTTCCGTTTTCCCCATTGTCAAAATCTTCGAATACGGCTTGTATCGGCATTCTAACATTGGGATTAAGATGCATAGGATATACGAAATCGACATCTTTGTATTTTTCTGCTAAATCTTTTATCGCTTTGCATATCGACAAGAATCCTTCACCAAAATTCTCTCTTCTATGTCCGGTGATAAGCACCATCTTTTTTCCTCCCGACAATCTTTCTACATCATACCCTGTTCTCTTAATATCATTGTCTATATCAGCCATGAGTTTGGAATCATTCTCCATTCTATCAATTACGATATGAAGAGCATCAATAACAGTGTTGCCAGTTATAAAAATTATATCTTCGGCAATCCCTTCATTGATTAGATTAAGACTGCTCAACGGTGTTGGGGCAAAATGAAAATCAGCAATTCTGCCAGTGAGTTGCCGATTCATTTCTTCAGGCCAAGGCGAAAACTTATTATGAGTACGCAAACCTGCTTCAACATGACCTACGGGAATATTGGCATAGAATGCCGATATGGCAGCAAAAGAAGATGTCGATGTATCACCATGAACAAGAACCATGTCAGGACGACATTTATTTACAAATATGTCCCTCATCCCTTGTAGAACCTTACAGCTCACATCAGTAAGATCCTGACCAGAACGCATAATATTCAAATCAAAATCAGGAACTATATCAAATATATCAAGCACTTGATCAAGCATCTGACGATGTTGACCAGTTACGGTTACAACAGTTTCAAATTTGTCATCCTGCTTTTGTAACGCCTTAACAAGTGGAGCCATTTTAATCGCCTCAGGACGAGTTCCAAATACAACCATTATTTTTTTTTTCATGATATCCAGTGTTATATTATCTAACGTAATGTCTAAAATTTTATTATTTTCCAAATTACTGTTGGTTGCCGATGGCCTGCCAAGTGAAATGAGCGGTATGGATACGATGGGAACGTAAATGGTAAATGAAATTATAGAACGGACGAGCCATCAATGCGCCGGGAACACTCAACATAAACCGACGCGCCGACAATAACTTTGACGCGCTTCGCCATGCGGCAATCTGGGGAATCCACAAAACCATCGCCGCAACACCTAATGCAATCAAAACTTTCAAATCATAGTATCCGGTCATAATACCGCCAATTGTTGAAAGCAACCATATCCAAAACATGAGGCTCACTGTATCATACAGCCAATTTTGTGAACAGTTACAATATCGGGAGGTATAATCATAACGGTATTTTTTATTTTTATATACTTCTACCGGATGATTGCTTTCACTCATTACCTGAGCGTCTGACGCTATCATCACCATTGTATTTTCCGGCGTCGCCACATCACATACAAATATATCATCGTCTCCGTAATGGAGATTCAGCGAATTACTGAATCCTTTAATTTCAAAGAACTTGTCACGGCGATATGCCAGATTGTCGCCATCTCCTCTATACGTATGTCCTGTCAACGCTGAGGCAAGATAATGAACCGAAGTTATCAGCATGTCGTGTGCTCGCCGTCTATTGCCGTATTGAGTGTCAGCTTTTGAGTCAGGACAAGCATATCCAATAACCATGTCGACTTTATTGTCATTAAACGGAGCTGCCATAAACTTAAGCCAGTCAGCCGAATTTATGCGTGTCGATGAAGTTATATGGATTATTACGTCATATCGAGCCGCTTTCATTCCAAGTGTCAATGCAAGCTTCTTACGCGACACGTTTCTCATCGCTTTAGGAGTAAACGTGTGACGAAGATTTTTCCATTGTGATGCCAACGACATAAGGAGCATCTCACTTTCATAATCTTTTCCATCGTTAACCGCCACGACTTCATAATCAGACGGGTAATTCTGCGCCTTCAATTGGTTCAGCACAACTGATAGACTTTCCGCATCCCCATTGCTATATACAATCACCGATACGGATGGAAAAGTGTCGGGCAAATCAGCCAAAGACTGATTTTTCACCGTTTTGCACACTTTAAATATACGGCATGTATAAAACAACGTGACCGCAATCGCCATTATCGCAGCAATCCCGGTAAAACACCATGCCGTTATTATATCCGCACCAGAAAACACTTATACAATTTTATATTCAATCTGCAAAGTTAGTAAGAATTTTTTGTTTACTTATAAGGTTTACATTAACTTTGCGTGACAATAATTCAAGTGCTATGACTTACGAATATGACTATTTGGTAATAGGTTCCGGAATTGCAGGAATGAGTTTTGCTCTCAAAGTGGCCGGCACAGGCAAAGTGGCATTAATCTGTAAAACCACCCTTGAAGAAGCAAATACCTATTTAGCTCAAGGCGGCGTGGCTTCTGTTACAAATCTTGAAGTCGATAATTTTGACAAGCACATCGAAGACACTATGATTGCCGGCGACTGGCTGAGCAATCGTGAAGCAGTAGAAAAAGTGGTCAAAGGAGCTCCTCAACAAATCAAGGAACTCATAAATTGGGGTGTGGATTTTGATAAAAACGAAGATGGAAAATTTGACCTTCACCGCGAAGGAGGGCATTCCGAATTCCGCATTCTGCATCACAAAGACAATACCGGAGCAGAAATTCAAGACAGTCTCATAAAGGCAATTAAATCAAATCCAAACATCGATATTTTTGAAAATCATTTTGCAATCGAGATTATCACTCAGCACCATCTTGGCAAAATAGTCACTCGGCGCACTCCCGACATAACATGCTATGGAGCATATGTGCTTGATAATAAGACAGGAAAAGTCGACACTTTCCTTGCCAAAATAACACTCATGGCAACCGGCGGTGTAGGCGCTGTCTATACAACAACCACCAATCCTCTTGTAGCGACCGGCGACGGTATTGCCATGGTATATCGAGCTAAAGGCACTGTAAAGGACATGGAATTCATCCAATTCCATCCCACAGCCCTTTATCATCCCGGCGACCGCCCCTCTTTTTTAATAACCGAAGCAATGAGAGGTTACGGAGCTGTGCTTCGCAATCTGAAAGGCGAAGAATTCATGCAAAAATATGATTCACGCCTATCTCTTGCTCCGCGAGATATCGTGGCCCGCGCCATCGATTCTGAAATGAAATTGACCGGTGACGACCATGTATTTCTTGATGTAACTCATAAAAATCCGGAAGAAACCAAACGTCATTTCCCCAATATTTATAAGAAATGTCTTTCATTAGGCATCGACATCACTAAAGACTATATTCCCGTAGCTCCTGCAGCCCATTATTTATGCGGAGGAATAAAGGTAGATACAAATGCGGAATCCTCAATCCAAAGGCTTTATGCCGTGGGAGAATGTTCTTGCACAGGACTCCACGGAGGCAACCGACTTGCTTCAAATTCACTGATTGAAGCAGTTGTTTATGCTGACGCGGCAGCCAAGCACGCAATTGAAGCCAAGGAACATTATGCGTTCCGCACTGATGTGCCGGAATGGAATGACGAAGGCACGCGCCACCCGGAAGAAATGGTATTGATTACTCAGAGTATCAAGGAAGTAGGCCAAATAATGTCGGCCTATGTAGGTATCGTGCGAAGCGATTTAAGACTAAAACGCGCATGGAACCGGCTTGACATCCTGTATGAAGAGACTGAACGTCTGTTCAAATGCTCTAAAGCAAGCCGTGAAATATGCGAGCTCAGAAACATAATAAATGTAGGATACCTCATCATGAGGCAAGCGATGGAAAGAAAAGAATCCAGAGGGCTTCACTATACCGTAGACTATCCACACACTGACCATTAACTTTTATTTCACAATATTTCAGCTATATTCATTGTTATAGTGACATGAGATTATTCCATATACTCATTATATCTATATTGTTTCATGTCACTGCTTTCGCGCAAACAGTGGATACCAACGGCGTGCCTGTTCCGCCCAATCCCCGTCAGAAACCTATAGAAGGACGATATCATTTTATAACAGAACAAGGTGATACCGCACTGATGGTGGTACTGAACAACATAACAGTCTTTCCCACATTAAAATTCAAAAATAAAAAACAAGAAGAATTTTATTGGCGTACGGTAAGAGATGTGAAACGCACATTGCCATATGCCAAGCTTATAGCTGAAACTCTTCTTGAAACTTATGAATATATCGAAACCTTTCCCACTCAAAAAGAACGCGAACAATATTTATCCCAAATGGAAAAAGAGATATTCGCGCAATATAAACCGGAATTAAAAAGATTTACAAAATCACAGGGTAAAATGCTTGTAAAATTGATTAACCGCGAAACAAACCAAAGCAGCTATTCTATTTTAAAAGCATTCCTCGGGACATTCAGAGCCGGTTTTTGGCAGACTTTCGGACACTTCTTCGGCGTAAATCTTAAATCATCCTATCGGCCCGATAAAAATAAGGATGACGCGATTATAGAACGCGTATGCATCCTTGTAGAAGAAGGAGCGTTATAAAAAGAACTATCTGATCAATACATCTGCAACGCTCTCAATTTCTCAGCCATTTCTCCGCGTGACATCCGCCTGCATTGTTTCAATGTTTCGGCAAAATCACGCGCCACTCTCCGGACTCCCATATGATTGAACACCTGACTCAGATAATTATAATGTCTATTGAACAAACTCTCTATCTCATCATCTTCAAGCATACATGTCTCTCTTCCCTCCTCTTCTATGAGCTCAAGAAGCTGTTTGCGGGTATCATTGTCAAATGACATACTATTTAGCACATGGCTGCGACACAACACATTGCCGAGAAGCATTCCCATAGACACCTCAAAATGCTTCAATATATGATTCCATGAAACTTTAGCCGACAATCTCGGATTCCCGTTAAAATAGTATCCCGGAGAAAATTCTATCGTTTCTCCTGATTCTGAATCAAGTGATATTGCCGATATTATCTCATCGGCATCAAAAATTGTCACGCCTATAGCCATTCCGGTAATACCGTAACATTTATCATTTTCATCTATATATTGAAGTTTCATAAACTATCGTATTATACTTTATAACGACAAATATAATAGTTTGGATTGGATTTTACCCAATTTTTATTTTCAATTAATCACCATTATTTTGGCTACAGCGCCTTTTGAAGAGCCGCCATCAGAATCTCCGCTTGACGCAAACACCAGGTATACACCAGTTTTGACACGTCTCCCTGAGGCATCACATCCATCCCATACAGCCATACCTCCGGTAGCTTTACACTGATAAAACACATTACCCGATATATCGGCGATTTTCACAAGAGAGCCATCCATCAATCCGGTGATGGTAATTGGTCCTGCATATTCCGGACGCACAGGATTAGGATAGGCGTATATTTCGGAAAAATCGTCTTTTGCAGGAGATGCATCGGAAATATATTCCACAAGCCCGTATCGAGTTCCTATATAGACGGAATTATTAGCAGGGTTACAACATAATGACGTTATCTCATCAACCGGCATTCCGCTGTTATCAACGGTAAAATTATTAATTACCTCTTTTCCGTCAGCACTGACAAGATACAATCCTGATGAGGGCGTGCCAAACCATTTTCTATTGGCATTGTCAACAGCAATAGCCGAAACCTCGCGATTGGCAAGAAGATAATCGGCATACTGCGTCCCATCATTTCTCGGAACTTTTACACGCTCGATAGTTCCATTTCCACCAAGCATCGATGACGGGTTATGCGCCACTATCACTCCGTCGGAAGTTCCAAGCCACAAAGCACCGTCATTATCCTCACAGACACTGAATATCGGTGCAGGACCGAATGATCTGCCATCTTGGTCTATGAATCCGGTATAGACGTGATATGTGTCATCGGAAGTAGTGTCTATGGTTCCATTTGTATTATAGACTAAAAACTTATATGGAGCATCCGACGAAGTCACAACTATCAGATTTTTATTTTTAGGATGTCTCAATGCCTTGATATTGGAATCACGCGAAAAAAACACTCCTATATCAGCAGGTTTAATGCTTATCCAGTCGTTTTGGGTTATTCCCGTCTGCTTTCTTTTTGCAGCCGGCAGAACCCCTATAAATATATTTTTTCTATAATCGTAACTGTAAACCCACAGATTATTGGCATTGTCGAAATCCAAAGAAAGAGCGGTACAATTGTATGTCTCATCAAGCGGCATATTTCTCCAGTCATATTTTGCCGCTTGCTTGCCATCCTTAAATTTGTATATTCCTTCAAACCAAGTGCCCAGATAAACGGTTCCGGCTTCTTCCGGATCCTCTACAATTGAAAAACCGGGATTAGGAATATTTTTGGATTCAGGATTTACAAATTCCACATCGGCGGCATCAGGAGTTATATCTGTCACAAAACCGTCTTTCAGTTTATTTATTGAAAGTAAATCCCTACTGGCATATATTTCGACACAATGTCTTTCCGCACGATTTATAAGATAAATGTCGTCAGATGAGCGGCCGGGGACAATACTCCATACACCGAGATTGAAGTATGTGCTCATTGGACGTATTTCAGTCTGGTCAATCTTACCTGTCGAATTATCATAATGACCTAATCCATCGGGATTGATGAACCACATGCTGCCGTCGGCAATTTCAGAATTATACCGCAGACAGTCTTCATACCCTTTTTTCTTTATATTTTCCGGCACATCATAACGCGAAGTGTTGCCGTCCGAGTCAACGATAACATAATTGGAATTATTCCCGATGACCCATTTATCACCCTGCCGGTTAATTGTAGGATTAAAATAAAGGTATATATAGTCTTTTACAATCGAATTATTCTGATAGTCGACAGTCATGATTCCCTCAAGTTCGGAATCACTGGTGTAAAGAAATTTATTATCGGATATCGCTTCCAACTCTTTGATTTTTCCGACATCTCCCAAAGAAGTAAACGATTCAAGTGTGTTATGCCGCCCTTCAAGAGGTGAATAATAAAAATTATCATTCATTAGAATGACAAGCTTGTCTCCTGCAATAGCCACATTATTCACATTTCGATTGAAAATACCCGATTCCCTCACTACATAATTTGATGTATCGAATTTTACTATGCCGAATCCGGTAGCCACATAAGCGTCATCTCCTGAAAAAACCACATCATTGAGAGACTTATTGGTAACAGAAGAAGCTGAAACTATATCTCCAAGATTAACTATATCCCCATTGTCATATATCAAATCAATATTTCCTGATTGATAAAACAGCATCACATAGTCACGGTCATAATTACGATGAATGTCAATCACATTAACATCGCTTAATCCATTACCGTAATTATATCCTATGGTCTCACCGCTATTTTTATCATATGCATATACATAGCCTCCTGATAGATAATATACTATATTCTTGGTGTCTATTACCTTTTGCGGATAATTCGCACTATAGTTACTGTATATTTTCCAAGAGCCGGTACCTTGACAGAAAGCAACGGTCACAATGAAAAACGATAGGATGGTCGACAGTATTCTTTTCATCATAAATAAGATATCAATCAACTTACTAATTCTTGTGATGAAAATAATCAATCAGCTTGGCAGTTGCCAGTCCGCGATGGCTTATTTCATTTTTTTCTTCAGAAGTAAGCTCGGCAAACGTGCGTTCAAAACCTTCAGGAACAAATACCGGATCATATCCGAAGCCGTTATCTCCTCTACGCTCCCTTATAATAACACCATCGACAATTCCTTCAAATTTCTTCATGGAATCGCCTTCAATAAGGCATATAACAGTTCTGAAACGGGCCTTTCTATTCTCTTTATCCTTCATATTCTCAAGCAAAAGAGCCATATTCGCCTCTGAATTGTGGCCAGGACCGGCATAACGGGCTGAATACACGCCGGGAGCGCCATTCAGAGCCTCCACTTCAAGGCCGGTATCATCGGCAAAACAGTCGTAACCGTATTTTTCTTTGACAAAACGGGCCTTAATCTCGGCATTTCCGTCAAGAGTGTCGGAAGTTTCAGGAATATCCTCATCACAACCTATATCGTGAAGACCCATCACACAATATTCCGTGCCTATAATGGCACGCACTTCATCAAGCTTATGAGCGTTATTAGTGGCAAATACTATTTTCTTCATGACATTTTTATATTCTAACGTATTATTTCAATGTTTATTGCCGTTACATCACAACACATTCAACTATTCCAATATTCTTACAATTTAAATTTACCCTATTTTTATTTGTTTTTCTTAAACATTTTCAATTTTTTGCGAAAATAGCAATAATTATATCATCATCCTATGATAAAGACCTTAATAATACCATTATTTTTACTTGGTTCTCTATATGTCAATAATGAATTGGTTGACTCATGCCGATTGATTAAAGAATAATTGATGCAAATCAGAATGTTTATGCGTATAGTAATATTACTTCTTTTGTGGCTGACGAGTATTACGGTAATGGGAGAAACTGCAGCACCGATTCCTCGTGTTTATGAAGAAAGAAAAACATGGACATATTTTGATTATTATCCTGATGATCCTGAAAAAAATGAATATTATGAATTATCAGTTGTCGGCGACACTATCATAAATAATGTTGTAGCGGCCAAAGTGCGTAATAGATCTCTTAATATGGAACGTGACGATTATTACTTTGCCGTATATGAAAAAGACGGTGTTATCTATGACTACTTTAAATATTTAAAAAAGTTTTATCCCAAAATAGATTTTAATGTCAAGACCGGTGACACAAGACCCATACTGAATCCGGATTATATGGAATATTATGATGATATTATGCTGGTAGTCGCAAATGATGAACGAGTATCAATCAATGGAAAAGACTTCCGCATCATAACTATCGAGAATGAAAGACATAATTTTTTAGGCTATTGGATAGAAGGAGTCGGGATGATCAGCAATTTTGGCGCTGCTTCTATGATTGATTACCCTCTTCCTACTTGCAGTTATTATGAGACGACGTTGATTAAATGCGAGAAAGACGGAGTATGCATCTTTTCAGACGAAGATTTGAAGAAATATAGCGGACTTATAACAATCTATGATGACAAAAAGGATGATAACCTCATCTATGATTTAACAGGTCGAAAAGTCAATAATCCACTAAAAGGGCAGATTTATATAAAAGGAGGCAAAAAAATCTTATGGTAAACCAACTGCCAATATAATTATGGTCAATGGAAGTCAAAAATTTGACCTTCATTGACCATAAAACTCTCTTAAGTAATCTCTATTGGCAGTAATTCTAATCAGGATAACTGAACACTCGTGAAGAACGACATCGCAATCCGTACCTGTCAGTAGCGACAATATCAATACGATGAGTGCCGTCAAGATATTCTACAGGAAGTTTAAGCCGCCATACCTGAGGACTTGCCGAATGTCTGAACGGATTACGGCGACTGTGTCGCGTAGGATATATCTTTCGGCTATTAAGCTCCCTTATACGCGCTACATTTGGATCTATAATTTTTTCCTTAGTGCCCTCCAATTCAAGAGCGCCATCTATATTAGCCACCACTTGCGTGCTGTCACATCCTCCATACACAGTAACAAGCACTTCTCCACGTTCAAAAGCTTTAAGATCCGGTATATGTGACTGTATCGTATCTATACCGGCAATCCATATAGAAGCTTGACGCGTGTCGTCCTGAGAAGTTGCTTTATACGAAAATTCGTAATCCCGAGGCGTGAAATTCATACGAAAATAACCTTTTGGAGTGCCGCATTGCATCAATGCCGATGGAATACCCTCCCAGTCTTTCTCGCCGACCCACCAAAAACCGCATGTAGCGCCACCTACCAGCTCGTGAACCGTGACATCATCACCATAAAGGAAATTGCGACTCACGGCATGCATGTGTCCGGTCAAAGCAAGCACATCACCACGGCCACGGAGTATATCCAGAAGTTTATCCCGATTGGACATATGAACCAATGGGATGTGGGCGGTTATTACAATGCGTCTGTGCTTTGGAAGAATCTTCATAAGATTAGACACAAATCGCAATTGCCGATCGTCAAGTTGCCCGCGATATGAACGGGCGCCGTCACCATAAACATTGTTAAGCACAATAAATGTCACATTACCCTCGGTAAAGGCATAAGTCGGAGCGCCAAATTCACGCCCGAACGAAATAGTCTGGCGTGTACGTATTGAATCCACATCCCTGTCATGATTGCCTACCATAGTCCAGGATGGAGCCGGCAGCATCTCCATCATAGCCCGCAGACGTGGATATAGCGTGAGATTATTATTGACAAGATCTCCGAGCCACAGGTTGAACCCAACAAGTGAATCAACCATAAGTTCAGGCCATAACGTGCGTGCCGCATAGTCAAGTTCCTGCAAATCGCCCACCTGCACATCACCTATTATATTAACTGAAAAGTTTTTGGCTACCGGCTTCCGCTCAACGACAAAATCAAGCCTGTCGCCACACGGATTTTCATTACTATAAAACGGGAACGAGACATTTCCGACCTTGGATTGTGACACCATCTTCCATCCTCCGTCGAGAATCGGAAACACGCTCATATCCTCTATAACCGGCAGCGAGTAGTGCCCTTTCTTATCGGTTATTACAATGGTGTCTCCATTGGAGACGGAAATACCCTTGACTCCACGACCGTTTTCGGTCTGTACTGCTCCGTTCAGAGTTATGACCGAGGCAAGCAATAAAGGTATAATCATAGCGACAAAATAAAAAGAAGAGCGCATGTGAGAAGAATTCCCATATGCGCTCTTTAATATCAATCAGTTTTTATTTCTTGGCAGCATACTTGAGCAACACAATATTGTCGTCAGCGCCTACATATGTAATATAAGCCTCGCCGTTGTCGCAGAAGCCAATATTGACACTTTCTGATTCTTCCGACGAAACAGCAACAGGTTCAGACCATTGCTTGGTTTCGTTGTCAAAGTATTGCACCTTGACAAATTTATCATTCTTATAATCAGCATAGACAAAGAAAGGAGTTCCATCAGGAGCAACAGCAATCTTTGCAGAGATATGATAGTCATCTGCTTTTATTGAAGACATAGTTGTTCCACCTACGAGTGTCCATTCTTTAGTTTCAGAACTATACTTGAGGATGCGGAATCTCATATCCTGGACATTACCTGTTTCGGCATCGTCAGCTGTAAGAAGATATACAATTCCGTCATTGGTTGCTACAATGCTGGCAGCCTCACTCATCGCAATCGGAGCTTGTGTCGCACCTGCTTCCAGATATTCACTTCTGAGAGCGCTCCATGCTCCATTCTTGTATTCAGCAACCGAATACTTCTTGGTAGTCGATGATATAGTATAAAGATAAGCGGCATTATCGGTCGTAGTAAGACATTCTACACCCGCATCATTAATACCAGCTGTAGTCAGAGAGTTTGTTGCCCAGTTACCTGAATAGATTGAGGCATATACTTCTCTCTTCTTAAATGAGCCATTATTGACGTTGACAATCATCGGAGCAATAACCTGGGAACCGATGGCGCCAATCTGAACCTTGCTGGGCACAAATCCGGCAATACCGGGCTGTCCAACATTGCTCCATGAAGAGCCGTTGAACGACATTACAGTAGCGGCCGATTTAACCGGATCGGTAATAGAACCGTCGCTATAAATAAAGTAAGGTGTGCCTGTATTGCTGATTGTGAAGTCCATACGTCCACTGGTAACAACACCGCTTTCACCCTCCTGTGAGCCAACATAGCTAAATGTGCCGTTTTCATTCTTCATCACGATAACCTTGTTGTCGGTCTTATTGATAAATGCCACATATGGGGTATTGTCAACAGGATTAATTTTCATTATCGCATTGCCGCCACGAGGAACGATTTGGTTATAACGAGCCACCTCACTCCACTCGTAGTTAGTTGCTTTCTCGATGGTGACAGTGTACTTGACATTTTTAGAACCGTCAGAGTTTGAGATAATATAGTCAACGGGAGCGTTAAAATCATTGACTGTAACGCCGCTTTGTTGTGTAACTCCATTAACAAGAACTTTGTTTTCCTCGCCTACAGTGAAATAAGCGATAAGAGATGATTTGTCAGCAAACGCCGGCATAGTGATTTTGACAGTTTTGTCAATTTCAGAAATCACTCCTACGTAGTCAGCCGAAAGTACATCGGGGTTATCAGTCACTGTAAAACCAAATGTGAGCAATTCGGGAGCTGCCGGTTCCGGAGCCGGCTCATCCTTGCTGTCAGAGCAAGAAGCAAAACCTAATGATAGCGCGACTGCTACCACGGTCATCCATGAATAAAACTTTTTCATGCGTTGTTAAATAAATTAGTTAAAAATATAAGTTAATTTTGTTGTAATCTCAATCTTCTGTCTATCAGTTAGCCGCCACTTCTTCACTGGGATATAATACAGCCTCAGTATAAGAAGCAGTGTCAAGCAACTCTTTGCCGAATCGGGCTATATCTGTCGCTGTCATACTCTCTACGATAGACTCATAATTGTTCAGATAGTTCCAGTCTTCCTCACCATTGAATATCGAATTTCGTATCCATGAACTCCAGAAAGCATTTTTCTGAAGATTAAGCTTGTGCTCCTTGATGAGGTTGAGTTTCACATCGCGTATTGTTTCCTCAAACTGCTCGGGATGCTCATAGAAATTGTTTAGTTCTTCGCGAGTGGCGACTAAGAGCGTATCGACATCTTCAGGTTTGCATGCAAATGAGATAGTGGTTCTTGACAATGGAGCGGGATATAATGTCGAACTTGACGATACTCCTACGCTATATATCATTCCCATCTCTTCACGCAGCCGTCCAAGCAATTTTGTACGCAAAGCATTCTGAAGCATTTTTGACTTGATAGCCATGATGTTTTGACTATCCAGCAAAGAATCCTGTTGATATACAAGCATGACAGATGCTTTGGGCGTATTGCCTGTGTGAGAGTGATAAATCTTGTTGCGATAAGAAATCGGTTCGCGGCCGGTTATCCATTTAGTATTTACTTCTCCCTTGGGCAATGCTCCAATGTAGCCGGTAATATATCCCTTTATTGAATCAAAAGGAGCATCGGCAAGAATGACGAAAGTATAATCTGTCGCCGGACCAAAGAAACGCTTGTGCAGAGGAATCATATCTTCGGAACGTACACAATTTTCTATAATGGAATCGGTAAGTTCGGCATTTGAATAATTTTTGCCGTTAAGCAGATAGGATACCTCTTCTCCAAAAATTTCACCGGGAGTCTTCTGCTTTGTACGATAGCTCTCCTTGGATTTTTCCACTGTCTGACTAAATACCTCCATATCTAAACGGGGATACATCCACTTGGCATACATGAGATCAAACATCATGGGAGCATCTTTAAGATAGGCCGATCCTATAATACCGGTACGGGTATTGTCGGGAAGCAATATCATGCTTGCCGAATTACCGGCCTTATAATAATTGAGAGCGTCACGTGACATATCACCTGCCCCTGACAATCCAATCACCGACCTCGCAAACACACCGCTGTAATATTCCAATGAATCGAGAGCATACATGCCGCCTTTACGCAGTGCTGTAATAGATATCTTGTTCTTGTCCAGATCTGATTGACGGAATATGACACGGGCGCCATTATCCAGCATCATATCGAGACCTCCAATCTCAGGAATCTCTTTTGTACTTACGATATTGCCGGGAGTTCCGAGTTCACAAATACGTCCCCCTATATTAATTTCTTTGCTATACGGATGAGTGTCCTTGGAATAATTGCTTGATATAAGTCCCAAAAGAGCCTTGTCATCATTTATTTCATCATACACTTTACTGCCGCCGCGCAATAGTACACGCATGCCATGTCTATCTGAAGCCAACGCCTGAATAGACCTCGCAATAGTCATGGAATCAATGGCCGGCAACGTTTTTTTAAGAAGTTCAAGCTCGTCTTTCAGGGAAACAAGTTTATTGCCGACATAAAAATCAGAATATATCTCATCCATTATTTTGATAGACTGAGAGGATTGCCCCACATCTACCCTACGTTGCATATTGGATAAAAGCTCCTTTTTGGCACGCTCTATCTCCCTGATAGTGAAGCCATAAGCCATTATCTGGTTACGATGGGATATAAAGTCTTCAAGCCCTTCTTTCATCTTGCCGGGCACCAACTCCATCGATTCTATGAATACACCGGTCGCATTAAGGAAAGACGACTGGCTTATAGAACCTTTTTTATAAGCGGGATTAGAGAAAGAATAATCGTTAAATCTTTGCTTAATAAGACGGTTGGTAATACTGCGTAACAAGTATGACTCATAATCCTCTTCATTGACAACAGGTATAGGAAGCGGCATGAGATGCACTATATCCAATTCAATCTTGTTAAGCCGGTCATCAGTGAAGATTGTCACGCTGTCATTCCCGTAAGGGTCTATCATATATTGTTTCCAGTCAGGAGTTTTTTCTCCTGATATATTACTGAAACGTTTGTGTATGATACGTTCCACCTCTTTGGAATCAACATCGCCGACAATAGCAATGGCCATGAGTGAGGGATGATACCATTTATTATAATAGTCAGCTATATCATCGCGTTTGCAATTTTTTATTACTGCCGTATCACCTATGGTTATGCGCTGTGAATATCGCGAATCATTGAGCAACGCCATCAGCAGCATATTATTGCCGTCGCGTTTGGCATCCTTTTTAGAAAGCCATTCCGACATTATGACTCCGCGTTCCTTTTCTACCTCGATAGAGTCGATTGATAGCCCTGCGGCCCAATCAGCAAGAATCATCATGGTTGAATCGACCATGGCAGGATCGGATGATGGCAATTGCAATTTATATACGGTTTCGTTGAATGAAGTGTGAGCGTTAAGATCAGCTCCAAATTTCGCTCCTTTACTTTCAAGAAACCTTACCATACCGTCGGCAGGGAAATTTTTACTGCCATTAAAAGCCATGTGCTCTAAAAAATGAGCCAAACCTTTCTGACGTTCGGTTTCATAAACTGACCCTGCTTTTATAAAAAGTCTGTATACAGCTTCACCTTTAGGATTATCATTTGGATAAATGTAGTAGGTCAAACCGTTTTCAAGTTTTCCGGTGACTAATTTGTCGTCATATTTGAGTGGGGTTCCGGCAACCACGGTCTGTAATCCGATAACACCCATCAAGGCGATTATACTGAAATATAATCTTTTACGCATTTTTTAATATTTATGAGTCTATAAATATATGCTATTAAGGATTCTTTTTTTCTATTACCAGTTCACGCTGTAAGCCGTCAGGCCCGGGAAGACCAAGAGTAAAACCCATATTATTACCAGTGAGCCGTATTGTCAATGTATTATTTTTAGAGGGGTCAACGGGATTAGGTTTCCACCTTATTCTTATCGGCATATCATATATACCGGGTAAAAAAGTAAGCGAATTACCCTGAGTCACAAGTTCAAAGTCACGACCGGCCTGAAGACCGTTGCCAATCATGATTTCATAGTTGACTTCAACATTTTGGTTAATGGCCCGTGAACTGAGATACACATTGTAGGAATTGACGTTATTAACGTCAGAATTAACCACAATACTTGATGCTCCACCATCAGCCATAATATGTATGAACGGATGGTCATACGGTTCATCATCATCCGAGCATGAAACAAAAGCTATGCACACTGTCATTATCGATAACAGCAATAAATGATTAATATATTTTTTATTTTTCATTATTTTATTTGTTTACAGTTGGATTAGGTTGCATATTAAGATTAGCGTTGAGTTCATATCGCGATATAGGCAACACAAAATAGTCGCTGGGATAATTGATACGTTTTACTATTGAAGTGGTAGAGCTTTCACGTACCAAATCCATTTTCCACCTTACGATGTCAAAGAAGTTATGACCCTCGAAGCACAATTCTTTCACACGTTCTTTTCTAACAAGTTCAAGTAATTGAGCATCATTTGTGGATGTCAGAATATCGTTAGCATAATCAGCATCGACAGCACGTTCAAGTATAGGCTTTATATAACTTCGAGCAGCTTCATAATTACTCAACATACAGGCTGCTTCGGCTGCGTTGAGATAAAGTTCGGAAAGTCTCACAACTATAGGCTCGTCACCATGATTCAGACCGAGACGGTTCAAATCTATTTCATATTTTGTGCAATAGAGCGTATTCCTATCGTAAAGCACCTGAAGACGAATGTCACGAGAATCAAACAGAGTTATGAGCGTATCGGCAGGAACTGCTGTTTCCGCATAAAATGTACGATGTTTGATACCTTTGTCTGTTCCGTCAAAACGGAAAATTACTTCACTGTCTATATTCGGATTTCTGTACATATTGTAGTAATCGTCTCCTCCTGTAAGGGTTTTGCCTGCAAGCGCCTTATCAGAATAGTCGATTGCATCTTGCCACTTTTCCATATAAAGACTTACACGAGAATGAAGGGCCCTCACTGCATCAAGAGAAACATAATATTGTCCGCGAGGCGATTTATCAACAAGCAGTTCTTCAGCTCTGATAAGGTCATTACATATAAGTGTATAGACTTCGGAAACACTTTTGCGTGACTCGTTATCATCAGGTCCGGGAGTCTTATAGAGTACCGGTACGCCAAGGTGACTTGCATCCTCGGTATAATTATAAGGCTGCGCATAACACAGACACACATCAAGATGACACAAAGCCCTGATAAATAAAGCCTCACCCATTATGCGTTCTATATCAGCAGCCTGAAGCGGATATTCCGCCATGACCTGAGGAGCATATTGTATGATATTATTGGCATTAGCCATAGCCTCATAAGTGTCTGTCCATATTTTACCGACAGCACCAAGTTCTTCATCTTCGTTGGATGTAAAGTTATATTGGCTTATCATGCTGGCCGATTCATTTGCATTGAATATCGAAAGCATGTTTCCGGCAACATCGGGATAACGCAAGAAATCGCCGTCATACACCACATACAATTTACTGTATGTACCAATCAATGCCGCTTTCATACCCTCAGGCGACGACAGGAATGAAGGTGTAGTAACTCGTCCTTTCGGCATTACCTCCAGAAAATCAGAACAACCATATGTGCCTGTCATAACTGCCAACAGGAATGCTATGTATATATATTTTTTCATTTCAGTAGTCTGTTTTTTTATTATATTTTATGACAGATTATTTAAAATGTGGTCATCAGTGAAAATGAGAACTGCCTTGTGACAGGATAACCGCTCATAGATGTTTTGTAAGAATTTTTATCACTCTTTTGATCGGGAGTCCATGTATACAGATTATCGCCAATGAATGATACAGATGCATTTTTAATTCCTATGCGCTGAATAAATTTCTGAGGAATCTGATATGTCAACACGATGTTGTGAAGACGTATGCAATCCTTACGATATAGGAAACGCGTTGAATTCATACCGGATTGAGTCGATACATCCCATATAGGCTTGGGATTGACAGCCAAATCACCCGGTTTCTGCCAACGGTCAAGCTGATTGACCGACTGATTCTGGGATCTTATATTGTAGCCGTCATAATTGGAGCGACTGCCGAATGACGACATAGCATATCCTCCAAAAGTGTAATTAAGCATCACACGCAAAGAAAATCCTTTGTAATTGAACGTATTGGTCATACCACCTGTAAAGTCAGGAGAAGGACTTCCATAGGTAACACGGTCAGCGGAACTGAATGTGTGAGTGATATTGCCATTCTTGTCATACCACATTGGAGCGCCGTTACGTGGGTCTACGCCGGCCCATCTTACGAGAAACCACGTGCTTGTGTCATATCCCTCTTTCCATGTAGTAGTACCGGTACCCATATTTTTCTGAATACCATTGTATAGCTTCAGAAGTTTGTTCTGATTATGTGAAAGATTGAATGTAGTAGTCCAGCTGAACCCGCCATTGTGCGACGGCAGAATATTATCAGTAGTTATCGTTACTTCATATCCCTCGTTTAATATTTCACCTACATTACGATATACTCGTGTGTCGCCCGTAGTGCGGGAAGTATCGAGATTGGTAAGAAGATTCTTGGTTTGATTATGATAATACTCCATTTCAATTTCAAAACGTTCCAGGAAACGCAAACGCAGCTTCAGATTTTTTTTGTATGTGGTTTCCCAACTTAACTTGCTGTTGGCCACTCCTGACTGCACGCCGCCTATTTCGCCGCCATAGGAATAAGAACTTCCATAAGAGTAAAGGCCAAGCGCTTGCTGTGAACCAAGACGGGAGTTACCGTCCACACCATATGAGCATGAAAGTTTGCACACATCCATCCACTGCCACGGATACCACTTTTCATTATGGATATTCCAAGACAGACCCACTGAACCGAATTGAGCCCAACGCACATCGCTACCGAAATCGGAATTACCGTCGCGTCGCCCATTGGCTATTATATAATATCGGCGGTCAAATGAGTAGCTGATCTGTCCTATCAATGACATCTTTCGTACACGGTTGCTTGAATTGGAACCCAACCGTTCATTAGCATACGTGACATCCTGAACATTATCATTGATAAATCCTTTACCGGTAGCGCCTACAGTGGTATAATCGCGTGAACCTGCCTCGAAACCGAAGAGGGCCTCGACTTTATGCTTTTCATTAAATGTACGTAAAAAGTTAACACGATGTATGGTAGTCCAGTTAACAGCTTCAAATGTCTGACGCGAAGAATATCCGTAAGGGCCTTCCGACACACTCATACCTGTCCAGTTAGCACGTGAATTATATTCCTCCGATCGTCTTGACTGGTAATCGAGACCAAACTGGCCGGTATAAGACAATCCCTGCATGATATCCCAACTAAGCTGGAAGTTACCGGTAAGATACCAAGCCTTTTGATTATCTATATTCTCCTCGCGTTCAGCAACACTGTTGAGATACCGGTTTGTGACCCACTTTGGCGTGCCGTCAGGATTGCTGCCTAATATTATTGTGTTATACAAACGCATGGAACCATCGGCATTATAAGGAGTGAAAATAGGCAGTTCCTGATAATAGTCATGTCCGGGATTGAACATGTCATTATTATTATATGAAGCCTGCAAACCTACGGATGCCGTGAATTTGTTCAAGAACTTGAAATCATTGTTGGTACGTACGCTGAAACGTTGCTGCTTGTTGCCCTTAACAGTACCGGTATTGTCATAATATGAACCGGATGTATAGAATTTGGTCTTATCAGTACCGCCTCTTAATGACAGATTAACCTGAAAAGTATTGCCGGTATCATAGAACACATCAGCCCAGTCAGTATCGGTAGTAGAGTAACTATTCATATCATTATCGGTATATGGAAAATACCGCATGTCATTACCTCCGTTTAGATAAGACTCTTTAGCAAGCTCCATATATTGAGCGGCATTCAAAACTTTGAATTTTGTGCTCTTATCGATCTTTTCTATACCGTACTGCAGGTTCAGGCTTGTTTGCACTTTACCCTCCTGGCCACGCTTGGTAGTTACAAGTATGACACCGTTGGAGCCATCGGCGCCATATATGGCGGTGGTGCTGGCATCCTTCAGCACGGTCATTGATTGAATGTCATCGGGATTTAAGAATGATAGCGGACTTACCGACACGTTCATGCCGGGTATTATACTTGTGTGACCGCCTGTGTAGATAGGAACACCGTCAATGACCCACAAAGGCTCGTTTGACGCGCTTAACGATGATTCACCCCTTATACGGGTATTATAACGCATACGCGGACTATCGGGAGAATCTGAATTAGGCCCTACGGTCAAACCAGGTATCAAACCATCAAGCATCGCGTCTATACGTTGTTGAGGCAAGTTTAAGAGATCTTCAGAATTTACCTGATACATACTCCCGACTAAATCCTCACGTTTTTGCACTGTACCGTAAGTGCCTACAACTACAACATCGTCAAGAGCCACCGCATTGAATTCAAGCGTTACATTAATATTAGTCCGACCGTTAATCTGTTCGGTCAGGGACTTCATACCAACATAAGTGAATGTCAGTGACTGGGAAGCTTTATTTGACAGAGTAATTGAATATTTTCCGTCAATATTTGTAGCTGTAATAGGACCGTTTTTCCCCTGACGCACAGTAACACCCATCAATGGTTCATTACTGTCATCAACAACACGTCCCGTTATAACTATATGATTATCAGCATTTTTAGAATCGGGGGGGGGTAATTTCTATATTACTTTGTGCTGCAGATGCATAGTTGTTGGTCAAAACCAGCCCTGTTATAGCAACAAAAGCAAACAGATACTTTAATTGTGTAAGTTTCTCCATTAGCTATTATATATCAATGTAACATTCCTGTTATAACATTATTTACGTAAAACAACATTATTTATTGTTTTTTTGACAAAAATAATAAAACAATTTGATTTTGTCACCTATTTGCTGCTTTTTAACTTATAAAACATCTAAAAAATATTAAATAGCACGTTCCATAATTACAAAATATCATTTTTCAGTAACAGAGTGACCATAATAAAAGATAGATTCAACTTTCCAAGAAGTTGAATCTATCTTTATAATATAACAGAACGATAAAACTGTTCTTATCCTACTACGACATTGACAATTTTGCCAGGAACTACTATTATTTTTTTCACAGTCTTTCCATCGAGCCATTTAGCCGCTCCTTCATTTTCAAGAGCTGTTTTTTCAATCTCTTCACGTGGCATATCGACAGGCACTTCAATATTGAAACGGGCTTTACCATTGAATGACACTGCCATAGTCACCATGGACTCTTTAAGATAATCCTCGTTAAACACAGGCCATGAGGCATTAAAGATAGTATCATCGTTTCCAAGCGCATGCCACAATTCTTCAGTTATATGAGGAGCAAACGGAGCAAGCAATACTATGAGTTGCGACAATATCTGACGGTTATGACACTTAAGAGTGTTAAGTTCATTCACGCATATCATAAAAGCGGCAATAGAAGTATTGAATGAGAAATTCTCAATATCCCAAGTCACTTTCTTTATAAGCTTATGAAGCGATTTAAGTTCTTCCTTTGTTGGTTCTCCATCGGTGACAAGGAATTCGTCACCTTTATAGAAAAGTCCCCATAAGCGCTTTAAAAAGCGGTTTACACCGTCAATACCGTTAGTATCCCATGGCTTGCTCTGTTCCAGCGGGCCGAGGAACATCTCGTAAAGACGCAGAGTGTCTGCTCCATAGCGTTCGACAATATCATCCGGATTGACTACATTGAACATGGATTTTGACATTTTCTCCACTGCATATCCGCATTCATATTTACCATTGTCAAGAATAAATTCAGCATCTTTGAATTCAGGACGCCATGCGCGGAATTTGTCTATATCCAATATATCATTGCTCACTATATTCACATCCACATGAATAGGTGTGACATCATACTGATCTTTCAATCCATAGGATACAAATGTATTTGTATCCTTAATTCTGTATACAAAATTAGAACGGCCCTGAATCATTCCCTGATTGATAAGTTTCCTGAACGGCTCATCCTTGACCACCAATCCTAAATCATAAAGGAACTTATTCCAGAAACGACTATAAATCAAGTGTCCTGTGGCATGTTCGGTACCACCTATATAAAGATCGACATCCTGCCAGTATTCATTTGCTTCTTTCGATACCAAAGCCTCGTTATTACGCGGATCCATGTAACGAAGATAGTAGGCAGATGAACCGGCAAACCCCGGCATGGTGTTCAATTCAAGCTGATATCCATCATCAGTTGTCCAGTTTTTAGCGCGTCCAAGCGGAGGTTCCCCTGTCTCTGTAGGAAGATATTTATCGACTTCAGGCAACAATAGCGGAAGTTTGTCTTCACTCAACAAATAAGGAATTCCACCCTTGTAATATACAGGGAATGGTTCTCCCCAATAACGCTGACGACTGAAAATAGCGTCTCGTAGACGATAATTGACTTTTACCTTACCTATTCCTTTCTCTTCTATGAACTTCTTTGTAGCGGCAATGGCATCTTTTACCTCCATGCCGTTCAAATTAAGTTCTGAGCTTTGAGAATTAATCATTTTGCCTGACTTGGCATCAAAACTTTCTTCACTTACGTCACATCCTTCTATAAGAGGGATAATAGGAAGATTAAAATGTTTTGCAAACGCATAGTCACGACTGTCATGAGCCGGTACAGCCATAATGGCTCCTGTGCCATATCCGGCAAGCACATAATCACTGACCCATACAGGTATGTTTTTTCCTGTAAGAGGATTGACAGCATATGCTCCGGTAAATACTCCTGAAACAGTTTTTTCTATCATGCGTTCACGTTCTGTTTTGTGCTTGACTTCGTCAAGATATGCATTTACGGCCTCACGCTGTTCAGGAGTCGTGATCATGTCGACATACATGCTTTCAGGAGCAAGCACCATAAACGTAACGCCGAATACAGTATCCGCGCGTGTTGTGAATATTTCAAGTTCCACATCGCTGCCGGCTATGGGGAAACGCATCTCAGCTCCTTCAGAACGTCCTATCCAGTTACGCTGTGTCTCTTTCAGCGAGTCGGTCCAGTCTATTCTTTCCAGACCGTCAAGAAGACGCTGGGCATAAGCCGAAACCCTAAGACACCACTGATACATCAATTTTTGCTCTACCGGATATCCTCCGCGAATCGACACGCCCTCGCTCACCTCATCATTGGCAAGAACGGTTCCGAGCTTCGGACACCAGTTTACCATCGTGTTTCCAAGATAAGCTATGCGATAATTCATCAAGATATCACTCTTCTCCTTCTCATTATAGGATTTCCATTGCTCAGCCGTAAAATCAAGATCTTTTCCGCAGGCGGCATGAATATCCTTGCTTCCCGATTTTTCAAAATGATTTACAAGTTCACTTATAGGACGCGCTTTCTGTAATTCAGTGTTATAATAACTGTTGAACATCTGCATAAACGCCCATTGAGTCCACTTGTAATATTCAGGTTCGCAAGTTTTAAGCTCACGATCCCAGTCATAGCAGAAACCTATTTTATCAAGCTGACTGCGATAACGGGCCACATTTTCCATTGTGGTCTTTTCAGGATGCTGGCCTGTCTGGATAGCATACTGTTCGGCAGGCAACCCATAAGCGTCATAGCCCATAGGATGAAGCACATTGAATCCGTTCAGACGTTTAAAACGTGAAAAAATATCACTTGCTATATAACCGAGAGGATGACCTACATGAAGACCTGCTCCCGAAGGATAAGGAAACATGTCAAGCACATAGTATTTAGGACGGTTATTATCGATTTCCGCTTTATAGATCTTATTCTCTTTCCAATATTGTTGCCAGCGAGATTCTATCTCTCTATGATTGTATTCCATGATTTATATTATTTACTTTATTTTAGCACTTATTTCAAGCATTCTCTCGATAGGACGACGAGCCTTTTCAGCTATTTCCGGATCAACATGTATTTCCGGAGTCTCATTTTTAAGACAATCAAGCAATTTCGCCATAGTGTTCATCTTCATATATTTGCAGTCGTTGCAAGCGCATGTGGAATCATTGGGAGGAGCCGGAATAAATATTTTATCCGGACATTTCTTCTGCATCTCATGAAGTATGCCGCTTTCGGTAGCTACAATA